>NZ_WQGP01000005.1:0-370688 GCF_013034745.1 Ruegeria lacuscaerulensis | reverse complement strand
AACCGCCTAGACAAACAAACCCAAAAGCCCCGCAACAAAAGCGGGGCTTTTTTATGTTTTAATAGATTGAATGGTACCGTCGTCTTGCACACAGATTGCGGTCGGATTGTCCGGCGATCGGGTTAAAGTGCGCGAGATTTCCGCAGCGTTCGCATGGCAAAAAGCCGTGGAAAGCGCGTCTGCCCAAGTGGCCGTGTTGGCGATGACGCTGACGGTTGACCACAAGGCTGGATCTTGCCCGTCGGGGTTCAGGATGTGGGATTGAGTTCCTTCCAGGTACATCGCGCCAGGGCTGGAGGTTGCGACGGAACGGTTTTTGAGCGCGACCGTTTCTACCAGGCCATGTAGGGGATCAGCAATGCCCATAGTCCAGGGGCGGCCCCCTGCGTAGAATTCACCTATGTTGACCAAAACGCTGGACCATCCGGCCTGTTTCAGCGCATGTGCCACAAGATCGGTCGCATATCCTTGCGCGATGCCATTCAGCGTCAATGCCTGACCATTGTCCAGCCTGATCCGTTCGGCTGTGATGCTAACGCGTTCCCAACCGATCAGGGAGCGCGCATCATTCACATCCCCGCCCTGCCGCAAAGCGGCCCAGAGCGGTTGTACCGTTGGGTCAAACAGGCCTTTGGTCACTCGATGTGCTTGCCCGCAGATGCGCAACAGGTCCAGCATTTCGCGCGGAGGGTTCCTCAGAAAACCGGTCTTGTTGAGTTCAGATAGGACCGAGTTTGGATCATAGAGGCTGAACATCTCCTCGCATCGTTTGAGCAGCCTCTCAACGCGGGAAATGGCGATTTGGGCATCTTCGGGGGTGGCATCCAGGGTCAGGCTGACCTCGGCCCCCATGGCGTATCCCTGCCAGTGGATGGACCTCGCCGCGGCAGGCGTGGCCAGTGCGGCGGCGGATATAGTAAGGAAACGGCGGCGGGCGATCATTCGGCGGCGACCTTTCTGGCCTGACGTCGGGCCGCGACGATCAGTGGTACGCAGCGCTGTTTGTCATCGTGGATGGCGACGCAGTCGAGGCATTGGAAGCACTCGTCATATTGAATCTGGCCTGTTTTCTTGATCGCGCCGTATTTGCACTTCACACGGCAAAGCTGACAGGGAGAGCCGCATTCGGCGCGTCGATCGATCCAGTCGCGTCCGCGTAGAAGCCCACCGATCGCCAGAAATGCGCCCAGGGGGCAGACATAGCGACAGAAGCCTTTGAACAGGACCATGCCCAGCAGCAGCCAGAAGACGGCATAGGCCACATAGTACCATTCACGGATGAAGAACGTGGTGATTGTGGTTTTGAAGGGCTCGACCTCGGCGGCTTTGTCGATCTGATCAGGTGCAACGAATACGGTGACGATCAGACCGCCCAGCACAATGTATTTCAACCACTTCAACCTTTGGTCCCAGGCGCGGGAGGGTTCGATTTGCGGGACGCGCAGGGCTTTTCCGACATGATGTGCCAACTCTTGCAATGCTCCAAAGGGGCAGAGCCAGCCACAGAACAGCCCCCTGCCCCACGCGACGAGGCCTGCAATCGACACGGCCCAGATCAGCAGCGAAAACGGGTCGTATAGAAGGAAAGCATAGCTGCCCCCGTCGAGGGCTGTTCTAAGCGTGCCCAGTACGGTGACAATGGAAAGCTGTCCCTGTCCCCACCATCCGACAAAGCCAACCACCACCGCCAGAATGGTCAGGCGCAGTGGTGTGAACATAGGTTGCGCGGCCAGTGCATTCATGCGCAGGCTCAAGATGCCAACAAGCACGGTCAGCAGGACACCAAGCACAATCATATCGTTTTGACGATTGCGCAGCGCTTCGAGCCAAGGTGGCGCGGGCTTGATTTGCACGGGGCGCTGAAAGAACCGCGCAGGGGTGACATGGGGGACGTCCATGGTGACCGAGCCGATCTCGGGTTGAAACATCCCGTGTTCGCGCACAGCCAGTACCTTAAGCACCCATTCCCGCGATGGATCGAAGCCCAGTCGCCGGTCGGTGCGCAGGATCATAGCGGTGCCGTCCGGCATTCCGTCGGCAAGCTCGACCAGCAGGTCTGCATCGCGCAGCGCGACAGGCAGTCCATCCTGTTCGGCCGAGATCCAATCGGGCGCGGTGTTGCGTACAAACTCGTCGCTGACCAAGCCGTGACGGGCGGTTTCGATCAGCAGGATCGGCTCATCATTGTCCGAGATTTCCATGAAGCGTTGAAGCTCATCAAAACTGTCTTCAGACAGGGCCGCGCGGGCGATAGATTTCGGTCCGAGGTCCACAATCCAGAGGTCCAGGAACGGCTCGGCCGGGTAGTCCTGCGCTTCGGGGTCGTCATCCTCCCACAATGTTCCAGCAAACAGCGCGTCGACCTCGGCATTACTGAGGGTCTTGTGGGTGGCGATGCCTTGATCAACCAGAGCGTCCCATGTCAGCGCCTCGTCATAGTCGGGGTCGGGATAGGCCGGGGGCGCGGTGGCCAGTCCCTGCATCTTTTCGCGGGCAACCGCCAAGGCGGCCCCCATGACAGATTCGTGGGCAATTCGGACGCTGGCCGTGGCCTTGGTGACGCCGTCGAGGTAAACAAGCTGTGAGCCGCTGGCGGCATCCCCATAGGGCGTGCCGACGACGATCGAGTCTGAAATAGACAGCCCTCCATACTGTTCGAAATATTTGTGGAACGGTGCCTGGCCCAGACCTGACACAAAGATCGGCTCATTATGTTCGATCAGTTGGACGTCCAGAAAACGACCTTCGAGATCGAGCACGACCAGCATGTTGATAGGCGCGCCCGAGAAACCGGGCAGCGGGGCTAACGGTTCTGTTTCAAAGACATAACCCGCCTCGATCCCGCCAGAGTTGAGCAAGGAATAGACGCCGTCGTCGTTCAGGGCCTCGCCCAGCGAAAAGGGAGCGCGAACGAACGACGCCAGTTTCTCACGTGGCAACGGCTCGGCCATGGCCGTCAGACCGCTTAGGATCAGCAAAAGCAGGGCAACGATCACGCGCATATACGCAACATTATATTTACGCCCCAAGCCGCGACATTCGACAAAAGTCCTAAGCCTTATCTACGACCCCAAGACGGTTGACGTGGTGGGGCGCGGCTCGGACACTGTGACCGGAGCGTACGACCAAAGCAGCATTTTCCGAAAATGATGTGGGTTGTAGGTTTTTTGAAATTGCCAGTCACTCATGGGAGGTAGCGATGACTTGGAGCACACCGAAACTGAAAGAAGTGAACTGCGGTATGGAGATCAACATGTATTCTCCGTCCGAGGATGAAGGCCGCGAGCACGAGCGCGACCTGTTCTGATTATGTGAACTCTAGCGGAGGCCCGAGGTGCATTTTCTGGTTCTTGGGGCTTCTGCAGGCGGTGGTTTACCGCAATGGAATTGTGGTTGCCGGAATTGCGAGGATGCCCGCAAGGGCCTTATCTCGTCTTCCGGCCAATCGTCACTGGCAGTCTCGCCTGACGGCGTTCGGTGGAGCATTCTGAACGCATCACCTGACATCCGGCAGCAGATGCTGGACAATCCGAAAATGCATCCCCGTGCGCTGCGCGACACGCCTGTGGCGTCAGTGTTGCTGACCAATGGGGATATCGACCATATCGCCGGGTTGTTGAGCCTGCGTGAACAGACGCCGTTTTCGCTGTTTGCAACGGGGGATATTCTGGATGTTCTGGCCCAGAACAGGATCTTCGATGCTGTGAACCGTGAAAAGGTCGAACGGACACGGATATCTCTGGATCAGGACTTTGCTTTGCAGGATGGGTTACAGGCGCGCTTGTTTGCGGTTCCGGGCAAAGTGCCTTTGTTCATGGAAGGTGACAGTGTTCAAACCGATCTCATTGGGGAGCAAACTGTTGGAGTGCGCCTGACGACAGGGGACAAGGTTGCCTATTACATTCCGGGATGCGCGCAAATCACCCCGGCTCTGCTGGATCAACTTGTGGATGCGGATCAGTTGTTCTTTGACGGAACACTTTGGGATGATGATGAGATGATCCGCACCGGCACCGGTATAAAGACGGGTCATCGTATGGGCCATATCTCGGTCAGTGGTGGGGACGGCTCGATCGAGGGCTTAAAGGGCATCGCGGCGGCCAAGACCTATATCCATATCAACAACACCAATCCTATTTTACAACCGGACGGGCCGGAGCGTGCCTTTGTCGAGGCCGCAGGCTGGACCATTGCCTACGACGGGCAGGAGATCACGATATGAGCCGAGAGAGCCTTGAAGCCCGTCTGCGTCAGATCGGGGCCGAGCGCTATCATGACAAGCACCCGTTTCATCACCGCCTGCACAGCGGCGAGTGCACCCCGGATCAGGCGCGAGCCTGGGTGATCAACCGCTGGGCCTATCAGGCCGCGATCCCGATGAAAGACGCGGCCTTCATGTCGCGCTGCACCGATCCGGACATCCGCCGCGAATGGCGCTCGCGCATCGAGGACCATGATGGCGACATTGGCGAAGGCGGTGGCATCCGGCGCTGGTTGAAACTGGCCGAGGCGGTTGGGCTTGATCCGGACTATGTCGCCTCGGGGCGTGGGATTTTGCCTGCCACGCAATTCGCAGTGGATGCTTATGTGCATTATGTGCGTGAGAAGCCGCTGTTGCAGGCAGTCGCGTCCTCGCTGACCGAGCTTTTTGCGCCGAAGATTCATGAACAGCGGATCGAAGGGCTGCTGGAGCATTACGATTTTGCCAATGCCGACAGTCTGTCCTATTTCCGCAAACGTCTGACTCAGGCCCCCAAGGATGTGGCTTTTGGCCTGAATTGGGTTCTGGATCATGCCGACACGTCCGAGAAAGAGGACATGGCCTGCGAGGCTCTGATCTTCAAAACCAATGTGTTGTGGGCGCAGTTGGATGCGCTGTGGTCGGCCTATGTTGAACCTGGGATGATCCCTCCGGGTGCGTGGCAACCGGGCGAGGGTTTGCTATGACTCTGGAACTGCGCCAGAGCGACCGTCCATACCTGCCGCGCGGCGTGCGGGTGCAGCGCGATGAGGTGCGCGACCGCACGGTGTTGATGGCGCCCGAGAAGGTGATCGAGCTGGATCAGATCGGGATGGCTATTTTGTCCCGCGTCGATGGGTCTGCCCGGTTTTCCGAGATCGTGCAGGACCTTGCCGCTACCTACAACGCCCCGGCCGAGCAGATTGAAACGGATGTTCAGCGCTTTTTGCAGACCTTGCGCAGCCGCGTCTATCTGATGGTGCGGGAATGAGTGCCCCTGCCCCCATCGCAATGCTGGCCGAGCTGACGCATCGCTGTCCGCTGAGCTGCCCCTATTGCAGCAATCCGGTGGAACTTGAACGCAAAGAGACCGAGCTGGACACTGAGACTTGGAAAGACGTGTTCAAACAGGCCCGCGCGCTGGGTGTTTTGCAGCTGCATCTCTCCGGGGGGGAGCCCGCATCCCGGAGAGATCTGGAAGAACTGACAGAATACGCATCACAAATTGGGCTTTACACCAATCTGATCACCTCGGGCATCGGGCTGACCCCCAAAAGGCTGGACCGGCTGGAAGAGGTCGGGCTGGATCATGTCCAACTGTCGCTGCAAGGGACGAATGCCGCTTTGGCTGATCATATCGGTGGGTATCGCGGCGGGTTTGACCGTAAGATGATCGTTGCGCGCGAGATCCGGGATCGGGGCATTCCCTTGACCCTGAATGCCGTGATGCATCGGCAAAATCTGGATGATCTGGACCGCACGATTGAAATGGCCGTCGAATTGGGAACACGCAGGCTTGAGGTTGCCTGTGTCCAATTCCATGGATGGGCTTTGAAAAATCGTGCCGCACTGTTGCCGACACGTGAGCAGACTCTGGCCGTGAAGGACACGGTCGCCAAAGCCGCGCAGCGTCTGCAAGGCGTTCTGGCGTTCGATTTTGTTCCGCCAGACTACTATGCGGATTTTCCAAAGGCCTGCATGGGCGGCTGGGGCTCGACCGGGTTGAACGTGACGCCAGATGGCACTGTTCTACCCTGCCACGCCGCGCAAACCATCAAAAATCTGCAGTTTGACAACGTCCAAAATAAAACGCTGGCGGAAATCTGGCAAAACAGTCCGGCCTTCAACGCCTATCGCGGGACGGATTGGTTGCCGGAACCCTGCCAGAGTTGCGAGCGGAAAGAGATCGACTTTGGCGGCTGCCGCTGTCAGGCCTTGGCCTTGGCCGGGGATGCGGCTGCGACTGATCCGGTGTGTCGCAAGTCGCCCTTGCATGCGCAGGTCTCGGCCATCTTGCAGGAAGAGCCGGAAGCAGGTTCGAATGATCTGATCTACCGAAAGCTTTGATTTCACGTTCGGTTTTTTGCTGGTGAAAATATGTTACAAAAATATTGAATATTGGAAAAAATGTAACATAATAGAGGGTGGGACGACTGAATCAGTCACCCTAGGGTGTGTAAGGAGGACGCAGCCATGTACGCGCAGATGGTACAGTCGACCGGAAAAGGTGTTCAGGACCGCAAGGAGATGAGCCCCGAGGATCAGGCCTTTCAAGACCGCATTGATCGCGGCGAAAAGATCGAGCCCAAGGATTACATGCCCGATGCCTATCGCAAGACGTTGATCCGCCAGATCGGCCAACACGCCCATTCCGAGATTGTCGGGCAACTGCCCGAAGGCAATTGGATCACCCGCGCCCCGACACTAGAACGCAAAGCCAATCTGCTGGCCAAGGTGCAGGACGAGGCGGGGCATGGGCTGTATCTTTATTGCGCGGCCGAAACGCTGGGGGTCAGCCGGGATGAGCTGGTCGAGATGTTGCACTCCGAGCGGATGAAGTATTCGTCCATCTTCAACTACCCCACCCTCACATGGGCCGATATGGGCGCGGTTGGTTGGCTGGTTGATGGGGCTGCGATCATGAATCAGGTGCCGTTGCAGCGCACCTCTTTTGGTCCTTACGCGCGGGCGATGGTGCGTATCTGCAAGGAAGAAAGCTTTCACCAGCGCCAAGGCTACCACATCATGATCAAGATGGCGAAAGAGGGCACAGCTGATCAAAAGCGCATGGCGCAGGATGCGCTGAACCGGTTCTGGTACCCCGCGCTGATGATGTTTGGGCCGTCCGACAAGGAAAGTGTGCATTCGGCGCAGTCGATGGCGTGGAAAATCAAGATCAACACCAATGATGAGCTACGGCAGAAATTCGTGGACGAAACCGTCCCGCAGGCCGAGTTCCTTGGCCTGACCATCCCCGACGAGAACCTGCGATGGAACGATGAGACCGGACACTATGAATTCAGCGAACCCGACTGGTCCGAATTCTTCGAAGTGATCTCGGGCAATGGCCCGTGCAATGTCGAGCGTCTGAACGCCCGGCGGAAGGCCTGGGACGATGGCGCGTGGGTGCGAGAGGCCATGCTGGCCCATGCCCGCAAATCCCAAAAACGCGCGCAAGCGGCGGAGTAAGCAATGACACATGAAAACGAATGGCCCCTGTGGGAAGTCTTTATTCGCGGCCAGCACGGTATGAGCCACCGGCATGTCGGCTCATTGCACGCAGCCGATGCGGAACACGCGATCCGCAATGCGCGTGATGTCTATACCCGTCGGAACGAGGGCGTCAGTATCTGGGTGGTCGAGGCCGCGAAGATCACCGCCTCCAGCCCCTCGGATAAGGGGCCTCTGTTCGATCCGGCGCGGGACAAGGTTTATCGTCATCCAACGTTCTATGATATCCCGGAAGAAGTTGGGAAAATGTGATGGCCGTGGAAAACCCCCTGTTCGAATTTCTGCTCAGGCAAGGGGACAATGCCCTTGTGCTGGGGCATCGCACGTCGGAATGGTGCGGGGTCGCGCCAATTCTGGAAGAAGATATAGCGCTGGCCAATATGGCGCTGGACCTGATCGGTCAGACGCAGATGTGGCTGGGCTATGCGGGCGAGGTCGAAGGGACCGGTCGTTCGGCCGATGATCTGGCCTATCTGCGCGACGTCTACGATTTTCGCAACCTGTTGATGCTTGAGGTCCCGAATGGTGACTTTGGCCGAACCCAGATGCGTCAATTCCTGTTCGATGCGTTTCAGGTGCCTTGGCTGACGCGCTTGCAAGACTCCGGCGATACCCGCATTGCCGAGATCGCGGCGAAATGCGTGAAAGAGGCGCTTTATCATTTGGAACGGTCGTCCCAGACCGTGATCGCTTTGGGTGATGGAACCGAGGAGAGCAACGCGCGCATGGTTGAGGCGTTGATGTTCCTGTGGCCCTATAGCGGCGAGATGTTTGTTGATGACGCAACCGATCAGGCGATGGCCGATACGGGCGTTGCCCCCCTGCCCTCGGAGCTGCGCGCGCCGTGGTTGGAGACCGTTGAAGCTGTTGCGGCAGAGGCCTGTCTGACCCTGCCTGACAGCGACTATGCGCAGAAAGGCGGGCGTACAGGGTTCCGCCATACAGAACACCTGGGCCATATGCTGGCGGTGATGCAAACCTTGCAGCGCTCCTATCCGGGGGCCACGTGGTAGGTACGATGGCTGTCACCGAAGCGGAGGTCTGGGATTGGCTTGAAAACGTGCCTGACCCCGAGATTCCGGTGATCTCGGTCGTTGATCTGGGCGTGATCCGGGGGGTGGACGTCAGGAATGACAGTGTGACTGTGACGATCACGCCGACCTATTCCGGGTGTCCCGCCATGGCGGTGATTGCGTTGGACATAGAAGCCGAATTGTCGCGCAACGGCATCGACAATCTGGACATCCAGACCCGTATAGCCCCGGCATGGACAACTGACTGGCTGTCCGCCAAAGGCCGCGCCCGGCTTGAGGAGTTCGGCATCGCCCCGCCGCAACCCGCAGGTGGCCCTGAACGGTGCCCGCATTGCAAATCAAAGCAGGTCGAAAAGATCAGCCAGTTCGGCTCGACCCCTTGCAAGGCCCAGTGGCGCTGCATGGATTGTCTTGAACCCTTTGACTATTTCAAATGTATCTGAGGTCCCGTTATGGCTATGTTTCATCCCCTTAAAGTAACGGACATCCACAAAACCATCCGCGACGCGGTGGTCGTGACCTTGAAACCCGAAAACCCCGAGCATTTTGCGTTTGCGCCGGGCCAGTATCTCACCTTCAAACGGGATTTCGATGGAGATGAGTTGCGCCGGTCCTATTCGATCTGCGCCGCCCCGCATGAAGGTATCTTGCAGGTTGGCATCAAAAGCGTGGATGGCGGTGCCTTTTCCACCTGGGCTAATACCGAGCTGCAAGTGGGCGACGTCATGAACGCCATGCCGCCGATGGGCAATTTCCATGCGGCCGCCAATGCCGATGCGCCGCACTACCTGGGCTTCGCCGGGGGCTCTGGCATCACGCCGGTGCTTTCGATCCTGAAAACCGCATTGACCGAGGACCCGTCGGCCCGGTTCACACTGGTTTACGCAAACCGTACCCCCAATACGATCATGTTCCGGGAAGAGTTGGAGGACCTCAAGAACCGCTTTCTGCACCGGTTGAACATCGTGCATATCCTGGAAGATGACAGTCAGGAGATTGACCTGTTCAAAGGCCGCGTCGATGCCGAAAAATGCGCGGCCCTGTTCCAGCACTGGATCGACATCAACTCGGTCTCTCTGGCCTATATTTGTGGGCCAGAACCGATGATGCTGGCGATTTCGCAGTCGTTGCAAGATCACGGCCTGACAAAGGATCAGATCCGGTTCGAGCTGTTTGCTTCATCCCAACCGGGACGTGCCAGAACCCGCGCTGTCTCGCGGTCGGTGGCTGAGAATGGCATCAAGGGGCGCGTCACATTGGGCGGCGAAACGCGGCAGTTCACCATTCCCAAGGATACCAGCCTGCTCGAGGCCGCGCTGGCTGAAAACCTGGATGCGCCCCATGCCTGCAAGGCGGGCGTGTGCTCGACCTGCAAGGCGAAAGTGTTGGAGGGCGAGGTCGAGATGGTCGCCAACCATGCGCTGGAAGACTATGAGGTTGAGGCAGGGTTCGTTCTGACTTGTCAGTGCTTTGCACTGTCCGACAAGGTGGTCTGGGACTATGACGAGGCGGGGCACTAGCCCGCGTTCTGCACTCCGGGCAACCCGGCAACGGTTAGGCGCGCGATGGTTCTGGCATAGCCTTCGCGATCGGCCCGCGTGGCTTTGGGTTGCCACATATAGTACCAGTTCAGCATTCCGAAGACTGACATTGTCACTTCGCGCAAAAGCTGCTGGTTTTCTCCCAGCTTGCCGTCACTGATCGCGTTGAGAATAGCGCTCATCTGCGCAACCATGTCTTTTTGGTAGGCCTTCAGAACCTTCTGCATGTTTTGCGGCAGCAGCGACACGCCTTCGCTTTGGATTTTGTGTTCGAAATCCATGCCTTCATAAGCCAACAGGTATTCCCGCAGAACCAGATGCAATCGATCAGCTGGAGGTATGCCGTCCAGATCAAGGGCAGAGACGCGGCTATTCAATTCAGAGAGGTAAGTGTTCAGAATGTCGAACAGCAAAGCCTCTTTGCCGTCGTAATAGTGGTAGATGTTGGCCTTCGAAATCCCCGCCGCTTTTGCGACTTGGTTCATCGAAGCCCGCGCGATGCCTTCGCGTGCGAACACGCTGGCGGCGACCGACAGGATGCTTTGACGTTTCTGGTCGTGGTCTTTTGCGATAGTGCGAGCCACTGGCTTAGCCCTTGGGCCTGTTGTCGATCACGCGGCGGGCTTTGCCCTGACTGCGTTCAACACTGCCAGGGGTGCCGACAGATACGGTCGCGCCGACGCCGATTGTGTCCCTGATCTTTTTGGCCAATACCCCGGACAGGGCCTGTCTGGCGTCCTCGCTTGCCGCAGCCTCAACATGCACCGTCATCGCGTCCATGCGCCCGTCGCGGGTCAGTTCGATCTGGAAATAGGGGGCCAGATCAGGGGTCGCGAGAACGAGTTCCTCGACCTGAGTGGGAAACACATTCACGCCGCGCAGAATGATCATGTCGTCCGAGCGCCCGGTGATCTTCTCCATCCGCCGCATGGACCGCGCTGTGCCCGGCAACAGCCGTGTCAGATCGCGGGTCCGGTAGCGGATCATGGGCAGGCCCTCTTTGGTGAGGGTGGTGAAAACCAATTCGCCCATTTCGCCATCCGGCAGAACCTCTCCGGTTTCGGGGTCGATGATTTCGGGAAAGAAGTGATCCTCCCAGATATGCAACCCGTCTTTGGTTTCGACACATTCATTGGCCACACCCGGCCCCATGATCTCGGACAGGCCGTAGATATCGACCGCATGCATGTCGAACGCCTCTTCGACCTCGGCACGCATTGCGTTGGTCCATGGCTCTGCGCCAAAAATGCCGACCTCCAAAGAGGTGTCACGCGGGTCGATCCCCGCCGCGTGGAATTGTTCCAGGATGTTGAGCATATAGGACGGCGTCACCATGATCGTGCTGGGGCGGAAGTCTTGAATCAGCATCACTTGCCGCTCGGTCATACCGCCCGAGACCGGGACGACAGTGCAGTTCAGCTTTTCCGCACCGTAATGTGCACCCAAGCCGCCGGTGAACAGGCCATAGCCATAAGCGACTTGCACAGTATCACCGGGTTTGGTGCCGCTGGCGCGCATGGATCGGGCGACCAGATGGGCCCAGTTGTCGATATCCGTGCGCGTATACCCGACCACCGTCGGCTTTCCGGTGGTCCCGGATGAGGCATGAAGGCGCAGGATCTGATCCTGCGGCACGGCGAAAAGCCCAAACGGATAATTGTCGCGCAGGTCATTTTTGTAGGTGAATGGGAATTTGGACAGGTCGCTCAGGTCCGTCAGATCATCCGGGTGAACCCCTGCTGCATCGAACCGCTGTCGATACATGGGCACATTGTCATAGGCGTGTTTCAGTGACCATCTGAGCCGCTGCAACTGAAGCGCTCGGATTTCATCTAAAGAAGCAATTTCGATCGGGTCGAGCGTGTCTCGGGCCGGTGTCAGGTCTTTCATGGGCGCCTCCCTATTCTTCGAACAACTGTCCGCGCACGGCCCGAGAGCATCCGCGGAATTCAGCGATCACAGCGTCGCTTTGGTTGGTGACGGTCACGTCGTAAATGCCGCTGCGCCCGGTCAGAGCGACCTCGCGCGCGCGGGCCGTCAGTCGGTCGCCCAAGCGGCCGGGCGTGATATAAGAAATCGTGTTGTGTTGGGCGACTGTGGATTGATTGCGACTGTTGCAGGCAAAGGCAAAGGCGCTGTCGGCCAGCATGAAGATCAGCCCACCGTGGCAAATCCCGTGCCCGTTGACGTGGTGTTCTGCGACGGTCAGGGACAGCTGCGCCTGCCCCTCATCCACCATATCAATCTGCATACCTGCCCAGGGGCTGGCATTGTCCGAGGCCCACATGACCTGCGCGGCACGTTCGGCGCGCTCTTTCGGGGTCATGATGGTACCTTTGGGCGTCTGTCAGGCGCGTTATCCGGCACGACATTCTCCTTGATCTTTGCCCGTCCTAAATCTAAACATTACATAAACCGACCGGTAGGTCAATTAATCAGTGACGCCTTGCCGGTCCTTATCACGGGGATCGCCAGATGAATATTCAGGACGTGCACAGCTATGTTTGCGGGCAATGGATCGGCAGCGACAGCACCGCGCGCGAGATCCATTCGGCCGTTACCGGCGAGCTGATCGCGCGCGCCGGAACCAGCCACTTGGATGTGGGCGCGATGCTGGAATACGCGCAGACCAAAGGCGGCCCTGCCCTGCGCAAGATGAGCTTTCACGACCGGGCCAGAATGCTCAAGGCGCTGGCGCTGCATCTGGGTCAGCATAAACAGGCGCTTTATGACGCCTCTTTCGCGACAGGGGCGACTCAAAGGGATCACATGATTGATGTCGATGGCGGGATCGGCACGGTTTTGGTCATCGCCAGCAAGGGTCGGCGCGAGATGCCCAATGACACGATCTATCTGGACGGCCCGGTTGAACGTCTGTCGCGGCAGGGCACGTTTTTGGGCCAGCATGTCTGCACCTCGCTGACCGGAGTGGCGGTTCACATCAACGCGTTCAACTTCCCGGTCTGGGGGATGCTGGAAAAGCTGGCTCCGACCCTGCTGGCCGGTATGCCCGCGATTGTGAAACCGGCCACTGCGACCTGCTATGTGACCGAACTCTGCGTTCGGATCATGCTGGACAGTGGTTTGCTGCCCGAAGGGGCCGTGCAGCTGGTCAGCGGCAATTTGGGCCCGATGCTGGATCATCTGGGCGGGCAGGATGTCGTCAGCTTCACCGGCTCGGCGGCGACGGCCCGCAAGCTGCGCAATGCGCCCTGCATTCTGGACAACGCCACCCGCTTTGTGGCCGAGCAGGACAGCCTGAACGCGTCAATCCTTGGTCCGGATGCAGGGCCCGGAACGCCCGAGTTTGACCTGTTCATCAAGGAGGTCCAGCGTGAGATGACCGCGAAAGCCGGGCAGAAATGCACCGCCATCCGCCGCATCATGGTGCCTGAGGCGCATATCGACGCGGTGTCAGATGCCCTGCGGGATCGGTTGAGCTCGGTCGTGATCGGGAATCCGGCGGATGAGAAGACTCAGATGGGAGCGCTGGTTTCACAAGCGCAACGCCGTGATGTGTTGGAAAAGGCGGCTCTGATCGGGCAAGAGGCCGAGCGTATTTTCGGCAACCCCGATGATTTTACTGTCCACGGCGCCGACGCGGACAAAGGGGCATTTGTCCCGCCGATGCTGTTCCGCTGTAATACACCGGATGCGGCCCAAACTCTGCACGCGGTCGAGGCCTTTGGTCCTGTTTCTACAGTGATGCCCTATCGGGATTTGGATCACGCGATTGAACTTGCCAACAAGGGCGAGGGCAGCCTTGTGGCTTCGGTCATCACACATGACCCCGAGGTCGCGCGCCAGTTTGTAATTGGTGTCGGGGCGTTTCATGGGCGGCTCTACCTCAACAACCGCGACTCGATGAAAGAAAGCACCGGCCATGGGTCCCCCCTGCCCCACATGGTTCATGGCGGCCCTGGTCGCGCAGGCGGCGGCGAAGAGCTGGGCGGCATACGCGGTGTAATGCACTATATGCAGCGAACTGCCGTACAAGGCAGCCCGGACCTGTTGACGCGGATCGGCAAGAGATGGGTGCCGGGGGCGACTGAGGCCACGGACCGCGCCCATCCCTTCATCCGGACGTTCCACGAATTGGAGGTCGGTGAGACGCTGGTGACGGACCCGCGCGAGATATCGCTGGATGATATTGAAACCTTCGCCCATTTCACGGGCGACACGTTCTACGCGCATATGGACGAGGTAGCGGCAAGTCGAAATCCGTTCTTTCCGGGGCGGGTTGCCCACGGATACCTGCTGCTGAGTTTTGCGGCGGGGCTGTTTGTACAGCCGGACGAAGGCCCGGTACTGGCCAATACCGGCCTCGACAATCTGCGGTTCCTGAAACCGGTGCAGGCGGGCGATAGTATCCGCGTGCACCTGACGGTCATGCAAAAGACCCCGCGCAACCAGGACTATGGTGAGGTGCGCTGGCATGTCTCGATCCGCAACCAAGAGGACGAGCTGACCGCCGAATACGAGTTGCTGACTATGAACGCCTATGCGCAGCCTGATCCTGCGGGATAAGCGTAGCCACGTGACCCGTCGGCATGGTACTTAAAGGGGCGCAACAGAGTGTACCCCCTTGGAAAGACCTACATTTGACTCCTGCCGAGACATTGATTGAAGACCTTAGCGCGCTGGAGCCGATCAAGACCTGGTCCCTGATCGTGACGCTGTTTGGTGACCTGAATGGTCAGCCCGTCACCGGCAAGCAGCTGGGTGCAATTCTGGGCCGGGTCGGGATTAAGACCGAAGCCATGCGCGTTGCCCTGCACAGGCTGCGCAAGGACGGCTGGATCGTATCCACCAAAATCGGCCGCGAAGTGACCTATAGCCTGTCCGGCCATGGTATGGCCGAAACCCGCGCGGTCTATGAGGACGTGTACCGTCAGGATGTTAAATTTCCCGATGGTTGGTGTGTGGCTTTGACTCGACAGGATTGTGAGCCGACCGGCGCGATGATCCGTCTGGACCGGGCATTGTTTCTGGTGCCGGTATCCGAGGCTACGCGCAGCGATCAGACACGGCTGCGGTTTGAACCCGAGCCCGTGCCCATGTGGTTCGCCGGCAAGATTGTTGCACCGCAGACCATAACGCATGTGCAGCGTCTTCATGATCTGGCGGGACGCATGGATTTTCTGACCCTGCCCGCCCTGCCCCAAGCCACGATACGCCTTCTGCTTCTGCACCATTGGCGCAAAATTGCGCTGCGAGGGTCAAGCTGGGCCCATATCTCACTATGTCCAGACGGCCCGCTTGCGCTATGCCATCAACGTGTTTCGGGTTTGTTGGCCGAACTGCCCAATCTTTCAACGGATCACCTGACGATGTGAGATCGACTCCGTCGTGCTCACCGATGCAACAGCGCAACGAACCCTTTTTGTAACCTGGTGTTGATTGGTATTTCATTGCCCAATACGCCATCTTTTACCGATCAGTAAGAAAACGGGTTGAAATTTGACCGCACGATCAAGGTGACTGCGTGACGACAAAGATAGTTTCATTTCTAAACGCAGCGCTGGTTTCGGTGCTGATGTTGGGCGGCCACTCGGCCTCGGCACAGCCAGATATTCTGGTGCTTGGGGATAGCCAGATCTCGTTCGGGGCGGGCAAGGAATATGTTCGGTTCTTTGCGGAATTGCCGAACCGCTGCGAGATGACGCAAAAGCGCACCAAACTGCTGGAAAAGCTGGGCACGCGCCAGACGGCGGCCATCGGGGTGCGGTCGACATCGCTTCAATCATGGACCTCGACCAGCGGGCCGACGCGCGGTGCCATTTGTGACGTTGACAAGAAATACGGCGTGAATGCAGGCGCCTACGGCATCGACGGCAACCCGGACCGGGTGTTCATCCAGATCGGCAAAGGCAAGTCCTATCAGTTCTGCAAGCCGAAACAGACCGCCTTCGAGTCGATGTTTGCAGATGGCTACTATGACCCTGACCTGCTGATCCTAACCTTTCTGGGCAATTCTGCGGACAGATGGGCAAACTCACCCGACGCGGCCGAAGAGGACGTGCGGCGGACTTTAGCACAGGTGCCTGAAGATACGGCATGTATCTATATCTCCAGCGCACCGGTTTACCTGAAAAAGACCAATGACAAGCGGATGAAAGCGCAAACCGCCATCGCCCGCGCGTTCGACCGCGCCGATGCGCAGTGTATTGCGGTTGAGGGGTTCAACGCGAAAACACGTGCGGCAATCGAAGGGAAGCCCAAGTTTTTTCGCCGCAACGATGCCGGTCGCGTCAAAGACCCGCATCATCCCAGCAACGCCGCCATTCGCCAATTTTTAAAGATCAACACGACCGAGTTTTGCGACGCCATATTCTCGGCCCTTGAATAAAGAGACCGCATAAAGGGGGAAACATGCAGTTTCTGACAAAAGCACTGAGCCTTGTCATAGGCGCGTTGATGATGGTGCCTGCAGCGCAGGCGGAACCTTTCGACTCGCCCGAGATTTTGATTATCGGTGACAGCCAGATATCTTTCGGGTCAGGCCCGGCATTTCTGGAGTTTTTCAGCGACATAAAAAGCCATTGCAAACCAAACGCCCAGCAAAAAAGCCATCTGAAACGTTTGGGGAAGATGCGCGTGGGTGTCATTGGTGTTCGTTCCAGCTCGATCAGCGCGTGGACGGCGCGATCGGGGGCCGGAAAGGACACGATCTGCAAGGTCGATCCGAAATGGCGGGTGAACGCGGGTGCCTATGGTTTTGTCAACAATTCCGACAAGAAATTTGTCCAGATCGGGCAAGGGCGTGAATATCAGTTCTGCGCGCCGGGGACCTCGCCTTTGGAGCAGATGCTGCGCGAAGATTACTATGACCCAAAGCTGATACTGATGTCATTTCTGGGCAATTCGGCCAAACGTTGGGCCAACAGCCCCGAGGCCGCGATCCGCGATGTGCAGCGCCTGAAAAGCCAGCTGCCGCCGGATTTGCCCTGTATCTTCATGACGACGGCACCGGCCTATAAGAAAAAGATCGTGGACCTGCGTCTGCGCGCGCAGGAAAACCTTATGAAGGCGTTTGAAACCTCTGGCCTGCGCTGTTCTTTCGTGCCGGGGGCGACGCCGGAAACCGTTGCGGCCAATCAGGGCAACAAAGAGTATTTCCGGCTGAACAAGAAAGGGCTGGTCAAGGATCCCTACCATCCCAACGAAGCGGCCGCGAAAAACTTCTTTGCGCTTGAGATGGATCAGATTTGCACAGCCATTTTCACCCAGATCGAACCGGTAAAAGAGCAGAGCTAGTCCGACGCCGTCTTGGACGAATAGTAGAACGCAATTGCCTGGGCCCGGTTCTTGACCGAGAGCTTTTCGTAGATGTTGGACAGGTGAAACTTCACCGTGTTGGCCGAAATTTGCAGCTCTTTCGATAGATCACGGTTGGATAAGCCTTTGGCCAAGGCTTCAAGGATTACAATTTCCTTGCGCGACAGGCTTTGCAGCGGGTCCCTTTGCATTTTGCGCACGTCGATAAATGGGAACACCATCTTGCCGCGCGCAACTTCGATGCAGGTTTCCAGCAGCCCCTCGACCTCGACCGAGCGCGAGGCGAACCCGGCCGCCCCCGCCTGCATCGCCAATCGGGGGATTTCTCCGCCGTCATCGCCATAGACGACAAAACGCGGCGGGTTCTCTTGTTCGCGCAGGACCTCGATCAGCTTTGCAGCACCAAGAACGGGCAAATTCCACGAGATCACGCAGATTTTGACCGGCACCCGCATGATGGCACCCAGAAACCCTTCGGCCGTTGCTGACGTAGCGACCAGAGAGAATCGGGGGTCACGCTCGAATATTTCAGACATGGCCGACAGAACCAGCGGGTTGTTGTTGGCCAGCATGACATCAATGGGGCGTGAGGCGGCATCGGACATTGATTTTCCCCGAAAAATTACAAATACTACCCGTATGGGTAGGATCAAAATCCGTATACAACGGCATATTTACCAGAATGGGTAGTTTCTTTCCCACCCCAACAGATATCCAAAGGCAGTAGTAAGTTACGTTGCGTGACGAGGCAAGATTCGATTTTCCTCACCCTCAACACGTCTGGCCGGGCGCCCCCAACCCCGGTCGTTTTGGAGGATCGAACGTGACATTTCAAATCTACCCTACCCTCGAAATCCCTGAAACACTTGCTGCGGGTCCTGGCCCCGGCAATACGGATGCCCGTGTTTTGCAGGCATTCGCCAGTGCCGGTGTTGCCGACCATATGCAGGGCGACGTTCTGCGCGGTATGATCGAATGCAAGCACATGCTGCGTCAGATCTGGGGGACTGAGAACACCTATACTTTCGCTGTCGCCGGAACCGGTTGGAGCGGGCTGGACACCATGTTCTCGGCCGTGATGCCGGGTGACAAGGTTGTCGCCTTTACCAACGGCACCTTCTCGGGCATCGATGCGCTGACCCTGCGGATCAAAGCCGCCACCCCGACCGAGCACGCAGCAAACCCGCTGGACCCGCAAGCTGCCAGCGTCACCGTGATTGAGGTGCCCCATGGCCAACCCGTCACCGGCGAGATGGTCGACGAGGTTTTGGCGCAGCATAAACCGAAATGGGCCTTCATGGCGCACTGGGAAACCGGTTCGGGCCGTGTGAACGATATTCAGGGCTTTTCGGACGCGTGCGAACGTCATGGCGCGATGGGCCTGATCGACGCTGTGTCGTCTCTCGGTGTGTCGGATTTCCGCATTGACGATTTCCCTGGCGTCGCAGGATGGGCGTCGTGTCCGCAAAAAGGCCTGTGCTGCCTGCCGCTGACCTATGCACCAGTCAGCTTTACCGACGCTTATATCGAGGTATTGAAGACGTCGGGCGCTTATTCCTACGTTCACAACCCGATCTTCGAGGCACGCCACTGGGGCATCGTCGATGGACAAGATGTCGAGAAAGGCGCTTACCACCGCACCCATTCGGGCTATGCCGTGGCCGCCTTCCATGAATCCCTGCGCCTGACCCTGATCGAGGGGTTGGCCAAACGTGCCCAATCCTACAAAACGCACGAAGCCGTGCTGCGCGATGCCGTGACTGCGATGGGATGCCAGGTGACGTCGGATATGCCCAGCCTTGTGGTGTTGAACCTGCCGCCGGAACTGGCCGGTCGTGAGATGGAGCTGGTGCAGAATTGTCGGGCACAGGGATTTGGTATCTGGCCGACGCTCAGCGCGCCTGTTCAGGTCCGGATTGGCATCCTGAACCAGCTGAACCACCAGGCCATCAGCCACATCGTGCGCCTGTTCGGCCAAGCGGTGCAGGACATGGGCGGCTCCGTTGATCTTGAGGCGGTCGAGGCCCTGCTGGAAAGCCGCTACGGCACGTCGATCGCGGCCTGACCGCGCTGCATGAACGGGAGGAATGCAGATGGATATCCATGAATATCAAGCGAAAGAATTGCTGTCGAAATTTGGTGTCGAGACCCCTTCGGGGGCCTTGGCCTACAGCCCCGAACAGGCCGCTTATCGCGCGCGCGAACTGGGCGGTGACAAGTGGATCGTCAAGGCGCAGGTCCATGCCGGTGGGCGTGGCAAGGCCGGTGGCGTCAAGCTGTGCAGCTCGGAAAGCGAAATCCATGCGGCCTGTGACGACATGTTCGGCCGCAAGCTGGTCACGCATCAGACCGGGCCCGAAGGCAAAGGCATCTACCGCGTCTATGTGGAATCCGCGGTGCCGATTGATCGTGAGATCTATCTGGGTTTTGTGCTGGATCGGTCCAGCCAGCGGGTGATGATTGTTGCCTCGTCTGAAGGCGGGATGGAGATCGAGGAAATTTCAGCCGAGCGTCCCGACAGCATCGTGCGCTCGATCGTTGAACCGGCGGTGGGCCTGCAGGAATTCCAGGCCCGCGAGATCGCGTTTAAATTGGGGCTTGAGCCGAAGCTGACCCAACACATGGTCCGCACCTTGCAGGGTTGCTATGCCGCTTTCAGCGAGCTGGACGCAACTATGGTCGAGATCAACCCGCTGGTCATCACTGGCGACGACCGTGTGTTGGCACTGGACGCGAAGATGAGCTTTGACGACAACGCTCTGTTCCGTCGCCCTCAGATCGCTGAACTGCGCGATAAAAGTCAGGAAGACCCGCGCGAAAGCCGCGCGGCGGATCGGGGCCTGTCTTATGTCGGGCTGGATGGCAATATCGGCTGCATCGTGAACGGCGCCGGTCTGGCTATGGCCACGATGGACACGATCAAGTTGGCCGGTGGCGAGCCTGCGAACTTTCTGGATATCGGTGGAGGTGCCTCGCCCGAGCGGGTGGCCAAGGCCTTCCGGCTGGTTCTGTCAGATGACAATGTTCAGGCGGTTCTGGTCAATATTTTCGCCGGTATCAACCGGTGCGACTGGGTGGCCGAAGGTGTCGTGCAGGCGCTGCGCGAGCTTGAGATTGACCTGCCAGTTATCGTGCGCCTTGCGGGCACGAATGTTGAAGAAGGTCAGAAAATCCTGGCCAAGTCGGGCCTGCCGATCATCCGCGCGACGACACTGATGGAAGCCGCCGAGCGCGCCGTAGGCGCATGGCGCAACGATTTGACCCAAAACACCAAGATGAGGGCCGTGCAATGAGCATTCTACTGGACCGTGATAGCCGCGTGATCGTTCAGGGCATCACCGGACGCATGGCACGCCTACACACTAAGGATATGGTGCAGTACGGCACCAATGTCGTCGGTGGCGTTGTCCCGGGTAAGGGTGGCGAAACCGTTGAAGGTGTGCCTGTCTTTGACACCGTCAAACAAGCGGTCGAGGCCACCGGCGCCGATGCCAGCCTTGTCTTCGTGCCGCCCCCGTTTGCGGCGGATTCGATCATGGAGGCCGCAGATGCCGGTATCCGTTATTGCGTCTGCATCACCGACGGTATCCCGGCGCAGGATATGATCCGCGTCAAACGCTACATGTACCGCTATCCCAAGGACAAACGCATGGTGCTGACCGGCCCGAACTGCGCTGGAACCATCAGCCCCGGTAAGGCGCTGTTGGGGATCATGCCGGGCCATATCTACCTGCCTGGCAATGTGGGCATCATCGGACGCTCGGGCACGTTGGGCTATGAAGCCGCAGCGCAGTTGAAAGAGCGCGGCATCGGTGTTTCGACCAGCGTCGGCATCGGCGGCGACCCGATCAACGGCTCGTCCTTCCGCGATATTCTTGAGCGTTTCGAACAGGATGAAGACACTGAGGTTATTGCTATGATCGGCGAGATCGGCGGCCCTCAGGAAGCCGAAGCGGCGGAATATATCCGCGATCACATCACCAAGCCCGTTGTGGCCTATGTCGCGGGTCTGACCGCGCCCAAGGGCCGGACGATGGGCCATGCAGGTGCAATCATCTCGGCCTTTGGCGAAAGCGCCAGCGAGAAGGTGGAAATCCTGTCGGCGGCGGGCGTGACCGTGGCCGAAAACCCGGCGGTGATCGGCGAAACCATCGCTCGTGTCATGGGAAAGGCTGCGTGATGGTCAAACCTTCGGTCCTTGTCACCCGTCGCTGGCCTGCCGCCGTCGAGGCGCAACTGGCCGAAAGCTATAACACCGTGCTGAATACCGGGGACATTCCGATGTCCCCGGCCGAGATCCGCGACGCGCTGAAAAAATACGACGCGGTTCTGCCCACTGTGACCGATACGCTCAGCGCCGAGGCGCTGGACGTGCCCGCCGCGCAAACCAAAATCCTCGCCAATTATGGCGTTGGCTACAGTCATATCAACGAACCGGCCGCCCGTGATCTGGGCATGACCGTGACCAACACGCCGGACGTCCTGTCCGAATGCACCGCCGATCTGGCCATGACGCTGTTGCTGATGGCCGCCCGTCGCGCGGGTGAAGGTGAGCGCGAGCTGCGCGCTGGTGGCTGGACCGGCTGGCGCCCGACCCATCTTGTGGGCACCAAGGTCAGCGGCAAGACGTTGGGCATTATCGGTTTTGGCCGCATCGGTCAGGAAATGGCCCGCCGGGCGCATCACGGGTTCGGTATGAACATTCTGGTACAAAACCGCAGCACGGTCTCGCCCGACGTACTGAAGCAATTCAACGCCACGCAGGTCGACACGGTGGACGATTTGCTGCCGCAATGCGACTTCGTCTCGCTGCACTGCCCCGGTGGGGCCGCGAACCGTCACCTGATCAACGGGCGCAGGCTGGACCTGATGAAGCCTGATGCCTTCCTGATCAACACTGCGCGCGGTGAGGTGGTAGACGAGCATGCTCTGGTGCAGTCGCTGATGTTCGAAACCATCGGCGGGGCCGCGCTGGATGTGTTCGATGGCGAGCCGCGCATTAGCCCGGACCTGCTGCAATGCGACAATCTGGTGATGCTGCCGCATCTGGGCAGCGCCACCCGTGAATCGCGCGAGGCCATGGGCTTTCGCGTGTTGGACAATCTGGGCGACTTCTTCGCAGGCCGCTCACCCCGAGACCGCGTGATCTAACGCACACTTCTTTCAAAGGACCAAACCCATGAGCTTTTATGCCATCGAACAGGCACCCGCGCGCCTGAACCGCAGCGAACTCGCCGTGCCGGGCAGCCAGCCCAGTATGTTCGAAAAAGCGGCCCAGTCGGATGTCGATGTGATTTTCCTTGATCTGGAAGACGCGGTCGCGCCCGACGAAAAGGAACAGGCCCGCAAGAACATCATTCAGGCTTTGAATGACATCGACTGGGGCAACAAGACCATGTCCGTGCGGATCAATGGTCTGGATACCCACTATATGTACCGCGACGTGGTCGATGTGGTCGAACAGGCGGGTGAACGTCTGGACCTGATCATGATCCCCAAGGTCGGCACCGCAGCAGATGTTTATGCGGTCGACATGATGGTCACTCAGATCGAAGACGCGATGGGGTACAAGAAACGCATCGGGTTCGAGCACATTATCGAGACCGCGTTGGGCATGCAGAACGTCAGCGAGATCGCGGCCGCCTCGAAACGCAACGAAAGCCTTCATTTCGGTGTGGCTGACTATGCGGCCTCGACCCGCGCGCGCACCACGATCATTGGTGGCGTGAACCCGGACTATTCCGTACTGACCGATCCCGATGGTGACGCATCCCGCGCAACCCATTGGGGCGACATGTGGCACTATGCGCTGGCGCGTATGGTCGTGGCTGCGCGCGCCAACGGCCTGCGCCCGATTGACGGCCCGTTCGGCGATTTCCAGGACCCCGAAGGCTATAAGGCGGCTGCCAAACGCGCAGCCGTTCTGGGCTGCGAGGGTAAATGGGCCATCCACCCCAGCCAGATCGCGCTGGCCAACGAAGTCATGTCGCCCAGCGATGCTGAAGTCACCAAAGCACAGCGCATTCTGGTCGCCATGGCCGAGGCCGAGACTGCCGGCAAAGGGGCCGTATCGCTGGATGGTCGCCTGATTGACCATGCTTCGATCCGGCAGGCCGAAGTCATGGTCGAAAAAGCAAAGCAGATTGCAGCCGCTTGATCTGCTTGCCTCGCGCGGCGCTGCCTGATCCCAAACAGCGCCGCGCGTTTTAGTCCCTTTTCTGTGGGTTTGGACGGTCTGACTTGCCAATCCTGGTTCACATTTGCGCGCACGTTCCGAAATCTGAACGATCTGTGCTGGATTTTGAACGGCTGAGTATGTGGTCTTGATCATCGTTGGGGATACTGGGCGCATCAGTCCAATCCAACGGAGATCCGTCATGAAAAGATTCCTCGCCACTTTCGCCATTTCGCTGGCTGTCGTAACCGCTGCTTCGGCGCAGGACGTTGCTGATATGAGCGACCTGGAATACGCGCATATCGCCTATACTGCTGACAACATTGACATTCGCTATGCGCATCTGGCCTTGGCGCTGTCGGAAAATCCCGACATCCACGAGTTTGCCAATACGATGATCCGGGATCATACCGCCGTTAACGCAGCGGCGCTGGGACTGCTGGACAAGTTGGGTGCATCGGCGCAGGACAATGCATTCAGCCAGACATTGAATTCCAACGCGGAAGAGATCATCAACAATCTGTCGCAGCTGCGTGGTGCCGAGTTCGACAAGGCCTATGCGGCCAATGAACTGGCGTATCATCAGGCCGTCAACGAGCTGGTTGAGAACACCATGATCCCCAATATCGATAATGCCGAGGTTAAGGCGCTGTTCGAGCAGGGCCTTGAGATTTTCAAGGCGCATGAAGGTCATGCGGAAATGATGGTCGAGTCTCTGAACTGATGTCCAAACCTGTGTCACGTCGATTCGTCGTGATCGGAGCGGCTGCTTCGGCAGCCGCTTTGGTATCGCGGGGAAGTGCAGAGAATGCCCCAATGACGCATGAAATCCAAATCCGTCGCTTCAAGTTCGAGCCCGATCAAATACAGGTTCGTCCGGGGGATAGGATCAAGTGGGTCAATCTGGATATCGCACCCCATACAGCGACCGCAGTTGATCGCAGTTGGGACACGTTTGAGCTTGAAAAAGACTCAAGCAGTGAAATTCAGGTTACGGAAGGGATGGAACAGTCCTATTTTTGCGAGTTTCATCCTCATATGAAGGGCCGGATCGAAATCCTTTGATCGGTCGATTTGGCTTTACCTAAGCCTCATCGAGCGAACCGTCGTCCCAATCTTTGGAGCGCGGAAACCGGTTCCATTCCAACAAAAACTTTAGAAAGAAATGGTGCGGGTGGAGGGACTTGAACCCCCACGCCTTGCGGCGCCAGAACCTAAATCTGGTGCGTCTACCAATTTCGCCACACCCGCATCGTGGCATCTCGTGCCAGACTGAGGGCCAAATAGCAAAGCTTGAACCCAAGTGCGAGAGGGAAATTTCGACTCAGGTCAATAAATTCGGCTGGTCGGATCACGTCGTAATCACGGGCCGGCAGCGTTCGCCGCTTGCTCGCGTGGACAGCTTGGTGGTTGAGTGCATTATTGTCGCCTGCGGTCGCACAAAAATTATCGCTAAGATATTGTATATAAACAAGAAACATATTTGCGCCACATTTCAAACGCCAAAAAATCTTATTCGCGTCAAATTAAGACCCCCTTGCAGATGGTTGATGGGCGCTGGGACCAGATGAGTCTTTTTGCCTCCGGGCGTTGTTGAAGAGCTTTTGCTCAACTCCAGAAAAAGGGTCGAAAACGTGACCAACATGATGAATTCCGCTGTGACCGAGCAAGACGCCGTTGGCCTTGCACGGGAAAGTTTTCTGGGCGAACTGAAATCCCTGAACCGGGATCATCCGAATACGGGTTTTGGCATTTCGTTGCGCACACATTCGGGGGGCCATTATCTGTTGGCAAATTCCCGCATGCCGCTGCCCGAAACCAAAGCCGCAGGTTTCCCCACGGGCCGTCGTCTGGCCTGTTTGGAAAACAGTGACAGTTTCAGCTCGATCGAAGTGCTGGCCGATTCCGGTGCTTATGAAAAGATTTCGCCCTCGGCCGAGGCTGCCATTCTGGGCAATGCACTGAACCTGATCGCGCGGATCGACACGCTGACCAGCGTGCAGCACGACCAGATTGACCACCCCATCGCCGCTACAGGAACCGGAGGTTAACCATGGCGCGTAACGATCACCTTTTGTCCGTTGGCAACGAAGCTCTGACGCCGATGACCTCGGCCATGACGGCTTTGACCACGCAGATCGACCAGCTGACAGAAGTGGCGGATGCGCGCTCCTCGGCGCGTCTTGCGACGCTGAAAACGCGGATGGAGAACTTCACCGCCAGCGTCACGCTTGTGGGACAGGTCAAGGCAGGGAAATCCTCGATCGTGAATATCCTGGCCGGGCGCCCTGCCCTTTTGCCTTCGGATGTGAACCCGTGGACTTCGGTGGTGACGACGCTGAACATCAACACCCGGACTGAGGGCGACAAAAAGGCCAAGTTTACTTTCTTCGAACAGGAAGAATGGGACAACCTAATGGTCGGCGGTGGCCGTCTGGGTGAATTGGCTAATCGCGCCGGGGCCGATGACGAGATGGACGATATCCGCCGCCAAATAGGCGAGATGAAGGCCAAGTCGGAAGATCGTCTGGGCAAGCATTTCGACCTGATCCTGGGCCAGAGCCACCAATACGATTATTTCGACGAAGAACTGATCCAGCGCTATGTTTGCCTCGGGGATGAGGATGACCCGGATATCAATCCAAAGACTGGGCGATTTGCCGATGTGACGAAGTCTGCGGAACTGTTCATGGACATCCCGCAATACCCGATTTCGCTCAGACTGTGTGACACGCCCGGCGTCAACGATACCTTCATGGTGCGGGAGCAAATCACCTTGCGCAGTCTGCGCGGGTCCGAGGTTTGCGTGGTCGTACTGGCGGCAAGTCAGGCGCTGACCACGATGGATATGGCACTGATGCGCATCATAGCGCAGTTCGAGAACCGCCAAATCATCCTGTTCGTGAACCGAATTGATGAACTGGCCGATCCGGTCAATCAGGTGCCCGAAATCCGCGACCGTATTCAGGACACGCTGAAACAGAACAATATTGACGGCAATACTAGCGTCGTGTTTGGCAGCGCGCTTTGGGCCGAGGCCGCACTGACCGGTAATCCTGACATCATGAACGAGGAATCGCGGCAGGCGCTGAACACCTTCTATTTGGCTGCAGGGTTTGGCGATCAGGCCCCCTCGCTGGACAAAATCTGGGCGCTTTCAGGCCTGCCCGATCTGCTGTTGGCGATGAACGAACGGATCGCCGAAGGCGCAGGCACCCGCCTGTTGGACCGTGTTCGCCACAAAGCGCGCAACATTGCCAGCCAAATCCGCGCAACTGCCGTAGCCAAGAAACTGTCAGATGGTGATGGTGTGGTGCGTGACCTCGACGGTGTCTCTCCTGAGCAGGCCATTGCGACCGTTATTGCGGAATATGACAAAAAGGCCGCTGTGCTGACCACATCCCTGCGGGAAAAAGTGCTGGAGCGTCTGAACTCGGCCGAAAAGAACTTTGTCAAACGCGCGACGGATTCCTTGATTGCGCATCTGGAAGAGAATGGCGAAGAAGGCACTTGGCAATACGATCCCGCCGGACTGCGGACCTTGCAAAAGGCGGCCTATTTCAGCTTTGCCCGCGCGATGCGTAAAGAGGCTGGTGCGCTTTACAGTGCTGCTGCGGCGGATGTTGAAGCCCTCTATCATAAGCTGCTGGGTAATCATCTTGGCGAGTTCGCAATCGAAGCACCAATTGTGCCGCGTGTCCCGCCCCCGTTGGGCATCGGGCGCACGATTGCGCTGGATTTGCAAAGCACGTGGTGGCGCCGCTGGTGGCAACGCCGCAAAGGGTTCGAGGCTTACGCCGCAGACTACACCCGCCTGATTGCGTCCGAAGCAAGCTCGATAACGAAGGATATCGAAGAAAACCAGATCGCGGCGGTGTTGGAAAACGTGCGTGCTGTTCTGTCTGACTTCCTGCGCGAGCAGAAAGAGACATTGCTGAACATATCGGCCACCGCCGAGACCGACGCATCCCGGAATGCGCTGATGGCGGGCATGGCCCCGCAGAAATCGCGCGACGATATCCTGGGCGACATCCTGAAAGATCTAAGCAACGAGGCAGCATAAGTAGCGACATGGCAAAAGATTCACAAACCCGCTTCGTTTCAACCAAGGCTTGGGAGCGCATTGAAAACTGGTCCCGGCGCAAACCCGTTTTCGCGCTAATGGGAGAGTTCAGCGCAGGCAAATCGACGCTGATGAACTTCCTGCTGCGCTCGGACGCTTTGCCGACGCAGGTCACCGCCACCCAACTTCCGCCCGTGTGGTTTAGCTGGGGTAAGCAGTCCGCCTATGTCCAACGACCGGATGGGTCCCGGGACACAATCGGATTGGATCAGCTTGAATCGGTCGGGGTCAACGACGCTCAGTTCGTTCGGATTTTCCTGCAATCGGATATTCTGGAAGCTGTCGATCTGATCGACACGCCCGGTATCTCGGATCCGAAGATCTCGGACGATGTTTGGCGGCGTGCTGTGGGTCAGGCGAATGGCGTGTTGTGGTGTACCCATGCAACGCAAGCCTGGCGCGAGACTGAACGCGCGACATGGGTGTCTTTGCCAGAGCGGTTGCAGCACAATTCACTGTTGTTGGTCACGCGGGCAGATGTTTTGGACGCAAAGGACCGCCAGAAAGTTTTGCGCCGGGTCAACCGTGAGGCTGGGCATCTGTTCAACCGTTCCATTCTGTTCTCGGCCCGCGATGCGATTATGGCTCGTGACAAAAGCGGCGATGCCGAGCAATGGGCGCGCAGTGGCGGTGGCAAGATGGTGGACAGTTTTCTTGAGATCACCGAACAGATCATGGACAACCGGGCCCATCAGTTGGCCAGATACCAGATTGATGACAGCCTGACCGGCGCGCCTGACATGAACGCTTTGCGCCCCGATGCCAACGGTGCGCGCGCACCACTGAAGCTGGTAGACCCGGTTGATGTCTCGGATGCCGAGGATGTTGTGACATCCTTCCCGGTTCGCCCCGCCCGAGTGGAACTTCGCAAGGACGACGCGGATCGCGCGCCTCGGATCGACGCGGACGAAGCGGAACGGATGCGTGCGGAGATGACGAACTCGCCCGAGGACGCACAGGAGGAAGACCTGCGATCCTTCTTCCGGGACGCCGAAGAGCCCGAAGTGACGTTGACAGAAATGTCCGCTGGAGCAGAGAGCGACGACACCGAGGTTGATGCGTTCGAACAGGAAGTTGCTGCATTCGAAGCTCCAGTTGACTCGGACGAGGAAACATTTGTCGATGCGCTTGAGGAAAAACTGGCTTCAACTCCAGAACAGCCCGAGGTTGAGGATACTTCGGCTCCGGAAATTAGCGCAGAAGGTTCCGTTTCGTCCATTGCCGCGTTGATGGCCGAACAACCCGAAAGTGCCGAGGATGAGTTTGAGCCTGAACCCGAGAGCAACAGCCTGATCGACATTCAGGTTGTCCCTCTCACCGGTGCCAAACGGACCGACAGCGACGCGCAGCCCGAAAAGCTGGAAGATCTGCTGAATGTGCCCGCCGGATCACCGCTGAGTGCGGCCGCGATGTGGCGCGACATTACCGAGGACGAGGACCTGCCTCAGGATGCGGACGGCCTGAAAGCTATGTTCCAGTCCTTCCTGGTCGAGTTTGACCAGATCGCGGCAGAACACAGCGCACGTAAATCTAAGCAGGACATGTCTTCGCTTGCCAAAAGCAACAAATCCGGCGGGGCCGAGTGGCATGTTCTGTAACCGACCGGCAGGTAGAAAGTAGACGTTCAGATGCCTATCGAAGCCGCTTTGAATGCCGCCATGAGCACAATACCCGACTGCATCGCAGCCGGGTATGTCGATATGGAGACGGGGATGTTGTTGGGCTCGGTCACGCCGGACCCAAACGATGCAGAGATTCTGGATACGCTCGCGATCGCGGTTGCCAACCTGTTTCAGGGGCGTGGTGTAAAGGGGTTCGAAGCACTGCTGCGCGAGGCCGGCGAGGATGCGAATGAACCGACTGGATTTGGTGAAATTGCGGTGTTCTCGAAAGACCGTTTGAACATCTTCCTGCGTACCAAGTCCTATCCGGACCATGTGCTCTGCTACATCTGCCGCAGCAGCGCCAATCTGGGCCTTGCGCTAACGAAATCACACCTAACCCGCGGACCGGTTGCGGCTGCGGTATGAACGGGACCAGAGGGGGTCACGGCATGATCGACGCGAACATACTCGACATGCTCGAGAATATCGGGCGCAGCGTTGTCGCGCGGGTGAATCCAGCGGTAACCTTGACAGGAACAACGGCTCAGGATCGGCGTGATCAGGTTTTGCGCACTATTCGCGGAACCGTTTTGCCCCGCAGGTTGGAGTTTACGGCAGCCAATGGTGACTGCCTCGCGATTGAGGTCAACAGCTCGCGCGTCACAGATGTTTTCTGCGTGAGCGACGGGGTTGCCCCTGATTTTGAAACAACATCGAGGGAAGAGTTGGCTGACCGCCTGGCGCAGCTTGTCAGTGACATTGCCACTGCCCCTGCCCCGCTGGAGCTTGTGTCCGTGCAACCTGAAACAACGCTGGATGCAGATGATGTCGGGATCACGTTCAGCGAGATTTCCAAATGCTGCAAAGCGATTGAATTGTCTGCTGAACCAGTGGTGTCGCTGGTGCCAGATGCGCCAAAGGCAGAGGAAACGCAGGGCTTGGCCAATCTGTTCTATGACGGGTCTGACCGGTTCGGATTGGGTCGCGTGTTGGCTTCGGCCAAGGACGGGACCCTCATGTCCACCGCGGGCGATTGTGCTGCCGACGGTTCCGCGCATGTAAGTCAGGACCTGATGCAGAGTTTCGCGCGTGATCTGGCGGGTTGGGACAAGGATACCCACGCAGATCTGGATTATCCGCAGCTAATCGTCATGCGTCCCTCAGGCGGCAAAGGCACCGGGCTGGCCGTTCTGCATGACGGTGAAAAGGTCTCGGTCGTGACCCACGAGGCGCGCAGGCTGGGTGCTGTTGTGGGAGTATGGGCTGCGTTAAAGGGGACGGACGAATGATCGCGCCCCAACCATTCAAATTTTCCAAGAATCCCATCAGTGAACAAGTGTGACCAGGGTAAGTGTTATGAGTGAGAGTAATCGCCGCGAGTTGATCCGCATCGCCGAAGACCTGAACGAGGTCAGCAACGACGAAACACGTCAGTTTATCTCGCGCATCGTGGGAGATCTGTCGAACCTCAAGCCCTCGATCGCCTTTGTGGGTCAGATCAAGGCCGGGAAATCGCGCCTGATCAATGGTTTCACCGGTCAGGCCGAGTATCTGCCGTCGGACGTCAACCCGTGGACGACCGTGATCACTGACATGCACTTCGGCCATCCTTCGGGACGGACAGAGGGCGCCGAGTTCCACTTTTTCGACAATCGCCAATGGCAAGCCCTGATCGCCGAGGGTGAAGAGCTGCGCAACATGTTCCCCGATGACGAGGACAGCTATAAGCGCGAGATGATCGAAGAACAGGTCGAGGCGATGAAAACCCGCGCCAAGCTGCGTTTGGGCGAAAGCTATACGCAGCTTCTGGGCCAGCATCACGATCTGGATCATCTGACATCTGACGATCTGGCGCGCTATGTCTGCGCCGGTGATGAGCCGTCCGAGGATGGCACGCTTGATCCCGGTTCCGATCGCGGGCTTTACAGCGACATCACCCGCAAGGCCGAGGTATATTTCGACATTGGCCATTTCCCGTTCCCGATCACTGTGACGGACACGCCGGGCGTCAATGACCCGCTGCTGATCCGCGAGGAAATCTCACGCCAGTATCTCAAGGAAAGCGATTTCTTCGTGGTTGTCCTGTCGGCGCATCAGGCGCTTTCGCGGGCGGACCTCAAGCTGTTCCGTCTTATGCAGGCGTTGGAGCTGGGCCAGATTGTAGTTTTCATCAACCGTGTCGATGAGCTGGGCGGGGGTGCAGATGACGCGACCAAAGTCCGCGCTGATGTAATGGACGGGTTGGAAAAAGCGCTTGGGAACTCGGATATCGACGTTCTCATGGGCAGTGCGCAATGGGCGCACTACGCATTGACCGGCGATGAAACCGGCGTGAACCATGACGATGTTCTGGCCTGGCTACGTGCCCACCCCGAGCAGATGAAGCAATATCTGGACGGTGTCGAAGAGATCAAGCAAGGCCCCGGCCCGATTAGCCGCGAGGGCGTTCTGCGTTTTGCGGCCATGATCGCCTCGGGCCTGCCGGATTTGCGTCGCCATGTGACCCGCGCCCTGGCAGATGGGCCGCGCAACGAGCAGATGCAAATGGCGTGGCAACACCTCAACAGCTTTGCGCAGGGTGAGCTTGACCGCACCAAGGCGCATCTGCGCGCGATCGAGGATCAGGGCGCAGACGGGGCGGATGACCCCAGCGAAAACGACAAGACTCTGGCCGACCTGCGCGCGCTGGTTCAAGACAAGACCGAGATGATCGTCAAGGATATGGATGACGTTTTGGCCAACCTGCGTGGTGTCATGGACGATACCGTGGCCGAGGCCGTATCGGACGTGGTGCGTGGCCCGAACGGAGATTCTCCGCTGTTGGCCAAAGGGGGCGAGACAGAGCTGAACTTTGGCCCCTTGCGTGATCGGATGAGAGAGCTGGTGCAAGGCGCAACCCAAGTTGTCCGCCAGCGTATGCTGAGCGAGCTTTATGCGGTTGACATGCAAAGCAATGCGGCGTTGCGATCCCTGCCGGGCTGGCAGGACTCCGGGGACAACCGGATGAACACCAGCGCGGTTCGCTGGTTCCGCCCTGATACGACGGCCTTGACCCGTGGCATCACCGTGGAACTGCGCGTGACATGGTTATCGCGACTGATTTCGCGCAAAAGCGTGGTCAATCGGGCGGAACGCATGATCGTTCAGGAATTCGAAATGATTGGCGACGATCTTGTCGATACGGCCCGTGAAAACCTGCTGGGGCGTTTGAACACAGTGCTCGACCACTATCTGGCCCTTCTGGCAGGACACCTTGAGCATCGCGCTGGAAGTGGTGAGACCAACGAACGGACCGAGGCGCAAACTGCCTTTAACACCGCGCAACGGATTGCGGATGAACTGGGTGCTGTCTACGGACCGGGCCAATCAGAAATTGAAATACCAAAGGCTGCGGAATGATCGAATTTCCAGGGACCGAACAGGAAGTACGCCAACTCGAGCGTTTCCTGACCGCGACTGAAAAACTACCATCCGACGAATCTGTGGATGACATGCGCGCGCGTGCACTGAGCCATGCCGAGCGGCTGTCGAATGCGATCAACATTGGGTTTGTTGGGGAGTTTGGAGCTGGCAAGTCGAGCCTCGCCAATATGTTGGCAGGGGCCGATATCCTGCCAACCGGACCACAGCATCTTATATTGCCCTTGGTGATCGTGGCCTATGCGGATGAGCCGGAAACCACGGTGGGCTGGTGGGACAAGGAACCCAAGGTCTATTCTGGCATCGCTTTGGAAAAGGCAGCGGCAGACAAACCTGATTTCATCTCGGTTGGGTTAAATACCCCCGCTTTGAAGGAAATTTCCCTGTTTGACCTGCCTGGTACGGGGTCGCTTGATGACGCGTCGAAAACTACGCTGGATTTGTTGCAATATGTCGATTGCGCCATCTGGTGCACCAATGGCACCAGCGCCTGGCGCGAGTCAGAGCGGCATTTGTGGTCCAAAGTCCCACCCGAATTGCGTGCAAACAGCCTGCTGGCCATCACACATACGGACCTTCCGCCGGTTCATGACGCGCTGGATCGGGTCCTGGCCCGGTTGAACAAGGAAAAAGGCGATATGTTCCGGGCGGTCGTGCCTATTGGAACGCCGGTTGCCGTCAAAGCCATGGCGCAAGAGCCCGAGCCCGATTTTGCCCTGTGGCAGAGCTGTGGTGGTCAGAACCTTGCTGAGCAAGTATTGCAAATCGCCTCAGACCGGCGGCTGGGAGATCTGAAGGCCGCGCGGGATGCGCTGGAACGCGAGTTTCTGCCCTTCCTCGACAGTTTGACCCTCGACCAGCCTGCACCTGTCGCGTCGCCCTCGGTTCAAGCCCCGCTTGAGGCTGCGTTGCCTCCGTTGGAAAACCCGATCCTCGAAGATTGGTTGGCTGCTATCGCCAGCATCTATGAGGACTTACGTGAATCCTCGGATATGGAGCCCAGCAGTTTTCTGAGCAGCTGTCAGGAGATTGTCGAAGATTTTGCCGAGCGTCTGGAACAGGGTGGTGAGATTGATCCGTCAGCCGATTGGATTCCAGCCGAGTTTGAAAAGGCGACCGACCTGCTGTTGTTGCTGCAATTCGAAACCGGGGCCGGGCCGCTTAGGGATGCCGTCAGTATCCTCACACAGCTGAGTGACTGCCTTGCCTGGGCCGGAAGTCGCGCCGAGTCCGCTCACACAAAAACCGGAACCTGAGGTCATATCGCATTTGAATCGCGCCGCAGGGCGCGATTCGAGTTGTCAAGAATCGCGCGCTTATTGTTTCGGAATCGCGCAACAATCATCCTAAATCCTGCGTTCAGTCCGCAATTTCTTGCGGGTGTCGGGCTATATATTGTGCCGCTAGTCGTTCGGGAAACAATATATGCGATTCGCGAAGTTTTGGTTCTCAGTGAAGCCATGAGGCGGCCCCAATAAAGTCAAATTTGAAACGTCTAACGTTCTTAAGTGTCCTGCGGTTGTGTTTGGTCGTGAGTTGACGGGCAGTTTACCCGAACACGAACCGCAAAATGTTTAGAACGGGCGGAAAGAAATGAGCCACAATCAGGCTGTCGATACGACGCATGACGAACCCAAAATTGAAGGCCTGGCACCCGGTGCAAAGTTGTTGCGCGGGCAGTATGAAATCCTGCGGTTTCTCAGCAATGGCGGTTTTGGCATCACCTATTTGGCGCGCGACAGTCTGGAACGCGACGTGGTTATCAAGGAATGCTTCCCCGGCGCCCTGTGTCATCGCAACGGCGATACGGTCGAACCAATCGATCCTTCCTACAAGGACGACCTGCGCTCGATCATTGACCTGTTTATTTTGGAAGCCCGCAACCATGCGCGGCTGGTGCACCCCAACATTGTCGACGTTCATCAGGTGTTTGAGGACAATGACACAGCCTATATCGCGATGGATTTCATCAAAGGCTGCGACCTGCTGGATTATGTTGAAAACCCCGAGAATGATGCCGGTCCCGATTTCATCGTGCAGGTCACCGAAAAAATGCTGTCGGCCGTGTCCTTCATCCATCAAAGCGGGATGCTGCACCGGGATATCTCGCCCGATAACATTCTGATCAACGAACATGGTGAGCCCGAACTGATTGACTTCGGTGCGGCGCGGGATCAGGCGGCCAATCAATCGGCGGCGCTGTTGACCCTGCGTGTGATCAAGGACGGGTATTCGCCGCATGAATTCTATGTGCGGGGGGCCGAGCAAGGCCCAAGCAGCGACCTCTATGTTCTGGCTGCAACGCTTTACCATGCCATCAGTGGCGAACGCCCCATTGATGGTCAGACGCGGCTGACTGCCTTCAATAACGGGCAGGATGATCCCTATCAGCCTCTGACAGGTCGGTATGATGGATACCCCGATGGGTTCCTTGAGGCGATTGACAAGGCGATGGAGGTGCACGCAACCGATCGTCTGCAAAGCGCGCTGGACTGGCTGCGGATGTTCCGTGGGCCTGGCGTAATGTTCGATACCTTCGCTCACCGTCCCATCTCGGTCATTGTCGGGATGGATCGCAAGGATGAAGAGGCCGAGAAAGCCCGGATCAAAGCAGAAAGCGAAAACGCCGAGGCAGTGGTGACCGCACTGCTGGCAGGCAACCCGGATATCGTTCTGGGTCATGAGGACAAGAAAGAAGAGGAACTGGCCACATTCACCGCGCCTGAGGAACCCCCGGTCGCCGTTGATACCGTGGTCAAAAGCGGCTCGGGTGGTAGTGGAAAACTGATTGCTGCTGCCGTAGTCGTCATCGCGGCCGCAGCCGCAGGTGGGTTTTTCGTGATGTCGGGTCAGGACGCGCCTGCAACTCAGGACCTAGCCCTTGACGAAACTCCTGCCGAGATTGAACCGGTCGAACCACCCGAGCTGGCCGTGCTGCAAGACACGGCCCCTGTTGAGTTGACCGCGACCACCGAACCGCAAGACATCGCGCCAGAGCTGACCTCACCCGAGGTTGACACTGGCGAACCGACGTCACCCAAGCAGGCGGAAGCAGTGCCAGAACCTGTCGAGCAGACCCTGGCCGAAACGGCTGCCACAGAAGGGCTAGAAGCCCCGGCAGCCGACCTTCCCGCAGAAGATGTGACCGAAACTGTCGCGGAAGACCCGGTTGAGCCTGCAACTCCGGTCACTTTGACCGAACAACAGGTGGCGTTTTCCCATTGGGACGTTGAAATTCCGTTCCAGACCTCGAAACGGCGCGCATCGACCGGCAGCGTCATTGCTGTGACTGGTGTTGATCCGGCGCTGGACATGTCCGTGATCGGAGATTGGGTGCAGCGTGGGGCCGCGATCTACACCCTGAATGGCGAACCGATCGAGGCCGACACCAGCTTTGCGGCTCAGGTTCTCAATGATCTCAACGTGGATCCTGACGGCTATACCCGCATCACCGCGCGCTATCGCCCGCTGGGTCAGACCCGCGCGCAGAACGGCCTGTTGGCTCTGCCCACCATGCGCATGGTGGGGCTGGACAACGGCTATGGTTTCACAGTTCGCAACAGTGGCGGTACCGGATGGCAAACCGTGGTCAAAAGCGTTCCCGCCGCAACCGCTGGTGGCCTGCAGGCGGGCGATATCCTGATCTCAGAGGCGCAGACGGAGCTGACCATCGACGGGCCGGAAAGCCTGGATGCCATGCTGGCTGATCTTGTGTCCGAAGGACAAGCTGAAGCCCAGTTGAACGTTCTACGGAACGGTACCGAAGCAGATGCCACTATGCAGTTGACGCAGGAGTAATCAGACCGGTTCGTTTGTAATCCGCCAGTGTGTGTTTGCTGAGGGTCACGACAGTGGAGTGACCCCGACGGGAACCGGCCCGTCGCGGAAAGTACCAGTGACGTTTGTTTTCCATCATCAGTGCCTCTGCGTGATCTGCGAAGGGGTGAGTAGAAGCCCAGCGGGGCATTGCCTCGTGCCAATAAACAAAGGTGTCGTCACCATGTTCAAATATAAAAGCCCTCTCAGCCGGCTTCTCGAAGGTGCCGGCAAACCGAAAGAAGCCGAGGCGGAAGACATCGCTGAAACCAGCGAAGACAAGCCCGAGCCGATTGCAGACTTCAACGCACTGCGCGTGGCGCTTGCTGGAAACAACATGCCAGCGTCGGACAGCTACGATGAGGCTGAGGACCTGATCCCCGAAGCCGAGATGCCGGACTTCTCCGAGGCCGATGCCGAAGACAGCGCTGAAACCGATGATGCGGCAATCCTTGCGGATGTTGTGGACGTCCTTGAGCCGACCGAAGAGCCCGCCGCCGAGGAAGAGATTGCCGAAGAAGACCCGATTGTGACGTTGCACGTTGCATCGGACGAAGAGGTTGGCGAGGCCGAAGAAGAAAACAGTAACCTGTTTGATACGACGCCGGCCGATCCTGTGATCGAAGTCGTCGCGGAAGATCCTGCGCCCGAGTCGGTGGCCGAGATCGTGGAGGCTGTGGACCTGCAACCTGAACCACTGCCCAATGCTCCGGCGGCGCAGATGGCGGAAACACCGTCCGCCGCGCAACCGGCCCAGTCGGATCGTCGTGGTCGTGTCAAAACCACCTTCCTGGGGTTTGAGCGAGCCGACACCCATGTTCAGGACCTGATGGAAACCGCCGAGCCCGTCGCCAAAACCGAGACTGCACAGCAGACCTTTCCGGTCGGTTGGCTGGTTGTAACCGGCGGTCCGGGCCGCGGCGCGTGCATTACTCTGACCGAAGGGCTGATGCAGATTGGTCGCAACGACGATCAGGCGATCCAGCTTGATTTTGGCGACACCGGCATTTCGCGCAGCAACCACGCTGTGATTGCCTATGACCCTGAAGATCGCAAATGCTATCTGGGTCACGGTGGCAAGGCCAATCTGGTACGTCTGAACGGTAAACCCGTTCTCAGCACCGTGGCGCTGGCCAGCGGCGATTTGATCCGCATCAGCGAAACCTCGATCCGGTTTGCAGAATTCTGCGGTGACAATTTCGACTGGCGGGATGCCTGATAGATGCTGGCGACCCCGGCATATGACATTGCGCTGATCCTCGATCAGGGTCGGCGCGACACGCAAGAAGACGCGGTCGCCGCGCGCATGTTCGATGTGGCGAATGCTGGGTATATCGTGGTTGCTGATGGCATGGGCGGGCATGCGGCAGGTGACATCGCATCCGAGCTTGTGATCAAAGCCTGGCGGGGTGCGCTGGACCCTGAACTGGAAACGGGTGCGCCATCGAAGCCCGCCCTGATCGACGCCCTGCCCTTGGCGGCAATGCAGGCAAATGCGCTGATCGCGCAGCATTCCGAAGAACAGGGTGATGGTTTCAACATGGGCTCGACCCTGTTGGGTACTCTTCTGATGGGGTCGGACGTCTATTGGATATCGATCGGGGACAGCCCTTTGTACCTGTTCCGCGACGGAGCGCTGCGCCAGATCAACGAAGATCATTCGATGGCGCCGATCATCGACGCGCAATGCGCCGAGGGCAAGCTGACGCAGGACGAAGCGCATACGCACCCGGATCGCAACCAACTGACCTCGGTCATCATGGGCGCGGCGATCCCAAAAGTGGATTGTCCCGAACACCCCGTCGCTTTGACTGCGTCGGATGTTTTGATCGCGGGCAGCGATGGGCTGCAATATCTCAGCGATGCTGAGATCGAGGCCATAGTTCAGGCCCAATCGGGTGACTTGGCACAGGATATAGCCGACGCGCTTTGGCAGGCGCTTCGGGATAAAGGCGACCCCGATCAGGACAACGCGTCCATTGCGGTCGTGAAATTGACAAGAAACGAATGAAGGCAAAGCGACAGGACACATGAGACCTCAACTGATCATCTCCAGCCTGGCTCTTGCGGCGGCAACAGGTGCCGCCTCGGCGCAAGAGGCGTGCTCGACCTACGAAATCAAGCGCGGCGACAGCCTGCGCGAGCTGGCCATTCAGGTCTATTCGACCGAAGACTTCAGCATTATCTTCGACGCCAACCGCGATGTGATCGGGAACAATCCCAACATCATTCGCGTGGGCGACGTTCTGACAATGCCCTGTCTGGAAGACGTGGGCCGCGCGCCGGAACCACCTGCGACCGAGGCCGAAGCCATGGCCGCCGAGATGGCGTCTGAACTGGTCAAAGCCGCAGAGGAACGTGCCGCCAAAGCCATAGCTGAGGCCGAAGCCCGCGTGGCCGCCGCTGAGGCCGAGGCCAAACAGGCCAGCGAAGACGCGGTGCTTGAGGCCAAAGCTGCCGCCAAGACAGAAATCGAAGCTGCCCGCGCCGAAGCCGCTGCGCTGATCCGCGACGCCGATACAAGTGGCCGTCCTGAGTTTCAGGATCGTCAGCTGCTTTTGATCACAGGCGGCAATTATGCGCCTTTCACCGATGAGGCCCTGCCCCACCGTGGCCTTTACACCAATCTGGTTGAGACCGCGATGCTGCGCGCCGCGCCCGAGCAAGGGTACAAGATCCAATTCGTGAATGACTGGTCCTCGCATCTGGACCTGTTGATGCCGACGCTGGCCTTTGACGCAACCTTCCCTTGGTCGCGCCCGAATTGCGAAGAACCCGCCGCCCTGTCTGAAACTGACCGGAACCGGTGCGAGACCTACAACTTCTCGAACCCGTTTTACGAGGTTGTGGATACCTTCTTTGCCCGTGAAGGCTCGGGCTATGAGCAGACCCTGACCTATGCCGATTTCGCGGGTACCACGATCTGCCGCCCCGAAGGCTGGTCACTGTCGCATATGGATGCGGTGGGTCTGTATGAGCCAGCGATTTCGATGCTGCGCCCGGTGTCGCCTGACGACTGCTTCCACGCCTTGATGGACGGTACGGCCGATATCGTCGCGGTCGAAGCGCATCTGGCGGTCGAAGCAATTGCGCGCCTTGGCTATGAACATCGCATTGTAGAAAACCCCAACCTTGCGGCGATCAAGTCGCTTAACATCATGACCCACAAAGATAATCCAGATGGGGAAGCGATCCTTGAGACGCTCAACCAGGGTCTGTCGATCATGCAGCAATCCGGAGAGTGGCGGGACATCGTCTCAACCGCTCTGCGCTATCAAATGGAAAATGGATAAGGCCCCAACTGGCCTGAAAACAACAAAAGTCTGGAGGACGAGACATGTTTAATTTCAATCTGAAGAAGGTGGCATTGTCGGCCACGGCTGTAACTGCCCTAAGCGCTGGTGCGGCAGCGGCTCAGGAAGCGTGTACCAACTACACCGTGCAGGATGGCGACACGATGGCGACCATTGCCATCGCGGCCTATGGCACCTCAAACTATCAGCCGATCTTCAACGCGAACCGCAATGACATCACCAACCCCAACGCGCTGGAGCCCGGTCTGGTTCTGGCACTGCCCTGTGACGATGGCAGCCTGCCGAACGGCCAGAGCGCGCAGGACATCATCGCCGCCGAAGAGCAGCGCGCCGCCAGTGTCAAACGTTCGAATGTCTACGCTCCGCCAATCAAGATGGTTGCCGGCAATGGCTGGGAACCTTTCACCAGCGAAGGTCTGGGCGGCGGCGGTATCATGACCCGTCTGGCGACCACCAGCCTCCAGCGTGCAGGAAACCAGCGTGAATATTCGGTCAGCTTTGTGGATGATTGGGCATCGCACCTGGATACGCTACTGCCACTTGGCGCGTTCGATATCTCGATCGCCTGGACAGTTCCGGATTGCACCAACCGCACCTATGAATGGTCCGAAGAAACCGAAGCACGCTGCTCGCAATTTGTGGCTTCGGTTCCGGTCTATGACGTCGTAGGCGGCTTTTTCACCCTGCCCGAGAGCGAATATGTCGACGCAACCTCCTTCTCGGATTTCGAAGGCGCAACCATCTGCCGGATGGCCGGTTGGAGCATGGTCGTTCTGGAAGAGGTTGGCCTGAACCGCAGCAACACCACCGTGGTTCAACCCAACTCGGCCCGCGAATGCTTGGATGCGGTTCTGACTGGTACCGCCGATGTCGCAGCGTTCGAAGTTGAATTGTTTGCGGCCACGAAGAAAGACATGGGCCTTACGTCGGCTGACATCGTGGAGAACCCCTATGTTTCGACCCTGTCGTCCATGAGTTTCCTGGCGCACCGCACCAACCCGTTCGCACGCGAATACATCGCCATGATGAACAAGGGCCTGAACGAGATGCGCGAAAGTGGCGAATGGTATGCGATCATTTCGGACACGCTGCGCGAGCAGAATGAAAAGCTGAACGCAGCATCGAACTAAGAGACTGGGGCCGGTCACACGATCGGCCCCTTTTTTGCGACGACGCCGCATAGCAGGCGTTGCAGACCAAGAACCTCGATCGGGAAGGCGCAGTTCTTTCCTGCTCACTCTAAAAAAGGGCCGACTTTGGGGGTCGGCCCTTTTTTTTGATACTGTGCGCGTACGCGGTGTTTTATGCGTCGATCAACGCATTCAGCGTGGCGCTGGGGCGCATAACCTTGACGGTCTTGGCCGGATCAGTGTGGTAGTAGCCGCCCAGATCAGCCGCTCCACCCTGCGCCGAGGCCAGCTCGGACAGGATCTCTTCTTCGCTATCGGCCAGCGCTTTGGCCAAAGGCGCGAACTCGGCGGCCAGGTCGGCATCGTCCGATTGCGCCGCCAAAGCCTCGGCCCAGTAGCGCGCAAACCAATAGTGGCTGTCGCGGTTATCGGGCTGACCGACCTTGCGGCTGGGCGAGCGGTTGTTGTCCAGAATGCCCTGCGTCGCGGCCTCGGCTGCCGCGCCCAGAACGCCCGCCTTGGCATTACCTTTGCTGTCGGCCAGGAAGTTCAGCGACTCGCCCAACGCGCAGAATTCCCCCATCGAATCCCATCGCAGATGGCTTTCCTCGACCAGCTGCTGCACGTGCTTCGGGGCGGAACCACCCGCGCCGGTTTCGAACAGGCCACCGCCATTCATCAGCTTGACGATGGACAGCATCTTGGCCGAGGTGCCCAGTTCGAGAATCGGGAACAGATCGGTCAGATAGTCGCGCAGCACGTTGCCGGTAATCGCAATCGAGTCGTTGCCGGCCGTGATCGTCTCCAGCGATTGACGGGTCGCTTCGCGCGGGGCCAGGATCATGAACTTGTCAGCCACGCCTGCGGCCTCAAGCGCCGGTTTGACGTATTTGATCAACTCAGCGTCATGTGCGCGGTTTGCGTCCAGCCAGAAGATCGCCTCGGACCCGGTCAGGCGCTGACGGTCCATGGCCAGCTGAATCCAGTTCTCGATTGGGGCTTTCTTGACGGTGCAAGAACGCCAGATGTCACCCTTTTCGACGTCGTGCGAATGTAGCACGTCACCATTGGCCAGAACGATGCGAATGGTGCCGTCGGCGGGTGCCTGGAACGTCGTCGGGTGGCTGCCGTATTCTTCGGCCTTCTGCGCCATCAGGCCCACATTGGCTACCGCGCCGGCTGTGGCCGGGTTCAGAGCGCCATTGGCTTTGAAGAAGTTAATCGTTTCGTCATAGACGGACGCATAGCAACGGTCAGGAATCACGCAATTGGTGTCGCCCTTGGCACCGGTCTCGTCCCAGCCCTTACCACCCGCGCGGATCACGGCAGGCATCGAAGCGTCGATGATCACGTCCGAGGGCACGTGCAGGTTGGTGATGCCTTTATCGCTGTCCACCATATACATGGACGGGCGGTCGCCCTTGATCGCGTCGATGGCGGCCATGATATCTGCATTACCCTGAACGCGCTCCAACAGGTCGCCGAGCCCTGAGTTCGGGTTCACACCCAGCGCATCCAGTTCCGCGCCGAATTTGTCAAACACCGGGGCCAGCCACGTCTTTACCGCATAGCCAAAAATGATTGGGTCCGAGACCTTCATCATGGTGGCTTTCATGTGCAGCGAGAACATCGTGCCGTCTGCTTTGGTGTCCTCGATGGCCTCGGCCAGAAACGCGGACAGAGCTTTGACCGACATGAATGTCGCGTCGGCCACGGTGCCTTCCGCCAACGGCCAGCCGTCTTTCAAAACGGTGGTGCTGCCATCTTTGCCGACGAATTCAATCCTTGCGTCGCCTGCTTGGTCTGCGGAGATGGTGGCCGATTTCTCATTTGCGTAGAAATCGTTGCCGGGCATGGACGACACTTTGGTTTTGCTGTCCGAGACCCATTCGCCCATCGAATGCGGGTTCTTCTGGGCGTAGTTCTTCACGGCCTTTGCCGCGCGACGGTCGCTGTTGCCTTCGCGCAGAACCGGGTTCACGGCCGAGCCCTTGATGGCGTCATAGCGCGCGCGAATAGCCTTTTCTTCGTCACTCGAGGGTTCTTCGGGATAGTTCGGAATGTTGTAGCCCTGCGATTGCAGCTCTTCGACTGCGGCCACCAATTGCGGGACCGAGGCCGAGATGTTGGGCAGCTTGATCACATTCGCTTCGGGTGTCTTCACCAGTTCACCCAGGGCGGCCAGATCATCGGTGATGCGCTGCGCGTCAGTCAGGTTCTCGGGGAAGGTCGCCAGAATACGTCCGGCCAGCGAGATATCCTTGGTCCCAACGCTTACGCCTGCGGCGGATGCGAACTTGCGGATGATGGGAAGGAACGAGGCGCTGGCCAGCTCGGGCGCTTCGTCTACAATGGTATACAATATGTCGAAGTCTGATTTATCTGCCATATTCTTTTACCTTTTTTAAAGCCTTTCGGGGCGTGCGTTCCAAGAGTTGGCCACTTTCGAGTGGCATAGGCGGGGCACGGCTATCCTGGTGCCCCAACGGTGACTCTGATTTGACAGGGCCTCCCTTAAATCACGTTTGGCTTGGGATCAATCACATCTGACCGCGCATTTTGACACGGTTTGCGGAAAATCGCGTCAATCACCCCGTCGCGCTCAATTTTCAGACGCCCCAGGTGTCGCTCAGCTTGTAGCCGCCCGGCCAGGGATCGCTGGGGTCCAGCATGTGTTGATGAGTGCCGGTGATCCAGCCGCGACCGCTGATTTCGGGGATGATGGCGGGGTGTGACCCGACTGTTGCGGTGTCCAGAATTTTGCCGGTAAAGCGAGAGCCGATGATCGAGACGGCCTCGAACGTCTGCCCAACGGCCAGTTCACCCTTGGCGGCCATCAGGGCCATGCGCGCCGATACAGCAGTTCCTGTGGGCGAGCGGTCGATCTTGCCCGGTTGAATAGCGACGGCGGATTTGCCCCGCAGCCCGGTTTCTGTCTTCTCAACCGGGCCACAGAATGCGCAAAACGAGATATGGGTCCAGTCTGGGTTTTCGGGGTGCCGGAAACCGAGTTGTTCATTCGCAGCATTGGTGATTGCAACGCCAACACGCGCCAGTTCACGTGCCTCAGATTCGACGATGTCAAAGCCAAGCTGCGTCGCGTCGACCACGACGAAACTATCGCCGCCATAGGCGGTGTCCACTGTCAGGTGCCCGAGCCCCGGAACCTCCAACGATGCCGCAATCCGGTCGGCGAAGCTGTGTAGGTTCTGCACATAGATGCGCTCGGCCGTGCCATTGCGACAGTCGGCCCGCACGCGGACCAGCCCGCCGGGGGCCTCGAGCGTCAGATGCGTGACGGGTTCCTGCATGGGGATCATCCCGCTATCCAGCAGCACGGTCGCTACGCAGATGGAATTCGACCCGGACATAGGCGGCGTATCCTCGGGCTCCATGATGATAAACGCTGCATCCGCCTCGGGGTGTTTGGGCGGCACCAGAAGGTTCACATGCCGAAACACGCCGCCGCGCGGCTCATTGAGCACGAAGTTGCGCAGCGTCTGGTCACGCGCGATGAAGGACCGCTGATCCCAGAGGGTCTTACCGGGCGGAGGCAAAACGCCCCCGACGATGACATCGCCCACCTCGCCTTCTGCGTGGGCGGAGATGATGTGGATGGTTTTCACGCTGCGCATCTGACCTCCCTAAAACCGAGTGGCGGAATAGGGGTTCATCGAGATGGGCGGCTGTGTCCCGTCCAGCAACGCACCAACCAATTCGGCGGTGCCTGCGGATTGCGTCAGCCCCAGATGGCCATGTCCGAACGAATAGATCACATCGGGCGCGTTGGGGGACGGCCCGATGACCGGGATACTATCTGGCAGCGATGGTCGAAAGCCCATCCACTGTGTGCCCCCTTGCGTGTTCAGTCCAGGCATGAACTGCGCGGCCTTGTTCAGCAGAGTCTCGGCGCGTTTGAAATTGGGTGGCAGGGAGAGCCCTCCCAATTCGACCGCACCACCGATGCGCACGCCGCCGTTGATCCGACTGGCTACAAAGCCGTGGCCGGAAAACGTCAGATGCATCCGCAGATCGAAGGCGCCCGGCGGCAGGGTCGTATTGTAGCCGCGCTCGGTCTCAAGGGGGATGTGATCGCCCAGCGTTTGTGCCAGATGGTGCGACCACGCGCCCGCCGCGACGACGACCTTTGCCGCATCCAACGTTCCATCCTCAAGGGTGATGCGTGTCCCATGTTCCAGCGGGGTCAGGGCCCGGACGCCGCGCGTCTCGATCCGCCCTTGCCGGTCGCTGAATGCTTTGGCCAGATGTTGGACCCACGTCTTTGGATCGATTGTATTCATCCAGTTCGGCGTAAACCCTGCATGGGTGAAGCAGGGGCTGAGGCCCGGTTGTTTCTCGGCTATCGCTTCGCGCGTTTCAAGCAGTTCGAATTCAATCCCATGCGCGCGCCGCTGGTCCCAAGCGGGCAAACTGATGCGGAACTCAGCTTCGGATTCGTAAAGTTGCATCTGTCCATCGCGCTGCATCATCGTCTCGCCCTCGACGGCCGGTATCAAACGCTCTAACGCAGAGCTTGAGACCTGCATCAGTCGGGCCTGCGCGTCCAGCAGATCCGCATAGCGCGAAGGCCGACTTGCCCGCCAAAAGCGGTACATCCACGGTGCGATCTTCGGCGCGTATGAGGGCGGGATAGACAAAGGACCCAGCGGGTCCAGCAGCCATTTTGGCGCTTTGCGCATGATACCGGGCGTAGCCAGCGGCTCGACCTCGGGGAAAGCAAATGCCCCTGCATTCCCCGCCGAGGTTTGAGAGGCGACCCCGTCCCTGTCCAGCACCAGAACCGAATGCCCTCGGCGCTGCAGTTCCAGCGCGGTCGTGATGCCAATTACCCCAGCCCCGATGATGACGACCTGCTCGCTCAAACTTGTATCCCTGTTCTGAACGGGTCAGATTCCGGGAAGATCAGCGTGGTTTCCGCCATGACATAAGCCTGCCCGGTGATGGAGGGGATCACGCCGCCATCCAGGCCGGGCTGATAAGACAGGCGATAGGTGCTGCCGATAACGCTCTGCTGCGTGATCTCATCGCCGGGGGCCAGCGCGCCATCGGCGGCCAAACAGGCCAACCGGGCCGAACAGCCGGTGCCGCAGGGCGAGCGGTCATAGTTATCGTCCGGGCACAGCACAAAATTGCGGCTGTGAATGGCTGGATCATCCGACGCGCCCTGAAAGATCACATGGTCTATCGGCTCACCCTGTTCGCCGCCTATCCCCTGCGCAATCGAGGCCTCGCGAATAGCGACCGTCATATCAGTGAGCTTGCGAATATTGGCAGATTCAACGGCAATCGGGCTGGGATCGACGATAAAGAACCAGTTTCCGCCATATGCAACATCGCCGGTCACCTGGCCATGACCCGGCACGTCCAGTGTCACGTCGCGATGCACCCGGCGGCTTTCGATATTCTGGACGGTCACTGTGTTTGCGTCGTGCAAAGTGACCGTCACCACACCAGCGGGGGTTTCGATGCGATGTTCTCCGATGCCGATACGTCCCAGATGCGCCAGCGTCATCGCCAGCCCGATGGTTCCGTGGCCACACATACCCAGCACTGCGTCAACGTCGAAATAGATTACGCCGGTTACGCATGTTGCGTCGACCGGTTCAACCAGCAACGCCCCGACCATGGCGGGTTGACCGCGTGGCTCCAGCATGATCGAGCGGTAGAATTCTTCGTGATCGGTTGCCAGCCTGCGAGCGCGGTCGGCCAGCAACCCAGTACCCAGATCGGGTGCACCATCCAGAATAACCCGCGTGGGCTCGCCTCCGGTATGGCTGTCGATCACATGCATTCAGCGATCACTCCGCCCTGTTTCGTCCAATTGGCGAACCACGCGCCGAACAAGGCATATTGCTGTTCGCAATAGTTACGCTGCGCGTCAGTCAGCTCGTCCGTTTCGTTGAAGTGCAACCGGTATTCCTCGTCCCCGTTCAGCACCAGAAGATGCTTGTAGTAAAGCACCAGATCCGGCCCTTCGTCAAAGCTGGACAGAACGTGAATCGCCTCGGTTAGTTCCTGCGCGCGCTGGCGGGCTTCGGCATCACCTTTAGCTGCCCTCTTGGACAGTTCGGCCAGCAACAGCGCCTCGCGCGGCAATGCGGTGCCGATGCCTGTAATCGAGCCGGTTGCGCCGCAATTGACGAACCCATGATAAACCTCGGTATCAACGCCAACCATCAGCGTGACCTGATCGTCCTGGCTGGTGATATTTTCCGCTGCATAGCGCAGGTCTTCTTTGCCGCCGAACTCTTTGAAGCCGATCAGGTTGGGATGCTCGGCTCGCAGTGCAAAAAACAAGTCGGCCCGCGTGGCGAACCCGTAGTAGGGGCTGTTGTAGATGATCGCAGGCACATCCGGTGCTGCGGTCAGGATTGCCTTGAAGTGGTTCTTCTGCGCGGTCGGCGAGCTGCCACGCGACAGAACACGTGGGATCACCATCAACCCAACGGCACCCACCTTTTGCGCATGCGCCGCATGGGCCACAGCGGATTTGGTATTGATCGCCCCGGTGCCCACGACAACGGGCAGCCCCGCGGCCACCAGACGTTCAACCCCTTCCATACGCTGGGCATCGGTCAGCAAAGGCCAATCCCCCATCGAACCGCAATAGACAACCGCAGACATGCCTGCGTCGATCATCTGTCGCCCCTTGCGCACCAACGCGTCGAAATCTGGTTGACGGTCCGCTGTGCAGGGGGTCATGAGCGCTGGCATTGTGCCGGTGAAAACATTGGTCGTCATACGGCGATCCTTCGACAAATCTGAGGTTGCGGCGCAGGAGATGCGCCGTTTCAACCGCGATATCGGATATTGGATACAAAATCCACAACAAAATTGCGCTTCAAAAGGCGCCGTGTCTCGTGGCCAACGCCCTTCTGCGATGGACTGGTCTGCGTTTACCGCAACCGTTCACCCGTTTCGGCGTCGAACATCATTGCACGGTCGGGCGAGAAGGTGACGCCAATACGTGCGCCTTGCTTGCTGCGCTCATCGTCCCGCTCTTCCACGATCAGCTTGTCGCCATTCGCGGTCAGCAGATACGAGTAACTGACTCCCCCCAAAGCTTCGGTCAGGTCCACGGTGCAACTGTCGCCAGAACGGTCCACCTGAATGTGTTCGGGGCGAACGCCCAGCGTCACTTTCGTTGCGTTAGCAGGAACCGAAGACGTCACCGGCACTGGCTGGCTGAACGCGGGATGCGTCACATGGCCATCTGTCACGTCGCACTCCAAAAAGTTCATCGCAGGCGAACCGATGAAGCCCGCGACGAACCGGTTGTCGGGGTCGCGATAGAGGTCCATCGGCGCGCCCACTTGTTCGATCCGGCCATCGCGCAGAACCACGATCTTGTCCGCCATGGTCATCGCTTCGACCTGATCATGGGTCACATAGATCATGGTCGCGCCGATTTCATTGTGCAGGCGCGCGATCTCGACCCGCATTTCGACGCGCAACTCGGCATCCAAGTTGGACAGAGGCTCATCGAACAGAAACACCTCGGGGCCGCGCACGATGGCTCGACCGATAGCAACACGTTGCCGCTGGCCACCGGACAGAGCTTTGGGCTTGCGCTTCAGATACTGATCGAGTTTCAGAATGCTCGACGCTTCTTGTACCTTCTTGTCGATTTCGGTCTTGGCGACGCCGTTCATACGAAGACCAAAACCCATATTCTCGGCCACTGTCATATGCGGGTAGAGCGCGTAGGTCTGGAACACCATTGCAACCCCCCGTTTGGCCGGGTCCAAATGGGTCACATCGCGCGACCCGATCCGGATCTCACCCTCTGTCGTTTCCTCAAGCCCCGCGATCATCCGAAGCAAAGTGGATTTGCCGCACCCAGATGGACCCACAAAGACGCAAAACTCGCCATCCTCGATCTGTAAATCGATTCCGTGAATAACCTGCGTCTCACCATATCGCTTGATCGCACTGTTCAGAGTGACGCCTGTCATGTCGCTTGCATCCTGTCCTTAGATCCGTTTGGACGGCTTTCGGGAAACCGCCAAGCTTGCGCTTCAATTCCAATTTGATCAGCCACGCGGCGTACACGAGGCACCCATGCCTGCAACTGATCAAAGCTCATTCGTTCCGTCGATCCGGTGATCGAAATCGCACCCAAAATCCGCCCCCCTTCGGTCAGGACGGGACAGGCTACGCAGATAATGCCCGGTTCGTGTTCTTCATCATCCACGGCGTATCCCCGCGCACGGATGACATCGAGATCCGCCCGCAAGAGTTGTTCCGACGCCAAGGTCTTGTCGGTAAACCGATGAAAGCTTTGCTGCGACAGAGCTTTATCCAGCGCGTCAGCGTCCAGATACGCCATCATGGCCTTTCCCACGCCTGTGCAATAAGCGGGGCCAACTTTACCCGCTTGCGAATACATTTCTACCGGTTGGGTTGCGTTGCGCTTGTCGACATACAGAACCTGACCTGAATCCAGTTGGGCAAGGTGTACAGTCTCGCCCGTTTCGCGGCTGAGCGCGTCCAGAAAAGGTCGTGCAATCGGGGCAAGCGAACTTTGGGTCCACGCCGCATGCGCCAAACGGACGAGGCGCAGCCCGGGCGCGTATGTCTGCCGGTCCGGGTCATAAGACAGCATGCCCTGGTTTGTCAGGCTTTGAAGAAAGCGATACAGGGTCGCCTTTGGAAAATCGCTGCTTTCCAAAAGTTCCGCGAATCGGACCGGGCGGGCAAACGCTGCCACCTGTTCCAATACGTCGCACGCTTTTCCTATAGTACCGTCGCCAGCCACGAGCGCCTTCCATCCTCCCATTGATCCACCGTCTTCGTCACGAGGGTCTTGACAAGATTAACCGATTCGATGTGTAGTTTTCAATATGTAAAACAAGGTTTCATTATTTGGAACCAAAATAACCAAAAAAATGGAATCTAAGGGAGGACACCATGAATTCCAACTTCAAGCGCACTGCGGCAGCTTTGGCGGCGAGTGTGGCACTTGCAGCGCCTGTAGCAGCTGAACTGACCGGCGAGCTGCGCATTTTCCTGGACACATCGAACCCGGCGCCTCGCGCAACGATGGAAGCGATGATCGACCGGTTTGCGGCGCAACACCCTGGTCTGGAGATCGAGACCACTGTGATCGACCGTGAGGCCTACAAGACTCAGATCCGCAACTTTCTGACTGCTGATACTCCGGATGTTGCCACCTGGTATGCTGCCAACCGGATGAAGCCCTATGTGGAGGCTGGCCTGTTCGAAGACGTGTCGGACCTTTGGGCCGAAGCCGAGATTGGCGACAATCTGGCTTCGACCAAAGGCGCGATGACCATCGACGGAAAGCAATGGGGCGTGCCCTATACTTATTACCAGTGGGGTGTTTACTATCGCAAAGACATCTTCGATGAGTTGGGTCTGACCGAGCCGACCACATGGGAAGAAGAGCTGGCCAACTGTCAGAAGATCGTCAATTCCGGCCGCGCCTGCTATACGATCGGCACCAAATTCTTGTGGACCGCAGGCGGCTGGTTTGACTATCTGAACATGCGTACCAACGGCTTCGACTTCCACCAGCAGCTGGCCAATGGCGAAGTGAGCTGGGAAGACGACCGCGTCAAGCAGACGTTCGCCAATTGGAAACAGCTGATCGACATGGGCGCGTTCATCGACAACCACCAGACCTATAGCTGGCAAGAAGCCCTGCCCTTCATGGTCAATGGCGAAGCTGCAGCCTATCTGATGGGCAACTTCGCCGTGGCCCCGCTGCGCGAAGCCGGTCTGAGCGACGATCAACTGGATTTCTATCAGTTTGTGTCGATCAACCCCGATGTCGAACTTGCCGAGGACGCGCCAACGGATACGTTCCACATCCCGTCGAACGCCTCGAACAAGGAAGCTGCGCGTGAATTCCTGCGCTTTGTTGTCTCGCCTGACGAACAGACCGAAATTAACAACGGCAAAAACCTGGGCCAGCTTCCTGTCAACGCAAAATCGGCCGTGGATGACGACAAATTCCTGAACCAGGGCTTCGAGATGCTGTCGTCCAACAGCCCCGGCGGTGTCGCCCAGTTCTGGGACCGCGACGCACCGGCAGAAATGGCCAAAGTGTCGATGGAAGGCTTCCAGGAATTCATGGTCAAGCCTGACAATGCCGACCGCATTCTGGCCAAGCTGGAACGCGCGCGTCAGCGCATCTACGACAACTGATCCGGTCAGACCGGGCCTCTGGCCCGGTTTGTACCAAGACCTGCGCAAGGCGGGTAAAGCCCGCCTTGCTCCTTTGATCCAATCCGAGTGTCCCCATGACCATTGCCGCCGAAGCTCCTGAACAGGAAAGCTGGTTTCACCGCAACCAGCAGCGCATCGCCCCGTGGCTGTTCCTTGCCCCTGGCCTGCTGTTCTTCATGGTCTACGTCATCATTCCAGTTTTTCAGTCCTTTAACCTCTCTCTTTATGAGTGGGATGGGCTGGGTGCTGCGGAATATGTAGGCTTTCGCAACTATGAGGACCTCTATTGGGAGTGGGTCGACCGGGATGCCTTTTTCATCTCACTCAAGAATAACCTGATCTGGCTTATACTGTATCTGGCCGCGATCCCTGCAGGACTTTTCATTGCGCTGTTCCTGAACCAGACCGTTTGGGGTATTCGCCTCTACAAGTCGCTGTTTTTCTTTCCGTTCGTGATCTCACAGGTTGTTGTGGGCCTTGTTTTCACATGGTTTTACGACCCGACCTTTGGATTGCTGAACGAATTCCTCGCCTTCTTCGGTCTTGGCCCGCTCAACGTGCTGGGCGACGAGCGCTTCGTGACCTATGGCATCATCGTTGCCGGTCTCTGGCCGCAAACCGCTTATTGTATGATCCTGTATCTGACAGGTTTGAACGCCGTGGACCCGGAACAGATTGAAGCCGGCCGCTTGGATGGCGCAAAGGGCTGGCGGATGCTGTGGCACATCATCCTGCCGCAACTGCGCCCTGCCACATTCATTGCTTTCGTCGTTACAATCATCGGCGCCTTACGCAGCTTTGACTTGATTTCGATCATGACCCAGGGCGGTCCTTTCGGTTCGTCTCGCGTGCTGGCCTACTACATGTTCGAAGTTGCCCTGTCCGAATATGGATTCCGCATGGGCTACGGTGCCGCCATTGCGGTCATTCTGTTCCTCATCATGCTGTGCTTCATCGCCTACTTCCTGTGGTCGATGTACCGCGAAGAAAGGGGACACTGAGATGTTTCCCAAACCTATCGAAAAACAGCCCCGCGCGGCGCGGATCACCTATCAGGCCATGCTACCCGTTGCCCTGCTGCTGTGGTTGGGACCATTGCTGGCGGTGGCGCTGTTCTCGGTCAAACCCGCGGCGGATTTCACCAACGCCAACTACTGGGGTATGCCGTCCAGTTTTGAAGGAGCATTCAACTATGGGCAGGTGTTCTTCAACTCGGACATGCCGCGATATCTGTTGAACTCGTTCCTAATCACCATTCCTACTGTGATTGGTGCCGTTGCGCTCAGCTGCATGACTGGATTTGCCCTTGGTATCTACAAGTTCAGGTCGAACCTGTGGATTTTCTTCCTCTTCGTGGCCGGCAACTTCGTGCCTTTCCAAATCCTGATGGTGCCGGTGCGCGATCTCACGCTGGAATTGGGCCTCTACAACACCAAAACCGGGCTGGTGTTGTTTCACATTGCCTTCCAGACTGGGTTCTGCACCCTCTTCATGCGCAACTTCATCCGGGCGCTTCCGTTTGAGCTGATCGAGGCCGCGCGGGTAGAAGGTATTAGCGAGGTGCGTATCTTTTGGTACGTCGTTCTGCCGCTGATGAAGCCGGCCATCGCTGCGTTGAGCGTGCTGATCTTCACCTTCATCTGGAACGACTATTTCTGGGCGGTGGTGTTGACCCAAGGGGCTGAAAGCCAGCCTGTTACCGCCGGGATCACCAGCTTTAACGCCCAATTCCGCGCCGCTTATCAACTGATGAGCGCCGGTTCCATCGTCGCGGCACTGCCGCCCGTGGCGATGTTCTTCCTGATGCAGAAACACTTCATCGCGGGTCTGACCCTCGGTGCCGTAAAATAACGTCAAACCAAAGGTTTGCAAAATGACAAAGATTGCCTTCGTCGGAGCGGGCTCCACGATCTTCATGCAGAATATCGTCGGCGATGCCCTGCTGACCCCTGCGCTTGCAGACAGCCATTTTGCGTTGATGGATATCGACGCGAACCGCTTGGCAGAAAGTGAAATCGTTGCCCGCGCCATGATCCGCTCGGTCGGGACCGGCGCAACCGTCACGACCCATACAGACCGCCGCACGGCGCTTGATGGGGCGGATTTCGTGGTAACAGCGTTTCAGGTGGGGGGCTACAAACCCTGCACGGTCACGGATTTCGATATCCCCAAGCAATACGGGCTGCGCCAGACCATCGCCGATACATTGGGCGTCGGCGGCATCATGCGGGGCCTGCGCACGGTTCCGGTTCTTTGGGATATCGCGCATGAAATGCTGCAGCTTTGTCCAAATGCAACGATGTTGCAATACGTCAACCCCATGGCGATCAACACCTGGGCTCTGGCCGAACGTTTCCCGACGCTCAAACATGTCGGGCTGTGTCACTCGGTCCAGAACACCGTCGAAGAACTGGCCCATGATCTGGACCTTCCAAAAAGCGATATTCGCTACAAAGTAGCGGGCGTAAACCACGTCGCCTTTTTCCTGCGGTTGGAGCATGAAGGACACGATCTTTATCCCGCGCTGCGTCAGGGCTATGCCGGTGGGCGGTTCCCGAAGCCGCCTTTGTTGATGCCCCGCTGTCCCAACAAAGTGCGGTACGAGGTGATGGACCACCTTGGCTATTTTTGCACCGAGAGTTCCGAGCATCTGGCCGAGTATGTTCCATGGTTCATCAAGGACGGTCGTGAGGACCTGATCGAGCAGTTTTCGATTCCGCTGGATGAATATCCCACCCGCTGCGAGGAACAAATCGTCAGTTGGAAAGAACAGGCAAAGACCCTGACGGATGGGCGCGACATCGCAGTGACGCGCAGCCACGAATTTGCGGCCGATCTGATGAATGCTATCGTAACCGACACGCCTTATGTGGCTTATGGCAACTTGCCCAACACCGGCCAAATCCCGCAATTGCCTTTGGGCGCGGCGGTTGAAACGCCCTGTCTGGTGGATAGTAACGGGGTACAGCCCTCGGTCGTGACAGATATCCCTCCGCAACTGATCGCGCTGATGCGCAGCCAGATCAATGTGCAGGAGTTGACCGTGCGTGCGCTTGTCGACCAAAACCCTGAATATATCTATCACGCCGCGATGATGGACCCGCATACAGCTGCGGAACTGGACTTGCGGCAAATTCGCAATCTGGTCACCGAACTCCTGACCGCGCATTCCGAATGGCTGCCCGATTGGTGTCAGCCTGCCAGGGCCGCGTGAGAGGCCCGACAAATTATTTTTCCAAACGGGCCAAACTACGCGCCCCGTAAGCAGAAAGAGCCGCTGATGAGCCAACCCGCCACATTCCACGACCTAAACGGTGCCTCGGTTTATATCACCGGTGGAGGCTCAGGCGTTGGCGCTGCGCTAACCGACGGGTTCATGGCGCAGGGGGCCAATGTCGCGTTCATCGGCCGGTCTGATGCCAGTGCTTTTGTTGAAGAGATGCGCGAAAAACACGGTCGTGCGCCGCTGTTCCTGCAAGGGGATATGACGGATACCGAACTGCTACGCGCCACGATGACCAAAGCGGCCGAGGCGCACGGACCGCTCAACGTGTTGGTCAACAACGCAGCCAATGACAAGCGCCACTCACTCGAAGAAACAACGCCCGAATTCTGGGATTGGATGATCGAGGTGAACCTCAAGGCGTATTTCTTTGCCTCACAGGAAGCCGCACGTCAGATGACTGAAGGCGGCGCGATCATCAATTTCAGTTCGATCAGTTACATGATGGGCAATGCCGGCTATCCGGTCTACACCACTTCGAATGCAGGGATAACCGGCATGACCCGCTCATTAGCACGTGAACTTGGCCCCAGGAATATCCGTGTCAACGCGCTGGCCCCCGGCTGGGTGCTGACGCAGAAACAACTGGACATGTGGGCCACGCCCGAAGATCTGGCCTCGCATCTGCACCGGCAATGCCTGAAGGAACATCTGACCCCAGAAGACATGATTGCGCCTACGCTTTTTCTGGCCTCGCAGGCCAGCCGAGCGATGACTGGTCAGTGCATGGCGGTCGATGGCGGTGTCGTGGTGACGGGATGAGACCATGAGTATCGAATGGATCGCAGCAGATTGGGGAACATCTCATTTACGAGTTTGGGCGATGCAGGGCAGCCATGTTCTGGATCAGGCGGACTCGGATAAGGGTATGGGAAGTCTGACCCGGGGCGCGTTTCAGGATGCATTGCTGGAATTGATCGAGGATTGGCTTGGTGCCGAGCCGGTCGATGTCATCGCCTGTGGTATGGTAGGCGCGCGTCAGGGCTGGGTCGAGGCCCCTTACTCTGCTGTGCCTTCAGCGCCAGTGCCACGCGCTCCGATCAGGGTGCCGGGCACGGACCCGCGCTTCCGCGCTTTTGTGGTGCCCGGTTTGAAACAGGCCAACCCGCCAGACGTCATGCGGGGTGAGGAAACTCAGATCGCAGGCTATCTGGCAGGATACAAGAATTGGGACGGCGTGATCTGCTTGCCGGGGACCCATACTAAGTGGGTGCAAGTCAGCGCGGGCGAAGTGGTCAGCTTTCGCACCTTCATGACCGGTGAGATGTTCAGCCTTCTCAGCGGGCATTCGGTGCTGCGTCACTCGGTCGGAGAAGGATGGGACGATGCGGCTTTTGCTGAAGCCGCGGCAGATGCTTTGTCCAAACCTGAACAGATGGCGGCGCGCCTGTTTGGACTGCGCGCAGCTGATTTGCTGAATGGGGAGGATGCTTCTGTTGCCCGCGCCCGTCTGTCAGGATTTCTAATCGGGGCAGAACTTGCTGCCACGCGACCCTATTGGCTAGGTCAGCAGATCGCGATCATCGGGGCTGAGGGGCTGTCGGATGTCTATGGTCACGCCCTGAAACAGCAAGGCGCTTTTTTTGAAATCGCCGATAGTACGAACACCACTCTGGCGGGTCTGCATCAGGCCCGAAACCTGACGAGGCAGACCGCATGAGCCGTCCCATTATTGCAATCCTCAGAGGTCTTCACCCGACCGAAGCGGCCGATGTTGGCCAGGCTCTGATTGATGCCGGTATCGACCAGATCGAAGTGCCGCTGAACTCGCCCGAGCCGTTGAAAAGCATCGGCATACTGGCCGAAAAATTTGGTGACACGGCGTTGATTGGTGCGGGCACGGTGTTGACCGTGGAACAAGTGGATGCCGTGGCCAAGGTTGGCGGCAAGCTGATCGTTTCGCCCAATTGCGACACGGATGTCATCCAGCGCACGGTCGCGCTGAACATGCAAAGCTGGCCCGGCGTCTACACCCCAACCGAGGCGTTTGCCGCCCTCAAAGCAGGCGCAACGGGGCTCAAGTTGTTTCCCGGTGTGATGGCGGGACCGACCGGATTGGCCGCTATGCGCCCAGTATTGCCGGAAGGGGCAAAGGTCTACGCCGTTGGTGGTGCTGGGCCCGATAATTTCGATGTGTGGATCAATGCGGGGGCGGACGGTTTCGGCATTGGATCGGCCCTTTTCAAGCCCGGCTTTTCAGTAGCCGAGATCTCGGAACGTGCACGCGGAATCGTCGCGGCCTACAACGAGGCCGCCGGATGAGCACCGTCTTTGACGACCGCCCTTGCGCATTGGGCGAGGGGCCGCTGTGGCATCCCCAACGGAAGCAGCTTTTCTGGTTCGACATTCTTGGCAAACGTTTGATGACGCAGGTCGATAGCGCGCCCGTTGAATGGCAGTTCGACGAACATGTCTCGGCCGCCGGGTGGATCGACACTGAGACGCTGCTGATCGCGTCTGAAACCGGGTTGTGGCACTTCAATCTTGAAAGCCGCGAAAAGACGCTGATCACTGCGCTTGAGGCAGAAAACTCTGTCACACGCTCGAATGATGGCCGGGCTGATCCGTGGGGCGGGTTCTGGATCGGAACGATGGGGAAAAATGCTGAGCGTGGAGCAGGCGCGATTTATCGGTTTTGGCGCGGGGAACTGCGCCGTTTGGTGCCTGACGTCACGATCTCGAACGCGATCTGTTTCGCGCCCGACCGATCCTGCGCCTATTTCAGCGATACAGCGACCCAGCAGGTGATGCGCTGGACTTTGAATTCATCGGATGGCTGGCCCGAGGGCGACAGCACCGTCTTTCTTGATTTGCGCGCAGATGATCTGAACCCTGATGGTGCAGTGGTGGATGCCCAAGGCAACATTTGGATTGCCCAATGGGGTGCAAATCGCGTTGCAGCCCATGCGCCGGACGGTCAGTTCCTGCAGTCGGTGGAATTTGATGCGGCACATACTTCATGTCCCTGCTTTGGCGGGGCCGATCTGACAACCTTGTTCTGTACTTCGGCCCGGCAGGGGCTGGATGCGGATATCCTTGCAAAACAGCCTTCAAACGGCATGACCTTTGCGGCACACAGCGCGGGAAAAGGTCAGCCAGAATACAGAGTTATCCTATGAAACCGGAACTTGGCGTCTGCTATTATCCTGAACATTGGCCAGAAGTGATATGGGCCGAAGATGCCGCACGCATGGTCGAAAACGGCCTGTCCTGGGTGCGCATCGGCGAATTCGCTTGGAGCCGGATGGAACCAACTCCGGGTGATCTGCAATTCGACTGGCTTGACCGGGCCATCGACACTTTGGGCGCGGCGGGTTTGAAAGTGGTTCTGGGGACACCAACCGCAACGCCACCGCGCTGGATGCTTGAGAAATACCCGGACATGCTGGCAGTTGACGCGGACGGGAACCCACGCAAATTCGGATCGCGCCGGCATTACTGCTTTAGCCATCAGGGCTATATTGAGGAATGCGCCCGGATCACGCAGATCATGGGGCAGCGATATGGAAGGAACCCCCACATTGCAGCGTGGCAGATCGACAATGAATATGGCTGCCACGATACCACCATCAGCTATAGCCCGGTCGCCCTTGCCGCGTTTCAGAACTGGCTTGAGGGTCAATACAGCTCGATTGACGCTTTGAATGCGGCCTGGGGCAATGTGTTTTGGTCGATGGAATATGATGGGTTCGACCAGATTGACCTGCCCAACCTGACTGTGACTGAACCCAACCCCGCCCATGTTCTGGCCTTTCGCCGGTTTAGCTCGGATCAGGTGGTGGTGTTCAACAAGGCGCAAGTGGATGTGCTGCGCAAGCTGACCGACGCGCCGCTGCTGCACAACTACATGGGCCGAGTATTGGAATTCGACCATTTCAAGGTCGGCGCTGACCTGGATATCGCGACGTGGGACAGCTATCCGATCGGCTTCTTGTCTGACCGGCTTGAGGTGGAAGAGGCGCATAAAGCCGCCTTTTTGCAACAGGGCGATCCTGACATGCAGGCGTTCCACCACGACCTCTACCGCGCCGTGGGGCGGGGTCGCTGGTGGGTGATAGAGCAGCAACCGGGTCCGGTGAACTGGGCGCCCTACAACCCGGCACCTCTGCCGGGTATGGTGCGCCTCTGGTCACTTGAGGCTGTTGCCCACGGGGCCGAGGTGGTGAGCTATTTCCGCTGGCGGCAAGCACCCTTCGCGCAAGAACAGATGCATGCAGGGCTACTGACACCAAATAATCGCCCTGCCCCAGCCTTGGCCGAGGCGCGAGAAACAGCGGATACCCTTGCCCAAATCGGTTCTGTGACGCAGCGCAAGACGGATGTCGCCATTCTGTTCGACTACGCCTCGGACTGGGCGTGGGCGACGCAACCGCAGGGGGCCGGGTTTGACTATTTCCGGCTGGTCTTCTCGACCTATCGCGCGTTGCGACGGGCGGGCTTGTCGGTGGACTTCCTGTCGACCGCCAGCATTCCGGCGGATGGCTACAAAATCATACTGGCACCTGGTCTGGCCACGATCGATAAGGACTTGGAGCGGAGTATTTCAAACGGCTGTGATCTGGCCATTCTGGGACCGCGCAGCGGGGCGATTACCCGCGATTTTCAGATTCCTCAGGCTGGTCGACCGGGCCTGGTCGGTGTGGACAGCCATGTTGACCTGGTCGAAACCCTGCCACCCACGTCCAAACGCGATGTCTCAGGCGGAGGAGCTGCCTGTCACTGGGTCGAGCGTTTGTCTGGGACCGCCCCAACACTGTTGACCCATGAAGACGGAACGCCAGCACTGACGGGCACCGAATTCATGTGGTACCTGGCCAGTTTCCCGGACGACACTCTTTGGGATCGTGTCGTTCGGATGGCCGCTCAGCATACGGGGTTGAGTGTGTATCCCATGTTGAGCGGCCTCAGACGTCGTGAGACAGGCGAACATACATTCCTGATCAACTACAACGCCGCGCCGGTCACGTGGAACGGGCATGTGATTGATGCCTGTGATGCGCTTGTTCTGGAAAAAGGCGCGCCCGCCGAGGGATAATCCCGGCGGGCGCAGATTGCGCTATTCGTCCGTTTTCAGACTGTTGGGGTCAAACGCTCCGCCGAACCCGCCATTGGTCGAAGGTTGCGGCTCGGCGTTGGATTCATCTTCGTCACCACTCAAAGCATTTGGCGCGAAGACATTGCCAAACCCGCTATTGTTCGACGGTTTCGGAGCGGATTGCGTCTCGCCTTGTTCTGCCTCGTCAACTTCGCGCTGTTTGCGGCGTTCTTCGCGCTGCTTACGCAGCTCTTGGATACGCTGGTCGGCTTCAAGCTGCTTTTGCTCTTTCACGTTGGCGATGCATTGGTCCGGGCTGTAGGCGGTTGCCGTGCCCACAACTGTGATCGTAGCGGCCGCGAAGATAACCACGAGCATGGCGGCGGCATTGCCTGCAAAGAAACTGGGCAGTTTGATCTTGCCCGCCAGTTCTTCGACCGTGGCATTCTTGCGCGCGGCGGCGACCAGTTCCTGTCGCTTCAACTTCGCCTCGTTCAGCAGGGCAAAAAACACCGTCAGAGCCACGATGATAAAGGCCAGGGCCGAGATCGACGGCGTTATGCCATAGCGTACTTTCTGTGCCAGTTCGATGGTCAGTGTCGGGTATTCGCCGAAGGTGAAGGTGGTCGTGTTGTAGTTTTCGAACGACGCGAGGAACGCCAGCACTGCGGCGCTTGCAATCGCGGGCCGCATAAACGGCAGCAGGATTTTGCGGAACGCCTGCGCATGGGTCGCGCCAAGGTCCAGTGCGGCCTCGGTCAAGGCCACGTCATACCGCTGCAGCCGCGCCACCAGAACCAACATGCAATAGCTGGCGATAAAGGTGGACTGGCCAATCACCGTCAGGAAAATGCCGTTCGACAGGACACTATCCGCGCCCAGCCCCAGCATCCGGTTGATCCGGTCCCAGAACACCAGGGTTGAAATCCCCAGAACAACCCCGGGGATCAGGATAGGCGCGATGATGATTGTGTAATAGGTTGCGCGCAGCTTGGGCCAGATCTGGGTCAGCATCAGCGCCCCCGCCAGCCCCATCGCCACCGACAGAACCACCGTACCGGCCCCGATGATCAGCGAGTTCTTGATGCCGTTCAGGATGCGCTGATCCTGAAACAGCTCTCCGAACCACTGGAAGGTCAGGCATTCCCACGGGGTCATCCGCGGGAAGGCAGACGAGTTGAAGGCCGTGACCGACATGATCACCAGCGGGCCCAACAGATACAGGAAGAAGATTGCCAGATAGACCCAGATACTTACACGAAGGAAGGACAGGTTCATTTGCCGATATCCCCCATATTCACCTTGAACAGGCGCATTACGGCCAACACAAACAGGATACAGGTCACCAACAGCACGATCGCGTAAGCGGCACCCTGCGGCCAGTCATTGTTATCGTTGAATTGCTGATAGATCAGCTGCGTGAACCACAAGCTGGACGGCCCGCCCAGAATTTGCGGCGCAGCCAGCGCACCTGCCGACAGCATGAACACCATCGTACAGCCCGAACTGATCCCCGGCTTGGCATAGGGGATTACAACCCGCCAGTGAATCCGCCACCACGGGGCACCCAGATCCCGTGCGGCCTCGATCTGGTTGCCGTCGAGGCTTTCAATCACGTTATACATCGGGAAAATCATCAGCAGGATGTAGGCGTAGCCAAGCCCTGCATAGAGCGCGATGTCGTTGCGGATGAAGTCGAACGGCGTGTCAAAGACGCCAAGGCCGACGAACAGGGTATTCAGCACGCCTGTCTCACCGAAGATGATGCGCAAGGCAAAGGCGCGCAGGATTTCGTTGATCCAGTAAGGGATGATCAGCATGATCGCAAAGATGCGAATATGACTGCCCTTGGACTGGCCCAGATAGTAAGCGATTGGGTAGCAGAGGATTAGGTTGAAGATCGTTACGCAGACCGCCGCAACCAGAGTGCGGAAGAACACGCGCAGATCGACCGCGTTGTAATCCTGACTGCCGCCTTCGGGGCCGTAGATCAGATATTTGTAATTCTCCAGCGTGTAGACATCCTTGGGCCCGCCAATCTCAGGCGGAGGCAGGTTAGGCCGGAATGAGAAATCCAGCATCGACAGCTGCGGCAGGATGATCAGGCCGATGGTCCAGAAGATCACCAGACCTAGAATCGCTAGCCCCATACCGGTACCGTTGCGGTTAAAGAACTCTTTCAGGAAGCGGGGCATTTCAGTTCCCCCTATTCCGCGGCCAGCTCACCGGCCGGAACCAGAACCGCATTCTGCGCCTCATATTCCAGCGTGATGTTCTGTCCGGTGTGATCCTGGAAGGATTGACCATGGTTCGGGATCGAGACCTTGATCTCCTTCCCGCCCTCACCCTCAGTGAAGATGTTGAAGACGTTCCCCTCGAATTCCTCGTGGTTAACGCGGGCGGTGACGAAATGGTCGCCCGTCGCCCCATCGGGGGCGATGGCAAACGCTTCGGGGCGGATGAACATCATGGCGTCATCCCCCTCTTTCAACTTGCCTTGGTTGGCGGTGGAAATTCGCGCCACTAGATCACCAGAGCGATTGGTCGCGATCATCGCCTCATTGCCCATGACCTGCTTGATCTTGCCCCGGAACACATTGTTTTCCCCAACGAATGAGGCCGCGAAGGCTGTGTTGGGATCATTGTAGATGGTCTTGCCATCGGCGATCTGGTCGATCACGCCCGCACGCATCACGGCGATGTTGTCGGACATGGTCAACGCCTCGCCCTGGTCGTGGGTGATGTAGATGAAGGTGATGCCAACACGCTGCTGAATCTCGCGCAGCTCGGTGCGCATATGCTGGCGCAGCTTCAGGTCCAGTGCCGACAGGGGCTCATCCAACAACAGCACATCGGGTTCGGCGCAGAGCGCACGGGCAATGGCGACCCGCTGGCGCTGACCACCCGACAGTTCGCTGGGCAGTTTGTCGCCCTGCCCCGGCAGCGCGATCATGTCCAAAAGCTCATCGGCGCGCTTGCGGCGTTCCTTGGCGCTGGCGCCCTTGATCTCCATGGAAAAGGTGATGTTCTCCCACACTTTCATCAGTGGAAACAGCGCGAGGTTCTGGAAGATCAGAGCTGTAGGGCGTTTGTTCGGTCCAATCCCGCGCATGTCGTTGCCGCCGATCAGAACCTTACCCTCGCTGGGGTCCAGAAAGCCCGAAACCGCACGCAGGATCGTGGTCTTGCCACAGCCCGAAGGGCCAAGGAACGAAAAGAAATCGCCCCCGTTGATGTTCACATTGGCATCCCGCACGGCGACGAAATCGCCGAACCGAATCCACAGGTTTTCCAGATCTACACCGACCCCTGCACTCATTTTAGGTATCTCCGTCTGGTGCGGATGGGGACCACACCGATATAGGGTCCGTCACGCCAAAGCGCACGGATGGATGGCCCCCCGCGACATCGCGGAGGGCGTCGTTTCAAAGCGATCAGGCGCTTTTGAACTTGTTGACGAATTCGGTCCGGGTTTCAGCGTACCACGGTGCTTCGGCCGGCCACGGGTTGAGGTTGGCCAGCGAGTCGCCCGGATAGGCCTCGGCAAAGTTCTTCTTATAGGTGTCGCCCGAGTATTGATCGGCACCCAGAACCGGCGAGTTATAGCCATGGCTATCAATCGCCACACCAGCCGGCTTCGCCTGATAAGCGAAGTCGATGAAGGCGTAGATCTGGTCGATATTTGCCGCACCGGTCGGAATCGACATACCGTCAACCCAGGCCATCGCACCTTCGACAGGAGCTTGGTAGTGCACCGGCTCGCCGGCCGATTTCAGCGCTAGCGGCGGACCATCCCAGGTCTGGCCGACAACAACACCTTCGTTCAGCAGGCCGTTTTTCTGAGTATCCGCGTCGTTCCAGATCAGTTTGATCCGGTTCTTGCGTTCGATGCACCAGTCGGTGATCTGACCCCAAACCTTGCGCATGGTGTCTTCGTCACCATAAGCGGCCCAGACCGAGCCCGGCTCCATCTCCCCCGAACGTTCCATGTAAAGACCTGCGCCCAGCATCATCGAATGCGCGCGGCCCATGGTTTTGCCCGCGTTCTCCTCGGACCAAACATCGCCATAAGACGGCGCATCGCCCTCGGGCAGCCATAGATCGGTGCGATAGGCAATGCCCTCGGTGCCCCAGATATGCGGCAGCCAGTGCACGCCCGCATCGCCAAAGTTCCACGCATCTGTGCCAATTGCGGCCATCGCCGGGTTCACCAGATCAATCGGCACCTTGTTCATGTCGAAGGGCTGCAACAGCTCCAGAGGTTCCCACTGCAACGACCGGTTGTTGGTGGGCGAGACGATGTCAAAGCCCTGGCCCTTGGTCGCCTTCATCTTGTTGATGATCTCTTCGTTCGACCCGATGCCGGTATAGTTGACCTTGATTCCGGTCAGAGTTTCAAACTCTTGCAGGAAACTGGGTGGCAGATAATCCGACCACATCAGAATGTTGATCTCACCTGAAGAGGCCAGTGCGCTTTTGCTGTAAAGAGGGGCCGCCAGAGCCGCGGCACCTGCGCTTTTCAGCACCGTCCGCCTGGACAGGTTTGTTAGTTTAGTCATTGTTAGATCTCCCGTTGTAAATCCGTTTTTTTGTTTTTGTGGATACAGGTTAGACCTTTGCGATCCAGCTGTCAGTCCAAAAGTGACAGTTGGCAGTTTCCATAAGTCCAGTTTGAATTGACTTGACGCCTTTGCGACCGCGTAACACCGCTGGTCGACGGGTCGGAAGATTTAACCAACCAGTGCGTTCACAAGCTAAAAAACACGTTCCATTATCCGATTAAGGCACGTTGGATTACCTGGCGGCGTGGCCGACAGGTACAATCGAAATGATCAACGCTGATGATTAAATTGGACTTCACCAATTCGCAGAAAAGTCAGGACCTGCCGCGCATAGATTTTCCGTCGTGAAACAAATGCACCTTTTCAGGACGGGCTGAGACACCAACAGTTTGTCCCCGCATATTGCGCTGGATACCTTGCAACTTGGCAATCACAGATTCAGCCCCGGTGCGGTTTTCAAAGTACAGCAGTGTGACTTCGCCTAGTGCCTCGGTGAAGTCCACCACCCCTTGAAAGGCCGCGTCCGCGTCAGCTGGAACAAAATCTTCTGGCCGGATGCCGACATTCACTTGTTTGCCCATGTCCTCCGCCTGGGTCGCGATAGCGCTCGTGATCGTTCCACCGGCCTCTAGCGTGACAACTGTCGTTTCGCCCGTTTGTGTGATGATACCAGGCAGCAGGTTCATCGAGGGCGAGCCGATGAATTGCGCGACAAATTCGTTATCCGGCGTCTCGTACAATTCCAGTGGAGTCCCAACTTGCGCGATCCCCTTATTGGCAAGCACCACGATGCGACTGGCCAAAGTCATCGCCTCGACCTGATCATGGGTCACGTAGATCATGGTGCTGTCAGGCATCGCCTCTTTCAGGCGCGCGATTTCGATCCGGGTGGCAACTCGCAGGGCGGCGTCGAGATTCGAGAGCGGTTCGTCGAACAGATAGACCTTGGGATCGCGGACAATGGCCCGCCCAATGGCAACCCGCTGACGTTGTCCGCCCGAAAGTGCCTTGGGGAGCCGATCCAGAAATGGTTCAAGCTGAAGGATACGCGCGGCGCGTTCGACAGCGGCATCCACATCCGCCGCAGGCATCTTTGCGATCTTGAGAGCAAAGGCCATATTCTCGCGCACGGTCATGTGGGGATAAAGCGCATAGCTTTGGAACACCATCGCAATGCCGCGCTGCGCCGGGGGCACATCGTTCATCACCTGCCCTTCGATCTCAAGCGTTCCGCCCGAGATCTTCTCCAACCCTGCAATCATACGTAGCAAGGTGGATTTACCGCAGCCCGAAGGACCGACGAACACGATCAGCTCGCCCCGGTCAATGTCCAGATTGATGTTCTTCAGAACATCTACATGACCATATGTCTTGGCCACGTCCGTGAGTTTGAGTTCAGACATAACCTACCCCTTGTCCCGCGCCAGCAGACAGAATTGCGCAGCGTCGAGGGACAATGCCCCTTCCCCGTCGACGCTGCCCAACTCCTCCCCGATTACATACCAGTTCCCCTCCGGCAGAGTGATTTGGGTCGGATCCGAGCCCAAATTGAAGGCACAGAACACCTGTTCAGTCGGGGCGTCCCGTAGGAAGGTCAGAACAGGGCCGGTCTGGGCCATCTGCATCTGCTCCCCGGACATCAGTGCCGGATTCGCATGTCGCAGCGCAATCGCGCGGCGATAGTGATGCAGCATTGAATTGGGGTCCTGTTCCAACCTGTCGACGGCGCGTTCGGCTTGCAGCGGGCTGACTGGCAGCCACGGTCGGCCAGCACTAAAACCCGATTGCTCGTCCTGCGCGGCCCAGACCATCGGTGTGCGGCACCCGTCGCGTCCTTTGAATTCGGGCCAGAATTCGATGCCGTAGGGATCTTGCAGATCTTCGAACGCCACATCGGCCTCGGGCAGACCCAGTTCCTCACCCTGATAAAGGCAGGCAGAGCCGCGAAGGCACATCATCAGAACCGCATGCTGTCGAACGGCCTCGTCGCTTAATCCCCAACGCGTCGCGTGTCGCGATACGTCATGGTTCGAGAAGGCCCAGCAAGGCCACGCATCACCGGCCTTGTCCTCTAACTGATCGAAAACCTGTTTGGCATAAGTCGCCGTTAGCGCGCGTTTTTCCAGAAACTCGAAAGCATAGCACATGTGCATCCGCTTATCGCCGGTTGTGTATTCGCCCATGATCTCAAGCCCGCGCTGCGCGTCGCCGACCTCACCCAGACAGGCGCGGCCTTCGTATTCGTCGGTCAACGCACGCAACCGTTCGAGGAAGGCGATATTCTCAGGCTGGCTCTTGGAGAAAAGGTGATCTTGATGGTTATACGGGTTCACCATGGGCGCGATTGAGGCGTTGCGCTGCTCCATCGGCAGGCCGGGGTTGTCGCGCAGCTGCTTGTCATGGAAGTAGAAGTTGATCGTATCCAGCCGGAATCCGTCGACACCCAAATCCAACCAGAATCGGGCCACATCCAGCAAGGCGTCCTGAACCGCCGGGCAATGAAAATTCAAGTCGGGCTGCGAAGTCAGGAAGTTGTGCAGATAATACTGCAACCGGCGCGAATCCCACTGCCAGGCCGAGCCTCCGAAGATCGACAACCAGTTGTTTGGCGGCGTTCCGTCCGGTTTCGGGTCCGCCCAGACATACCAATCGGACTTTTCGTTTTCGCGGTTGGACCTGCTCTCGCTAAACCACGGGTGCTGATCCGAGGTATGCGACAGCACAAGGTCGATCATCACTTTCAGCCCAAGCCCATGCGCCTGATCCAGAAGCTCTTTGAAATCCGCCATCGTTCCGAACATCGGGTCGACATCGCGGTAGTCGCTGACATCATATCCGAAGTCCTTCATCGGAGACTTGAAGAACGGCGATATCCAGATCGCATCGACCCCAAGCGAGGCGATATAGCCCAGACGCTGAGTAATCCCTTTCAGGTCGCCAATTCCGTCGCCGTTGCTGTCCTGAAAGCTGCGGGGATAGATCTGATAGATCACACCGCCGCGCCACCAATCGGACGCTGCTTGGGTTACCTTGGTTGTGTCCACAGTGTTCTGCACGTTCATCAGAAGCCTCTATTTGACGGATCCGGCCAGCAAGCCCCGGACCAGATATTTTTGCATTGCGAAGAAAACGATCAGCGGTACGGCGATCGATACGAACGCCGCCGTGGCCAGAATTTCCCAGTTGCCGCCCCGCGTGCCCAGCAGTTCGACAATCTGGTTGGTCATGACGGTGGTCTGACCAGACGCGTCGATCAAAAAGACCTTGGCAACCAGCAGATCATTCCAAGTCCACAGGAACTGGAAGATCGCAAAAGAGGCCAGCGCCGGGAAACTTAGCGGCAGGATCAGTTTGGTGAAGATCTGGAACTCGGTCGCTCCGTCAACCCGCGCGTTTTCGATCAGGTCTCGGGGAAGGCCAGCCATGTAGTTGCGCAGCAGGTAGATTGCCAGCGGCATCCCGAAGCCGGTATGGGCCATCCAAACCCCAAGATAGCCTTTCCCGATCCCGATATTGAGGTGGAATTTCAAAAGTGGGATCAGCGCCAGTTGTAACGGTACCACCAACAATCCAACTACGGCAGCAATCAGCAGGGCGCGGCCGGGGAAATCCATCCACGCCAATGCGTAGGCCGCAAAGGCGGCCACCAAGATCGGAATGATTGTCGCAGGGATGGTCACAGTCAGAGTATTGAAGAACGCCCGCCCCATGCTGTCAGAGGAATCTTCGGCCAACAAAACCTTGTGGTAATTGGCCAACGTGAACTCGGGCGGCAATTCTGCGGTCACGAACACACGCGCGCCGCGGCTGCCGGTAAATTCTTCCGAATTCTCCATCCGGTAGTTGCCTTGCGCGTCCACGGTAATCGTACCCCCCCGACGCAGCTCAGCAGTATCACCCGGAACAAACGCATCCACGGCCCGAGAGCTGACTCCCCATTGAGAGATCGTAGCCGTTGTGCCCGCGTCAAACAGGTTGCCTTCGATCACGTAAACCCCGTTTTCCAGTACCTGTGTGTCCGGCGCTGCAGACCGCAAAGTCAGATTCTGTTCGGACGGGAAGAGAGATTTCCACCAGCCGCTTGTGGCAATTTGATCGGCCGTGCGAAAAGACGAGATCAACAGCCCCAGTGTTGGCACCACCCAAAGCACGACCAGAAATATGACCGAGGCATGGACGACCCAGCGCAGCGCCGGTTTGGTTCCTGCAATATCGCTCATCGCCTCACTCCATCTCTTTGCGCGCGTTGCGCACGTTCCAGATCAAGATCGGTGTTACCAGCAGCATAATCACCATGGCTGAAGCCGACCCCACACCCCAGTCATTGGCGCGGAACAGCTTGTCATACATGTAGTTGGCCAGAACCTGTGTCTCCCACTGGCCGTTGGTCATGGCAAAGACGATGTCAAAGACCTTGAGCACGGTGATCGTGATCGTGGTCCATACGACTAGAATTGTGGTCTTGATCTGCGGCACCTTGATGCGGAAGAAAATCTGGAACGGGTTGGCGCCGTCCAGAATGGCGGCCTCGACGGTTTCCTCGGGGATGCCACGCAAGGCCGCGGACAGGATCACCATGGCAAAGCCGGTCTGAATCCAAATCAGCACGACCATCAGGAAGAAACTGTTCCAGAACGGGATGGTCAGCCAAGTTTGCGGCTCGGTCCCGCCAAAGAAGATATAAAGCGCGTTCAGCATCCCGATCTGATCCTGTTCGGCCGGGCGAGTGTCATAGACCAGCTTCCAGATCACCGATGCACCCACAAAAGAAATCGCCATCGGCATGAAGATCAGCGACTTGGCGATATTGCCCCAACGAATGCGGTCGGTCAGTTGCGCAACCAAAAGACCCAAAGCGGTGGACATCGCCGGCACGATGATTAACCAGAACATGTTGTTGCGCATGGCTTCCCAGAATTTGGGCTCATTCGCCATCTGGATGTAGTTTTCCAGGCCCACCCATTCATAGCCCCCACCGGGTACCCGATCCGTAAGAGACAAGCGCAGCGTTTCGACCACCGGATAGGCCAGATACAGACCCAACGCCGCCAACGCCGGGAACAGAAACAACCACGGACGGATCATGTTGGCGCGGTTGATATTGCGCCCTGCATTCGGGCCGCGCGCCGGGAACAGCACTTTGTCCAGAAATTGGTTGGAGAGGTAGAAATAGCCCACACACCCTGACACGCCGATGGCGATGGTCAGCAGGCCCTGTAATGCCGGATGCATGCCGCGTCTCCCTTGCGACGGTGGCAGGCAACCCGAACTGGCGGGTTGCCCGATCAGGAACGCTCAGTCCAGCGCGTCCCAGGAGGATTGGATTTCGTTGGCAACCTCTTCCGCCGAGGCCCCGCCCGCATAGTCGACCATGCCGGTCCAGAACGTCCCTGCGCCGACACCGCCGGGCATCAGGTCAGACCCGTCAAACCGGAAAGTGGTTGCTCCCAGAAGGATGTCGTTCATCTTCTTCAACGTCGGGTCCGAGAACAGCGAGGTATCAACGCCCTTATGGGGTGTCAGGAATCCGGTTAGCTGCATCCAGGTCTCGTGCGCTTCGGGGGCCTGCAGATACTCGATCAAAGCATGCGCGCCGGGGCTGTCATTGGTGATCGCCCAAAGCGTGCCCGCACCCAGAACTGGACTGCCCAAGTCCTTGCTTTCATAAGCGGGGAAGTAGAAGAAATCCACGTCTTCTCCCACGACCGTACCTTCCGGGAAGAATGCCGGAATGAACGAGGCCTGCCGGTGCAGATAGCATTGCGGCGGAGAGCTGAACATGCCTTTGGGACTGTCGCGGAAATCGGTTGTGGCTACGGCCCCTGCCCCACCAGCGACATAGTCGTCATTGCGGGCGAAAGCTCCGAATTCTTCGATGGCCGCGATGACCTTTGGGTCATTGAACTTCATCTCATTTGCGACCCATGCGTCATAATCCGCGGGCGATTGTGTGCGCAGCATCATGTCCTCGACCCAGTCGGTCGCGGGCCAGCCGGTCGCTCCGCCAGACCCCAGACCGATACACCAAGGCGTCTCGCCGTCCGCCACGATCTGGTCCGTCAGAGCTTTGAGTTCTTCCATCGTGGTCGGCACTTCGTACCCGGCGTCTTCGAAGTTCTCGGGAACATACCAGACCAGCGATTTCACATCGACCTTGTAGAAAAATCCGTAAAGATTGTCTGCGCCGTCCGGACCTGCGTAAGTCCCCAGATCGACCCAGGATTGACCCGCAGCGTAATTGTCGCGAATCCAATCGGATGTGCCATCTGCCAAAGGCGTCAGAAAGCCGGATTTGGCCATATCCGCCGCCAGACCGGGCTGCGGGAACACCGCAACGTTAGGGGCAGATCCTGCTTCCGCGTCGATGCGGATCTGCTGTTCGAAACTATCCGAGCCGACATAGGCGTACTCATGCCCGGTCGCGGCAGCAAAGCCGTCCAGCACCTTTTCGACATTTTCCTGATCCGGTCCCAACCAGGGGCCAAACACCGTGACCTTGTCGGCATGCGCCGCGCCCGCCATCAGGGCGAACGTTGCCGCGCCTGCGTAAAGCGAGTGTTTCATGAATTCTCCTCCCAACTCTGTTGCGCCCATGAGACTCAGTTTTCAAAGCGCTTTGAATGACGGGTTTTATCCGCTAACATTCAAGTTCTGTCAATATTAGGTTTGAAATTCGCCTAAAAATTAATAAAACACACGGTGAGTAGAAACAGGTTGACCCAATAGGAAAACCCACTCACAACAGTTTTGCCACCAATTTGAAGGCGCTTTGAAGCGAAATGAACCTAAAGCAGCTCTCAGAAATCCTCGGTCTTTCGCAAACAACGGTCAGTCGCGCGCTGAACGGATACCCCGAGGTGAACGAGGCCACGCGAGAGCGGGTTCAGGCTGCGGCGACCAAACACGGCTATCGCCCGAACAGCCGCGCTAAGGGACTGGCCACGGGGCGTTCTATGGTGATCGGGCACGTGATCCCCAGTTCCTCGCAACATGAAATGGTCAACCCGATCTTCGGGGATTTTGTCGCCGGGGCCGCTCGAACCTATGGCGCGCATGGCTATGACATGATGTTCACCAATGCCGACGATACCTCGATCGAACGAACCTATCGGGACCTCTTCCAACGTGGCGCTGTCGACGGGGTCGTTCTGCAAGGCCCCAAGGTCAACGAACACCGGATCGAGGTTTTGACCCGCATGGCGGTTCCGTTCATCGTCCATGGCCGCTCGACCGGGATCGAGGTGCCTTATGACTGGGTCGACGTTAACAACAAAAGCTCATTCCTGAGGGCGACCCGTTTTCTGGTTGATCTGGGACATAAACGTATCTCTCTGATCAATGGGCTAGAGGATATGGACTTCGCCCAACGTCGCCGCGAAGGATATCTGCAGGCACTGCAAGAAGCTGATCTGACGCCCGAACCCGCCCTAATGCGCAGCGCCGAGATGACCGAGGTTTACGGCCATCACGAAGCCCGCGACATGCTGCAGCTGGACACCCCCCCGACGGCCATATTGGTCTCGTCAATGATTTCTGCCATCGGGGTGCGGCGCGCTTTGAATGAGGCTGGGCTGAAAATGGGTCGCGATGTGTCCGTCATCGCGCATGATGACGACCTGTCCTATCTCAAGAATGGGCAGGACGTGCCTATCTTTACAGCAACGCGATCCTCGGTCCGGCAGGCTGGGGAAATCGCCGCCGAAATGCTGATCGACCGGATCAAATCACCGGACGACCCGGTTAAAACTAGATTGCTGGAGGCCGAACTGGTAGTTGGCGGCTCGACCGGCCCCGCTCCTGACAGGTTCTGAACATGAAATATACCCGTACTGATTTCCCCAAAGACTTCCTCTTTGGTGTCGCAACCTCTGCCTATCAGATCGAAGGCCACGCGCAGGGTGGCGCAGGTCAGACCCATTGGGACACGTTTGCGAACACGCCCGGCAATGTGGTGCGGGGCGAAAACGGAGACCTCGCCTGCGATCACCTCAACCGTTTCGATCAGGACTTTGATCTGGTGCGCGAAGCCGGTTTTGATTGCTATCGCTTTTCAACCAGCTGGGCCCGGGTTCTGCCCGAAGGACGTGGGGCCGTGAACCAAGCCGGGTTAGACTATTACGACCGACTAGCCGATGCTCTGCTGGAACGCGGCATTCGCCCCTGTGCGACGCTCTATCATTGGGAACTGCCCTCGCCGCTAGCGGATCTGGGCGGCTGGCGAAATCGGGATATCGCTGGGTGGTTCGCCGACTTCACTGAGGTCATTATGGGCCGCATCGGCGACCGAATGTTCAGTGTTGCCCCCATCAACGAACCCTGGTGCGTAAGCTGGCTGAGCCACTTCGACGGTCACCACGCCCCGGGCTTGCGCGATATCCGCGCGACGGCTCGCGCGATGCATCATGTTCTGCTGGCGCATGGCCGCGCGATCGAGGCGATGCGTGGTCTGGGCATGTCCAACTTGGGAGCGGTGTTCAATCTGGAATGGGCCGAACCCGCCGATGACAGCGCCGAGGCGCGCAAAGCCGCTGACTTGTATGACGGTATCTACAACCGGTTCTTTCTGGGCGGCGTATTCAACAAAGCCTATCCGCAAAATGTTCTGGACGGGTTGGAACCCTATCTACCCGCTGGCTGGCAGGATGATTTCGACACGATCGGCGCGCCCGTGGACTGGTGCGGGCTGAACTACTACACCCGCAAACTGATCGCGCCCGCCGACACCGCCTGGCCCAGCCTGCAAGAGGTCCCTGGCCCCCTGCCCAAAACGCAAATGGGGTGGGAAATTGAGCCTTCCGCCCTGACACGTTTCCTGACCCGGGCCGCTCGTGAATATACCGGCGATCTGCCGATCTATGTGACCGAAAATGGCATGGCCAGCTCTGAGCGCCAGCAAGATGAGGACCGGATCGACTACCTCAACCAGCATTGGGCCGCTGTGAAAGACGCGTTGGATCAGGATGTGCCCGTCAAAGGCTATTTTATCTGGTCGCTGCTGGACAACTACGAATGGGCCCTTGGCTACGAGAAGCGCTTTGGTCTGGTTGATGTGGATTTCGACACGATGGGGCGGACGCCCAAAGCGTCCTTTGAGGCGGTGAAAACTGCCCTCGCCGGTGCACAAGTCTCTGTCCCCTTAGCACAACCCGCCGGAGCCATGCATGAACACTGGAATCTGGTGGCCGATATCGGCGGGACCAACACCCGTTTGGGGGTTATCTCAAACGGGAGACTAACCGATCTGCGCAAATACCCAACGGGACAGCTGCCGCAACTGCTTGAGGCGTTTCACAGCCTGCGCGACGAGGTTGGCACCGACCCCCGCGCGGTTGTCGCCGCTGGGGCGGGCCCTGTGCGGGATGGTACGATCCGACTGACCAACGCGCAGCTTGATTTGTCCGAGGACGACATCGGACGCGCGACCGGCGCGCAACATACTTTTGTGATCAATGACTTCACCGCAGCCGCGTGGTCTGTGGCTGAAATCAGGGCCGGTGACGTCGAGGTTTTGCAAGGTGCGGAAACCCCGCCGGTCGGCACTCGCTTGGTCGTTGGGCCGGGCACCGGGCTTGGGGTTGGGTCGCTGCTCTATTCCGAGGGGCACTACCATACGGCATCTGGCGAAGGCGGCCATGTAGGCCTGTCCCCGCGCCACGCTGACGAGGTTGAAGTATTTCGCGCCGCCCGCGAGGTCGCGACCGAGTGTTTCTTTGACGACTCGCTGACCCTTGAGGCCGAGATGTTCCTGAGCGGCACCGGCCTGCCCATCCTCTACCAAGCCATCCAACTCGCAGCCGGTCAAACCAACGCGGAAACCCGTCCCGCAAAGGATATCCTGCAAGACGCGCTGGCCCAAACCGACCCTCATGCGGTACGCGCGGCCCATATGTTCACCACTCATCTGGGGGCTGTCATGGGCGATATGGCTGTGACCATGATGCCAGCGGGCGGTGTTTTTCTGGTGGGCGGCGTGGCCGAAAAGAACCGTTGGCTGTTCAAGGACGCCTTCCGCGACGCTTTCAACGCCGGGGGTCGGTTCAGTGAGCTACGCCGGTCGATGAACCTCTATGTCTCGGAACAGGATGAATTTGGCATTGTTGGCGCTAACAATTTCTGCAAAAGTGCGCTCGCGCGTCGGATGGCCTGACGCGGCCAAACTGGAAAGGTCCCGGCATGATCCTGTGCTGCGGTGAAGCGCTGATCGACATGATCCCCACCCCAACCACCGACGGGGCACAGGGCTTTGTCCCCCATTCAGGCGGAGCGATCTTCAACACCGCCATAGCGCTTGGTCGTCTGGGCGCGTCGGTTGGGATGCTAACTGGCTTGTCCAGCGACATGTTCGGGGCACAACTGTCCGACGCGCTGACCGACAGCCACGTGGATCAGACTCATGTCATCCGCTCGGACCGTCCATCGACACTGGCCTTTGTGCAGTTGAAGGACGGACAGGCCAGCTACAGCTTTCTAGATGAAAACTCGGCCGGGCGGATGCTGCGGCCCGAGGATATGCCCGCGCAGTTGCCCGGCACCACAGCGCTCTATTTCGGTGGTATCAGCCTGGCCTGCGAACCTTGTGCGGATGCGTATGCGGCCTTGTTGGACCAACATGCCGACGCGTGCGCTGTGATGCTCGACCCCAATATCCGCCCCGGCTTTATCGCGGATGAGACCCGGTACCGCACCCGCCTGAACCGCATGATCGAACAGGCCGACATCGTAAAAGTATCTGACGAAGACTTGAATTGGATCGTCCCCGGACCTGAATCCCTGACCGAGAAAGTCCCTGCCCTGCTGGAAGCCGGACCGTCTGTTGTCATTATTACCAAGGGCAGCGAGGGCGCCTCGGCCTATCTAAACGACGGGTCCGAGACCTCGGTGTCGGTCAAACAGGTGCAGGTGGTCGACACAGTCGGAGCGGGCGACACGTTCAATGCGGGCGTTCTGGCCCAGCTTGACGCGGACGGCTTGTTGACCAAATCCGGTCTACGCTCGGTGGACGTCAGTGCCATACGATCCGCTCTAAGCAAAGGGGCCGAGGTTGCCGCCGTCACCGTATCCCGCGCCGGGGCGAATCCGCCCTGGGCACACGAACTCTGACCACGAAGGCCAAACCGATGAAACGTTCCGAAATCAACGAGATCAAATCCGCAGCCGAGGCGTTCATTCATTCCTTTGGTGCGGTTCTGCCTCCTTTCGCAACATGGTCGCCTGAACAGATGCGCAGCGCTCGGGCCGATGGCATTCGCGCGCGGGGATTGGGCTGGGATATCACCGATTACGGTCAGGGCCGATTTGATGAGCTTGGATTGTTCTTGTTTACACTGCGCAACGGCGATGTCACTGACCTGAGCAAAGGGCGCGGTATGCTTTATGCGGAAAAACTGCTGGTCTCGCGAGACAAACAACTCTCACCCATGCACCGCCATATCGTGAAGGCCGAAGACATCATCAACCGGGGCGGCGGTGATCTGGTGATGGAGATCTATGCCTCGGACACGGATGGCGGCATCGACCGCGACAACCCGGTCATTGTGCCAAGCGACAACTGCCCGGTCACGATCCAACCCGGTGAACTGTTGCGCCTGAAGCCCGGTGAAAGCGTGACATTGATGCCGGGTATCTGGCATGCCTTTTGGGCGGAGAAAGGCGATTGCCTGATAGGCGAAGTCTCAACCGTCAACGATGACCGAACCGACAATGTGTTCGAGGAGCCAATTCCGCGCTTTGCCACGATCGAGGAAGATGCCGCGCCCGATTTCCTGCTGGTGGCCGATTACTGAAAATCTCAATGCGTGCCGCGGGGCACGAAGTGAGGTTTAATCAGAATTGTTTCGCTGGCTTTCAAAGGGTTCTTCAGCCGTTTCTCCAAAAGTTGGATGACGGGCTCGACAGCTTCGTCGATCGGGTTGCAAACCGTTGACAGATCGAATGTTGGCCAGCCAGCCATCTCAATATCATCGAACCCCACAACTGACAGGGTTTCTGGAACTGATACTCCCAAGTCTCGGGCCGCTGTCAAAGCCCCAATCGCGGTTGCATCATTGGCACAAATCAATGCATCCAGTGAATGCGTGGTCAGCAGGCGGGTGGCCGCCCTGTGGCCGGCGTCGACAGTGAAGTCGCCGTCGGTTTCGGCAACCAGCGAAAGCCCAGCCTCAGCCAAACTGTCCAGTACCCCAGCCCGGCGACCGCTAGAAGAGGAGAAAGCCTCGGGGCCACCGATATAGCCGAATTTCTTTCTTCCCTTTTCGATCAGAACCCGAGTGGCAATCCGGGTGCCCTCGGCGTTTCGACAACAAACATTGTCAACACCCTGGGCCTCGACGACGCGCCCAGCGGAAATCATTGGAACCCCGATCTTGCTGCATTGCGTGACGACTTCGGCCTGCATACTTCCACCACGCAGGATCAACGCGTCCAACGGGTAGCGCAAGACTTGCTGAATTGCCTTTTCCGCAGACTGATCGCCGCCGTCGATCAGGATCGGCCATTTGTTCAGCGCGTTCAATTGCCCAACCAAAGCCATTACGAACTCGGTGTCATAAGCGCTGCGCATATTTCCGACAAAAACAGCGACAAGATGCGAGCGGCCATCTTTCAGCCCTGCCGCCAGCGCATTGGGCTGATACCCCATCTGCGCCGCGACCTCATGTATCTTTTTCCGCTTATCTGCATCCAGATAGGCGCCAGGTGTGAACGCGCGTGACACAGACGACCGCGATACACCTGCCGCTTCGGCCACAATCTGGGCAGTCACCCGCCGGGGTCGCGGGGTGTTATATTCATTGTCACTGCTCACGCACTACCTGTCCTCTGTTTCTGAATAATTTGTCAATAATGCTAAAAATCTTTCACCGAACTGTCACATGCAAAGCGTATGTGACCACGTGTGCACAAGATGTGCATCACGAATGGGATTCGCCCTATTTGTGCAGATTTTTGACGCTGCCTGGGGCTTCGGCCCCGCAACCTGGTGCGCTGACCAAAACCTTGGTCCGCGGCCAAACCGGAGAGAGACATGACCAAGCTGACCTTCAGCGCTACCGCCGCCGCACTCGCCTTTACTGCGACCGCAACTTTTGCCGAAACCGAGATCACATGGTGGCACGCAATGGGCGGCCAACTGGGTGAAACCGTCAACAAGATTGCCGAAGATTTCAACGCCTCGCAGGACGATTACAAGATCACTCCGGTCTACAAGGGCAGCTATGAGGAAACACTGACCGCAGGTATCGCCGCCTTCCGTGCGGGCGAGCAGCCCAACGTCATGCAGGTCTTCGACGCCGGTGCCGCCACCGTGATCGGAGCCAAGGGAGCAACTATCCCCGTTCAGGATCTGCTGGCCGATAATGGCGTGAATTTCGACATCAACGACTACATCGCCGGTGTGCGGTATTTCTATGCCGACAGCGACGGCAAGATGATCGGCATGCCCTTCAACTCGTCCACGCCAATCCTGTATTTCAACGTGGACGCGCTGGAAGCTGCAGGTGTCACTCCGCCGAAAACCTGGGAAGAGTTCCAGACAACCACTGCTCCTGCGCTGAAAGACGCGGGCTACATCGCGCTCAGCCAGTCGCACCTGCCCTGGATTTTCACCGAAAACTTCATGTCGCGCCACAACCTGCCGTTTGCCACCAACAACAATGGCTATGACGGCATCGACACGCAGATCCTGGTGAACAATGACGCCATCAAGGCCCACTTCACCGCCGTGACCGATTGGAAAGACGAAGGTCTGTTCGAATGGTATGGTACCGGCTGGGGCGACAACGCCAAGCCGTTCGAAGAAGGCAAAGTCGCCATGTGGCTGGGTTCGTCGGGCTCTTTTGGTGGCCTCCTGCAAAAAGACCTGCCGTTCGAATTCAGTGCAACCGAGCTGCCCTATTGGGAAGCCGTGACCGCCGAGCCTACCCAAACCTTCATCGGTGGCGCCGCTTTGTTCGCAATGTCCGGCAAATCGGACGACGAGAACAAGGCCACGGCTGAGTTCTTCCGCTTCCTAACCGCGCCTGAAACCCAGTACTTCTGGCACCAGGAAACCGGATACGTACCGATCACCGAAGCCGCATATGAGGTTGCCAAGAAAGACGGCCATTATGACCGCTTCCCGGCCGCCGAAGTTGGTGTGAACCAGTTGCAGGCTAAGGCGGGCGACAACACCAAGGGCTACCGCATGGGCTTTTACGTCCAGATCCGCGACATCATGAACCGCGAATATGGACGTATCCTGACTGGTGAAACCGACGTCGAGACCGCCTTCAAGACAATCGAAAAAGAAGCCAACGAACTGCTGGCACGCTTTGGTAAGACCCAGGGTTAATCCCCGTTATCACCCCCTGGATGGTCGCGCCTCCGGGTGCGACCATCGCTCATTATTCGCACGGAACCATTCATGAAACGCGCGGGCTTTGACACGATCTGGCTTCCTGTGGCGCTGCTGATGCCGCAACTGCTGATCATTGCCATCTTCTTCTACTGGCCTGCGGGCTGGGCTTTGCAATCCTCGTTCTACTTGCAGGACCCGTTTGGGTTCGGCTCGACCTTTGTAGGGGGGGAAAACTATACCTCGCTGCTGGGCAATGATCAGTACAAGCGCGTGGCAGGGTTCACGATCCTTTATTCGGTGCTTGTGACGTTCTTTTCGCTCGCCATCGCGCTGCTGCTAGCGGTCAAGGCGGACAAGGTAATCCGAGGGGCAAAGACCTATCGCACGCTTCTGATGTGGGTCTATGCCATCGCACCACCTGTGGCCGGGTTTCTGGGCATCCTATTCTTTGATCAAAGCACTGGGCCGCTGACCAAGTTTTTCCAGATGTTCGGCTGGAATTTCAAACTGGGCGTGGACTATAACGCCACGGCCACCGCTATGGTCATCGTGGCCGTGTGGAAGCAGATCCCGGTCAATTTCATCTTTTTCCTCTCGGGCCTGCAATCCATTCCGCGATCCGTGCGCGAGGCGGCGATGATCGACAACCGCTCGGCTACCGGACGGTTCTGGCAGGTGACTTTCCCGCTGCTGGCCCCCACCGCGTTCTTCCTGCTAATCATCAACATCACCTACGCGCTGTTCGACACCTTTGGCGTTATCGACGCGCTGATGAAGGGTGAGCCGGGCAACAACCCGATGACGCTGGTTTACAAGGTCTATCTGGACGGGTTCCGGGGCAATGACCTTGGCGGCTCATCCGCGCAATCGGTGATCCTGATGGTGCTGGTGCTGATCCTGACCGTGTTTCAGTTCCGCCTGGTGGAACGCCGGATTCACTATACGTAAGGGCTTTGGACATGGCAGAGACAACACTCGAAACTCCCGTTGAAACCCATCGTCCCCGCCGCATCAAATGGGGCGCGATCGGCGATCACACCGCCCTGATCCTAGGCGCTTTGCTGATGATGATACCACCGCTGCTGGCGCTGACCACGGCCAGCCATGACGCTGTGACGATCCACCGCGAGGGGTTGCAGCTGACGCTGGGCGACAATCTGGGCAAGAACTTCCATGCCGCCATGTTCGAAAAGGGTGGGTTCACCCAGACGGTGGATGGCACGCTGATGCTGATGAATTCCTTCATCCTTGGCATCGGCTTTGCGGTGGGCAAGATTATCATCTCGATGATGGCGGCCTATGCCATCGTCTATTTTCGCCTGCGCTTTGCCACGCTGGCCTTCTGGGTGATCTTCACCACCCTGTTGCTGCCGCTGGAGGTGCGCATCCTGCCCTCATACGAGGCGATCCAGAAACTGGGCCTGACAAACACCTATACCGGTCTGATCGTACCGCTGATCGCATCCGCAACCGGCACGTTCTTTTTCCGTCAGTTCTTCATGTCCGTCCCTGAGGAGCTGGCCGAGGCCGCCCGGATCGACGGCGCAGGCCCATGGAAGTTCTTTGTCGATATCCTTGTACCGCTTAGCCGGACGATGATCGCTGCGATCTTCATCATCATGTTTGTCTTTGGCTGGAACCAATATCTGTGGCCGACACTGATCACGACGGATGAGAGCTTTTTCACCCTGGTCCGGGGCATCAAACAGATCGTGCTGTCCTACACAGATAGTCAGATCCCAGAACACGGGCAGGCATTGGCGCTGGCCATTGTCGCGATGATCCCACCCGTGGCGATCGTCGTCTTTTTCCAAAACTGGTTCGTTAAGGGCCTTACAGAATCCGACAAATAAGGAATACGCGCATGGCTCAGGTTTCATTAGAGGGCATCCGCAAGGTCTATCCCAACGGCTTTCAGGCGGTTCAGACCGCCAGCTTCACCATTCAGGACGGCGAGTTTGTCGTGCTGGTCGGCCCCTCGGGCTGTGGCAAATCCACCCTGCTGCGGATGATCGCGGGGTTGGAGGAGATCACCGAAGGTACACTGAAGATCGGCGGCCGGGTGGTCAATGACGTGGATCCGGCGGACCGGGACATCGCGATGGTGTTCCAGAACTATGCGCTCTACCCGCATATGACCGTCCGAAAAAATATCGGCTATGGCCTCAAGAATCGCGGCAACCCGGCCTCCGAGATAGCGGCCAAGGTCGAAGACGCCGCCAAGATGCTGAACCTGACCGAATATCTGGACCGCAAACCAGCGCAGCTGTCGGGTGGTCAACGTCAGCGCGTCGCAATGGGCCGCGCCGTAGTGCGTGATCCGGCGCTGTTCTTGTTTGATGAACCGTTGTCGAACCTCGACGCCAAGCTGCGCAACCAGATGCGGATCGAGATTAAGGCCCTGCAACGCCGCCTTGGCACCACAGCCGTCTACGTGACCCATGATCAGGTCGAGGCGATGACGATGGCCGACCGGATCATCGTCCTGAACGCTGGCCGGATCGAACAGATCGGCACGCCGTCGGAAATCTACCACAACCCAGCCTCGACCTTTGTGGCCTCATTCATGGGGGCACCGCCGATGAACCTGATCCGAGCTCAGGTCGAGCAAGGAGAAGTGCGCATCAATGGCTATGACGGTCTGATGCCAGCACCTGCTTCGCAAAACGGGCCGGTGACTTTGGGCATTCGCCCCGAGGATGTGGTACTGGACGATCACGGCAACATCCCGTTCCGTGTAGACATTCTGGAAGAGCTCGGCGCCCATCGCCTGTTGCATGGCGTGGTGGGGGAACAACCTTTTTCGGTGATGATCGGCAAGGATGATGCAGCCTCCACCGGGACCGTGACATTGAATTTGAAGCCCGAGGCCCTGCGGCTGTTTGATACCGAAACAGGGCGCAAACTGTGACGGTGCAAACGTTTGAGACATTGCCCGCCGTGACGCTGGAACAGCGTAATGCGATCTTGGCTGCGCCGCGCACGGCTGAAGCGCATCGCGATTTGCTGTCCAGCCTGCCTGCCATGAATGCCGTGCAAGTTGGAGGCCGTGCTACGTCCACTCATTTGCAAAGCGATTTCACAGTGGCTGCCTGGAATGTGGAACGGTGTCTTTTCCCCGAAGAAACCGCCGCACATCTTGGCAAGGTCTGCCCCGATATCGTCTTGTTGTCCGAGGTCGATCACGGCATGGCCCGCACTGCACAGCGGCATACCACTGAAGTGATGGCCGACGCGCTTGGCATGACCTACGCCTATGGTGTCGAGTTTCACGAACTTGATCTCGGCGGCGCGACCGAGCGGGGCTTTTGCACGGATGACTTCAACAGTCTAGGCTGGCATGGGAACGCAATCCTGTCCTCGGTGCCGTTTGAACGCACGGCGATGATACGGCTGGACGATCACGGCCCTTGGTTTGCCTCGGACACTGGCGCGACGGACCCGGATCAACCGCGGGTCGGCGGTCGCAATGCCATCGCCGCCATTATCCCGGCCACGCAGGGTTCGCTTTGCGTTGTGTCCACTCATCTGGAAAGCAACGCAGATGCAGCGCACCGCCATCAACAGTTCCAACGGTTGTTAGATGAAATCGACGCGTTTGCGCCCGGACTGCCCGTTCTGATCGGTGGGGACCTGAACACCGGCAACCATCTGCCCCCCGATTTTGACTGGCGACGTGAAACCTTGTTTGGGTTGGCCGAACGCCAAGGCTACTCATGGTCTTTCACCGCAGAAGGTCCTACAACCCGACCCAGCCTGATCACTCCGCATCCTGAGCGAGTCATGAAACTGGATTGGCTGGCCGGACGGGGTCTGAAGTGCCTAGACAAAGGCATTCTGACTTCAATCTCGGACGAAGGTACGCCGCTTTCGGATCATGATTGCGTCTGGTGCCGCACAGGCTAAGCACTGGCCCGCTCAACTATCTGGATAAGTCCCTTTTACCGAAACAGAAAAACCGTCTAACATGCGGTTCATCGCGGTAGAGGGACGCAACCATGGTAACAAAAGCAGAATTGGAAGCAGAGGTCGCCGAACTGCGCCGCCAGTTGGCCGAACACGCCAACCCCGAGCCACCCAAGGCCCCGGAACCAGCCGATGCATTCGTCGACAACCTCGGCCATTGGACTGCCCAAATTGATGAAGTTCTGACAGAATTCGAGGATTTGCCGCATAAAAAGCCCATCCTATTCGCCCTTGGCGTCTTTGCGCTTGGGTACATGATCGGTCGATCCCGGTAGGAGTCTGACATGAGCCGCATTTCCCGAAATATCTCGATCATTTTGCGCGCTGAACGGCTGATTGCACAGCGTCAAGTCGCAGTTGCCGCAAAGCGCACAGGCATCTATGCCGCAGCAGGTCTTGCCGTGGGTCTTGCCGCCGTGATGCTGAACGTGGCCGGGTTTTTCTGGCTGTCAGAGACTCTGTCGACGACCTCGGCCGCGCTGATTGTGGCCGGGATTGATCTGGTGGTGGCCGTTCTGCTTGCGGCAGTTGCGAATTCCATGACGGCACAGACAGACACGTCGGATGCCGTCGAACTGCGCGACATGGCTTTGCGAGATATTGAAACCGAAATCCGAGAAAACTTCGCGGATGCGCGCAACGCCGTAACCGGCATTAGGCGCGATCCGCTTGGCACGCTGACACCTGAAATTGTCAGTGCACTTCTTGGGGTCCTGCTGAAATACGCCAAGACCCGTAAAAAGCCGCAGGACTAGGTCACTCCATTAGGTTCGCAGCCGCGCGGGCGATCACCATTTCCTCATTCGTCGGAATCGACAGAATCCGCACGCGGCTGAAATCGGTTGAAAGAACCGTGCCACCATCGGCATTCCGGGCGTGATCCATCTCGATCCCGATCCAACGCATGCCGTCACACACCATCTGCCGGATTGCGGCCGAGTTCTCGCCAACACCACCCGTAAAGACCAGCGCGTCGATCCCTTCCAGTGCGGCTGACAATGCGCCCAATTCGCGGCGTATGCGGAAGACGTAATAGTCAATGGCCTTACGCGCCTCGGACGTGTCAGCGGACAGAAGGGTGCGCATGTCCGACGATATCCCCGACAGACCCAGCAGACCGGATTTGCGATACAGAATCTCGGCAATCTCATCCGCCGACAGGCCTTCCTGCTGCATCATGTAAAGCACAACACCAGGGTCAAGCTGCCCGCTACGCGTTCCCATTGGCAACCCGTCCAGCGCCGAGAACCCCATAGTCGAGGCCACCGCCCGACCACCCGAAACCGCACACATCGAGGCCCCGTTACCCAGATGCGCAATAACCACGCGCCCGTCGTACAAGCCCGGCGCGATCTCTTTCAGCTTTTGCGTTATGTAGTCGTAGCTGAGCCCGTGAAACCCGTACCGTCGTACGCCTTTGTTATAGTAGCTCTGCGGCAGGGCGAAGGTGTCGTTGACCCAAGGGTGTGTCCGATGGAACGCCGTGTCAAAGCAGGCGATCTGCGCCGTGTCCGGGAAGGCCGCGCTGGCTGCGCGTATCCCTGCAAGACTATAGGGCTGATGCAGCGGCGCGAAAGGTATGAACCCAGACAACGTCTCGACAACCGAGGCGTCAATGCGCACCGGCTCGGAATAAACAGTGCCCCCGTGGACGACGCGGTGCCCGATGGCACGTACATGGATGTCCGGCAGGTATTCCCGCGCCATTTCCAGAAAGGCGTGGATCGCCTCGTCATGGCTTTTGGTGTTGGTCAAAGGACGGTCGATCGAGCGTCCTCCAGCGGATTGGGCCAGCAAACGTGGTGCGTCGCCCAAACGTTCGATCTGGCCACGCCAGCGCATACTGGGGCGATTGCCCTCAACCAGCTCATAAAGCGCGAATTTCAGGGAAGAAGACCCGGCGTTCAGCGCCACAACATGATCAGCCATGGATTTTACCCTTGTTTGCATGCGCATGAAGCGCGGCTACAGCACAGGATGCCAATCGCGAGGCATCATCATCGGATCGTGACGTCAAAATGATGGGAACGACCGCACCGATCACGACCCCTGCCGCCTCGGCATGAGAGATGAAGGTCAACTGTTTTGCCACCATATTCCCGGCCTCAATATTAGGCGCGACCAGAATATCGGCAGCACCGGCAACCTCTGACGTGATCCCTTTGGTACGGGCGGCGTTCAGATCAACCGCATTGTCCATCGCCAGCGGCCCATCGACCAACCCGCCGGTGATCTGACCGCGCTCGGCCATTTTCGACAGCAAGGCCGCATCGACCGATGACGGCATATGCGGGTTGATCGTCTCAACCGCCGACAACACGCCGACCTTGGGCTGTTCGATTCCCAAAGAATGTGCCAGGTGAATCGCGTTTTGCACGATATCCGCCTTGGTTTCCAAATCAGGCGCAATATTCACCGCCGCATCCGTCACCATGATCGGGCGCGACATGCCCGGAACATCCATTACGAACACATGTGACAGTCGCCGCCCTGTGCGCAGCCCTTTTTCACGACGCAAAACCGCGTGCAGCAACTCATCGGTATGCAGATACCCCTTCATCAGGGTCTGCGCGCGTCCGTCGACTACAAGATCCACGGCACGGTGCGCGGCGATGCCGTGGCTGCGGGCCTCGACAATTTCGATGCCAGACAAGTCGGCCCCCAGCTCAGCGCCAGCAGCGGCGATTTTATCGGGGTTCCCGACGAGGATCGGCGAAATAATATGATTGGCATGCCCCAGCAACGCGCCGCTCAGAGAGTTGGGCTCTTCTGGCGCAACAACGGCGGTTGGCATCGGCTCTAGTGGGCGCGCTTTTTCCAACAGCGCGTCGAAATGGCGGTGCCGCTGCACGATCAGGCCAGGGACCTCGACCGAGTCGAACTCCATATGCGTCGAAGGCGGTGTGACCTGAACGGTGCCGCTGAGAACCAGTGCATTGTCAACGACCCGTCGCACTTCGGCTGAGCAGAGCAGATCACCATCGTCGCGCTTTTCCTCAACAGCGACAAAGGCAGTCAGTTCTTCACCCGCAAGCACCGGGAGGTGGAAGGCCAAATCCGCGCGGCGAGTCTGCGTTCCGGCGCCGGGCATGTAGTTTCCCAGCACGGCTGCGACCAGACCGGCGGGCCACAGCGCGGGTGCGACGGCTTCGGCAAGGCCGTCGCCATCCCCGTCATAGGTTGCCAGATGCAGCGGATTGTGATCGCCCGAGGCCGAGGCAAAAGCATAAAGGTCGTCAACCGTGCACAAGCGGGTCAGTTGTGCCGCGTCGCCAACCTTGAGCTGCTCGAAGGTTTTATTTTCCTGGATTTTCATAGCGTGCCAACTTTGGTTTTTCGGACGTCTTACCGACTTGGGTCGCGGGTTTAATTGATGCAGGTCAGTTCGGGGTCACAATAGTACCTCCAGCACCCTTGAGCCCGCAAAACGTAGCCTCGGCTTTCAAATTTTGCTGCGTCGCAGCATAACTGATTGCCCACTGAGCAGCAATATCCTTTGCGCTGTCTTCACCGGAACGTTGCGGAATCCATATTGACCCATGCTCTGATCTGAGGCAGTGACGCTACGATGGTTCCCGATGCTGCACGCGCGGGATGAAAAGGGAATACGGTAAGGTGCAGACCAAATCCGTAACTGCCCCCGCAACTGTAGGCGGTGAGCGACGCCAATATCCCACTGGCCGGATCAGGTCGGGAAGGGTGGCCAAGCACAGACCCGCGAGTCAGGAGACCTGCCATCTCAAACGCAACCAAACCGGGGCGGGGTGTCCTGGAAAGAGGCTCAATGTCACATCGACCCGATGTCATCAGAACCGTTCCTCTCCCTGCCCGTCTGGCATGCAGGTGGGGCGGAGCATGACGGATCATGTGGTGCTGATCTGCACGACCTGCCAAGGGGCAGAGGCGGCGCTATCGATTGCCGAGGCCCTGCGCGAGCGCCTGCCCGAGGGCTACGGCACACGGATGATCGAGTGTATGGCCGGCTGCGATCACCCACTGACCGTTGGATTTCAGGCGGGTGCGAAGGCACAATATCTGTTTGGCGAAATTCAAACCTCGGCCGATATCGACGCTTTGGCCGCTTTCGCGCGGCAATACCAAAACAGTTCCACAGGTTGGACCAAGGCAACGGATCGCCCCGAGGCGCTGTTGCACAAGACCTTGTCGCGGATGCCGCCCTTGGCGACGGAGGCCACATGACCGAACATGCGTTCCTTCAGGTCAACGGCGTCGGTTATCACGCCTATCACGGCGAAGTTCTGCTTCAGGACATCACCTTTGCGCTTCACGAAGGCGCGGTTCTGGCCATCGCCGGGCCCAACGGCGCGGGCAAGACAACGCTGATGAACCTTCTATGCGGGTCCGAGCATCCTTCTGACGGCAATGTATTGTTCAAGGGGCGAAATTTGCGCAGCATGTCGGCGACCGAGCGTGCGCGGATGATCGCTGTTGTCAGCCAGCAGGAATATCCCGACGGGCGGCTCTCCTTGCGCGAGTATGTAGCGCTGGGACAGATCCCGATCCGGTCCGACCGCTCGGCCGAGGCCCATGCCGCCGATCTTGCGCGAATTTTGGACCTGACCAGCCTGAACGATCTGGCCGACAAGCGCATGGCGGTTCTGTCGGGCGGGGAACGGCAGCGCGCCCATATCGCGCGGGCATTGGCACAAAACCCGGCACTGCTGTTTCTGGACGAGCCCACCAACCATCTGGACCCGGACGCCAAGGGGCGGATGTTGTCACTGGTGGCCGGGCTGGGGATCACAGTGGTGATGATCGTCCACGATCTGGTCATGATCCCGGAATTTGCGACGCATGTCGCGCTGATGAAATCCACCCGTCTTACCGGGTTCGGACCTGTGGCCGACGTGCTGACCACCGACCGCGTGCGTGACACGTTCGGTGTCGATTACCTGTTTTTCCAGCACGAGGGCCGCTTGATCCCGGCGCTAGACATCCGAAAAACCTCAGTTTCCAATCCAGTTAGGAGCATTTCCGAATGAAACACATCTTGTCCGTGGCGCTGGTTACAGCCATGGCGGGCGGTGCCGCCGCGCATGAAGTTACCGTCAACAATTGCGGCGAACCGCTGGTGTTTGAAACCCAGCCCGAGCGTCTGGTCGTGCATGACATGAACATGACCGACATGGCCTTTGCACTGGGTCTACAAGACAAGATCGTCGGCCTGACCGGGATTACCGGCTGGTACAAAACCAGCCCCGAGTTCGACTCGCTGCGCGGCGATATCCCGGAACTGGCCCCGAAATATCCGACGGTCGAGAACCTGGTGGCCGTTGAACCCGACCTGTTCTTTGCCGGTTGGTACTACGGAATGCGGCCCGGCGGTGATGTGACACCGGAAACGCTGGCGCCCTTCGGGATCAAGACTATGATCCTGTCGGAAAGCTGCGTTCACCTGCATAAGGACCGCCCAAAGGCCAGCATGGACCTGCTGTTTGACGATGTCCTGCGTCTGGGCAAGGTCATGCATGTTGAAGACAAGGCCGAAGCGTTGGTTTCAAGCTGGAAAGACGAGCTGGCCGCGATTGAGGCGAAAACCGCCGATCTGCCGAAACCGCGCGTGTTCCTGCTGGACGGGCCCGCTGATGCGCCCTTCACCGCCGGAAAATACGCCATCCCTGATGCGATGATTGCCGCTGCGGGCGGTCAGAACGTGACCCATGACATGGATACAAGCTGGGGCCGAAGCTCTTGGGAGGCCGTCGCCGCCGCGAACCCCGAGTTCCTGGTGCTGTTGGACTATCAAACCGGAAATGGCGCGGTGGATACGTTCAAATTCCTGCAAGAGCACCCGGTGATGTCGCAAACCGATGCGGTCAAAAACGAGCGCTGGATCGGTCTGCGGTACGAAGAACTAACGCCGGGACCCGCGAACATTCAGGCGATCTCGAAAATGGCACAGGCCATGCATAAGGGCCTGAACTAATTTGGGCCGTCTGGGGCTGACACTTTTGGTGGGGGCGGTCATTCTGGCCGCCCTTCTTCTGGTTTCAACAATCTACGGAACCACATCCATCCCTCTGTCCGATACATTCAAGGCCATATTGCTGGGCACAGGCCTTGTGGATGGAGACGTGTCGCCCCTGCACCGTATCGTCTTTGACCTGCGCCTGCCCCGCGCGCTGTTTGCGGCCGTGATCGGCGCTGGTTTGGGGATTGTCGGCGTTGTCTTGCAGACAACCACTCGGAACGATCTGGCCGACCCGTTTCTGTTCGGGCTGTCTTCGGGCGCTGCAGCGGGTGCTGTGTTCGTCATCACCGTAACCGGGGACATTCTGGGGTTCTGGACCTTGCCGCTGGCGGCGTTTTGCGGAGGGCTGGTGGCCTCTGGCATCGTGCTGGCTTTGGTACACGGATTGCGGACGAGCGCGCCTGAGAAATTGATTCTAGCCGGGCTTGCGGTGTCCTTCCTGTTCTCAGCCCTAACCAATTACCTGATTTTCGCAGGCGACAACCGTGCTGCCCATTCCGTCATCTTCTGGATGCTTGGCGGTTTGGGTCTGGCGCGATGGGAAACCTTCCCGCTGGTCTGCGCCGGGCTGGCGCTTATTCTGGCCTATGCCCTCTATCGTAGCCGCTGGCTGGATGCGCTGCTGACCGGAGATGTCACGGCAACAACACTGGGCGTTCCGGTTCAGTCGCTACGGTTCAAAATGTTCTTTGTTGCAGCACTCGCGACCGCCGTTTTTGTGTCGGTCGCCGGAGTGATCGGCTTTGTTGGCCTGATGGTTCCACATATTGCGCGCGGCATCGCTGGTCCTTTGCACAATCACCTTGTCCCGACGGCAGCCGTGGTTGGCGCGGTGCTGTTGACCGGGTCCGATATCCTCAGCCGCCTGATGCTTGCCCCGCAAGAACTGCCGGTCGGAATTGTGACGACCTCACTGGGGTCGATTTTCGTTTTCATTCTGCTGCTCAGAACGGCGAAGCCCAAAAGATAAATTGGCTTGTCTTTGTCAGTCCCGACGCTTGCCGGGCTGTCAGCGCACCTGCAACAATTTGACAAAACAGATTTTTTGCATGCATATTTTTTTAAGTTCCATGCAAAAACTGCCAAGAAATTGATCAATATCAAATCCGGCGCTGAACGAAGCCGTTAATCGGGAATAGCGACGAACAGAATCTAGCAAAGCCAGGTCTTTGAGAATGGGCCAAGTGACTACCCGGCGCGCCTTCCTGAGCGCGAGATTTCACGATGAGGACGGTGTGACAGCCAGACCTCCGGGATCGGTCGGGCCTGACTTTCTGAAGCACTGCACGAAATGCGGCGATTGCGCCTCGGCTTGTCCTGAGGACGTGATTGCAATCGCTGCGGACGGCTTTCCTGTTTTTCAACCCTCAGACAATCCTTGCACTTTTTGCGGTGACTGCGCCAATGCCTGCCCAACCCCTGCTTTGGATATCGACCTTGTGTCCAACTGGCCCTGGCGTGCCGCGCTGAAGCTGGACTCCTGCCTGTCGATGAATGGCGTCAGTTGCCGCCTCTGTCAGGACAATTGCGAAGAAAGCGCGATCCGGTTCTCGCTGCAAACCGGTGGTCGGGCCAAACCGACACTGGATGTGGCGGCCTGCACCGGCTGCGGGCTCTGCCCTACCGTTTGCCCGGCGGATGCCATCTCGCTGGACCACACCCCTCAACTCAAAATGGAAGCTGTGCAATGAACATCTGCGGTTGCCTTGCCCATGTCGCGCCCGACTACGCTACGGCTGCGGCGCAATCCATGAGCGATACACCGGGTGTGGAAATCCACGCCCAGACCGAAGACGGCCGTTTCGTCGTCGTGGTCGAAGATACCCCTGAACGCCTTGCGTCCGAGACCATCATGGATCTGCACCAGATCCCCGGGGTCGTGTCTCTGACGTTGACCTATCACCATTTCGAGGACCTTGCAGAGACCCGCCCGCGTCCCGATGCCCTAAGCCAAACCACCAGCCGGAGGCTCACGCTATGACACATTCTGAATCACGCCGGACATTCCTCAAGGCCACTGCGGCCACAGCCACGGCCTCGGCCGCCGGTATTCCGCTGGCCACAGGCGCGGCCGACGCTCAGGCGGCGACACCGGATATCCGCTGGGACAAGGCCGCGTGCCGGTTCTGCGGAACGGGCTGTTCCGTTCTGGTTGGCACCAAGGAAGGCCGCGTTGTGGCCACTCAGGGCGACCCGGACGCGCCGGTGAACCGCGGCCTGAACTGTATCAAGGGCTATTTCCTGTCCAAGATCATGTATGGCAAAGACCGCCTGACCACTCCGTTGCTGCGCAAGACCAATGGCGAATACGACAAGAATGGCGAGTTCGAACCGGTCAGCTGGGACGAAGCCTTTGATGTCATGGCCGCTAAGTGGAAAGAGGCGCTGGCCAAGAAAGGCCCGACCAGCGTGGGCATGTTCGGCTCGGGTCAGTGGACGGTCTGGGAAGGCTATGCCGCCGCCAAGCTGATGAAAGCGGGCTTCCGCTCCAACAACATCGACCCCAACGCGCGCCATTGTATGGCTTCTGCTGTTGTTGGGTTCATGCGGACCTTCGGCATAGATGAGCCGATGGGCTGCTACGACGATTTCGAGCACGCAGACACATTCGTTCTGTGGGGTTCCAATATGGCCGAAATGCACCCCATCCTGTGGTCGCGCCTGACAGACACGCGTTTGACCAAACCGGGCAGCGAAGTTCATGTTCTGTCAACATTTGAACATCGTTCTTTCGAATTGGCGGACAATGGCATCGTGTTCAACCCACAGACCGATTTGGCGATCCTGAACTACATCGCCAACTACATCATTCAGAATGGCGCGGTGAACGAAGACTTCGTCAAAAAGCACGTAAACATCACCAAGACGGCAACCGATATCGGTTACGGCCTGCGCGACGAAAACCAACTTCAGCAAGACGCGGAAAACCCGAACTCGGGCAAAATGGAACCCATCAGCTTCGAAGAATATGCCAAAGCTGTTGAGCCTTACACTTTGGAATATGTATCTGAACTCTCAGGTGTTCCCGCTGACAAGCTTGAGAAACTTGCGAAACAATATGCGGATCCGAACCGGAAAGTCATGAGCCTTTGGACCATGGGTTTCAACCAGCATACGCGCGGTTCGTGGGTGAACTCGCTGATGTACAACGTCCACCTTTTGGTTGGCAAGATTTCCGAACCCGGCAACTCGCCCTTCTCGCTGACCGGCCAACCATCTGCCTGCGGCACCGCCCGAGAGGTTGGCACATTTGCCCATCGCCTGCCCGCGGACATGGTTGTCGCGAATGACGAGCACCGCGAGATTTGCGAAACCGCATGGAAAATTCCCGAAGGTACAATCCCGCCAAAACCTGGCTTCCACGCTGTTTTGCAACACCGAATGCTGAAAGACGGTGTGCTGAACGCGTATTGGGTTCAATGCAACAACAACATGCAAGCCGCCCCGAATATCAATGAGGAAGGGTACCCCGGTTATCGCAATCCTGAAAACTTCATCACAGTTTCAGATCCCTATCCAACCGTCACCGCAGTTTCAGCTGACCTGATCCTGCCAACGGCTATGTGGGTCGAGAAAGAAGGCGCATATGGAAACGCCGAGCGCCGCACTCAGTTCTGGCATCAACAGGTTAAAGCCCCGGGCGAGGCTAAGTCCGACCTTTGGCAGCTGATGGAATTCTCGAAACGCTTCACCGTAGAAGAAGTTTGGGGCGAAGAGCTGCTGGCCAAGATGCCAGAGCATCGCGGCAAGACGATGTTCGAGGTTCTGTTCCAGAACGGGAATGTGGACAAATACCCGCTTTCTGAAACCGCCGAAGGTTTCGACAATGACGAAGCAAAGCATTTTGGGTTTTACGTGCAGAAAGGATTGTTCGAAGAATACGCCGAATTCGGGCGCGGCCATGGGCACGATCTGGCACCTTTCGAAATGTACCATCAGGCACGCGGTATGCGTTGGCCGGTCGTGGACGGTAAAGAAACGCTTTATCGTTTCCGCGAGGGCTATGACCCCTATGTGCCCGAAGGGGCCGACGTGAAATTCTATGGCCACAAGGACGGCAAGGCCAAAATTATCTTCGCGCCTTACGAACCTGCTGCTGAAGAGCCGGACAATGAATACGACTTGTGGCTCTGTACTGGTCGGGTTCTGGAACACTGGCATTCGGGTTCGATGACCCGCCGGGTTCCGGAATTGCACCGCGCCTTCCCATCAGCTGTTGTTTTCATGCACCCCGACGACGCCCGGGATCGCGGTCTGCGGCGCGGTCAGGAAATTGTTTTGTCCACTCGCAGGGGCGAGGTGACCAGCCGGGTCGAAACCCGCGGGCGCAACAAGGTGCCACGTGGGCTGGTCTTCATGCCTTGGTTTGACGAGCACCAACTGACTAACAAACTGACGCTGGATGCAACCTGCCCGCTGTCGAAGGAAACCGACTACAAGAAATGCGCCTGTAAGGTCGAGCGCGCGTAAGAGACTGGCAAGGTAAAGGTAAGACCCATGTCTGGTGTTGGCTCTCCCCTCTCGCCGCGGCGGCGCCGGTTCCTGCAGGACTCGGCGCGCGCCGCTGGCGGCTGCGTGGCGGCCGGGTCCTTGTTGGCCTGGCTGGCACGCGACGCGCGGGCTTTGCCGGCCGAGGCCTTGCGTCCCCCCGGTGCCTTGCCGGAACAAGACTTCCTGTCCGCCTGTATCCGTTGCGGCCTGTGCGTGCGGGACTGCCCCTATGACACGCTGAAACTTGCCGAGCTTGGCGTCGATGCCGTCGCCACCGGCACACCCTATTTCACCGCTCGCGACGTGCCTTGCGAGATGTGTGACAACATTCCCTGTGTCGCCGCCTGCCCCACTGGGGCGCTGGACCCCTCGCTGGACAACATCGACGACGCCGACATGGGGGTGGCCGTTCTGGTCGATCAGGAAAACTGCTTGAACTTCCTGGGGCTGCGGTGCGACGTCTGCTACCGCGTCTGCCCCGTGATTGACGAGGCAATCACGCTTGAGACCGCGCATAACACCCGTTCGGGTCACCACGCGCTGTTCCTCCCTACCGTACACGGCGACCGCTGCACCGGTTGTGGAATGTGCGAGAAAAGCTGCGTTCTACCGGAAGCCGCGATCAAGGTTCTGCCCACCCGGCTGGCACGCGGTAGCAGTGCCGACCACTATCGCAAAGGCTGGGAAGAAAAAGCCGCCAAAGGCGCGCCTGTGGTCGAAGGTATCATAGACCTGCCCGACCGCCTGCCCGGACCGGGTACCGATAATCTGGTCACGCCTGGCGGCTTTGCGCCGGAGTACAATTTGCCGGGGGCCGGACAATGAGCACCCGCACCCATATGCCTGTCGGACAGGAAGCCATCGAAGTCAAAGGCTGGATCGGCGCGCACAAATACCTGCTGCTGCGCCGTGCCTCTCAACTGTTCTTTCTGGTTCTGTTTCTGCTGGGCCCGTGGTTTGGCATCTGGATCGTACAGGGCACGCTGGCCGGGTCGTTGACCCTTGGCGTGCTGCCGCTGACCGACCCTCTTGTGCTGCTGCAAAGCGTGGTTGCCGGGCACTGGCCCGAACTGACCGCCCTGATCGGAGGCCTGATTGTTCTGGTCGCCTACGCGCTGATCGGCGGGCGCGTCTATTGCTCCTGGGTCTGCCCGATCAACCCGGTAACCGATGCCGCCCATTGGCTGCACCGCAAGCTAGGCCTGCCCAAAGGCTGGCAACCCAAACGCGGTACGCGGCTGTGGATATTGGCCACGGTACTGATCGTCTCGGGTCTGTCCGGGGTCATCGCGTGGGAACTGATCAACCCGATCACCATGCTGCATCGTGGCCTGATCTTTGGCGCGGGCTTTGTCTGGGCGATGATCGTTGCGATCTTCTTCTTCGACCTGTTCGTGTCACGCCACGGATGGTGCGGGCACCTGTGCCCGGTCGGAGCATTCTATGGCCTGATCGGCACCAAAGCGATGTTGCGTGTCAGCGCGCCCAATCGCGCAGCCTGTGACGACTGCATGGATTGCTTTGCCGTCTGCCCGGAAAACCACGTCATCTCACCCGCGTTGCGCGGCAAAACCGGCACCACACCGCTGATCCTGTCGCCCGACTGCACGAATTGCGGCCGCTGTATCGATGTTTGCGCGGTTGATGTTTTCAAGTTTACTCACCGGTTCGACGACCACGTCGCCGCACCTTCCGAACCCGTTCCCGCGCCCATTCAGCGCGCAGCCAGACCCACCTAAGGGAGTGCCAAGATGAACAAGCTAATCCTGACCGGCGTCACAGCCCTGATCCCCGTCATACTCCTGAGCGGTTTCGCCCTTGCCCAATCCGCGCAAGTCGAAGCCCTGCGCGGGGCCGAGGTTGATGAACCCGTTCCACTCGATCAGGTCCACCGCACTATCGAAGGGCGTATGCAGAGGAATTACCGGCAGCAACCTCCGCTGATCCCGCATTCAATCGAACAATACCAAATCGATCTGCGGACCAACCAATGCCTGTCCTGCCACGACTGGACAAAGGCGGGTGAGCGCAACGCACCCACTTTATCGATGACGCACTATCTGGACCGCGAAGGACGTGAACTGGATCAAATCGCCGGTACTCGGTACTTCTGCAACCAGTGTCATGTCCCACAGGCAGACACGCCGGCGCTTGTCGATAACGTTTTTGAACCTTCTTCCGGAAACTGATCCAACGCTTGACTGAAAGGAGCACCGAAATGGCAGACTCCCCCGAAAAACGCGGCTGGATCGGCCGCATCTGGAATGCGATCTGGACACCGACCGTTCTGTTCAGCTCGGGCTTTTTGGTGCTGGCAGGGTTTCTGGCCGGTATCCTGTTCTGGGGTGGGTTCCACTGGACCCTGGAACTGACCAATACCGAAGAGTTCTGCACCTCGTGCCACACGATGGAAACGAACCTTGGCGAATACCGCGAGACGATCCACTACAACAACCACTCGGGCGTGCGGGCTATATGTTCGGATTGCCACGTGCCGCATGAGTGGAACCACAAGATCAAAGCCAAGATCATGGCGGTCAAGGATGTCTATCACGAGCTGGCTGGCACCATCGGCACGCCCGAGAAATACGAAGAACATCGACTGAGCATGGCCACCGCCGTGTGGAAAAAGATGAAAGCTTCAGACAGTCGTGAATGCCGCAACTGTCACAACTTCGACTATATGGACTTCACCCTTCAGGAAAATCGTGCGGCGTCCGAGCATCAGCGTGCCATCGACACCGGCATGACCTGCATCGACTGCCACCAGGGGATTGCGCACAGCCTGCCACCTGGACATCTGCAGCGGTATCAGGAAATCACCGAAGAGCTGGCTGCTGACGCACCGACACCGCTGGGTCAACAGGTGGCGGACGGAAGTGAAGAAATCCGGTCATTCCTGACCAATCGGTCCGAGTAAAAAGGAGGCAGATATGCTGGAACTTCTGGGAACAATCGGAGCCAACATAATCAGCCTGCCCGGTATATTGGGCCTGGCACTGGGTATGATGACCCGCAACCCCTTGCTTGGCGCGGTGATGGGAGGCGTTGTTGGAGTCGCTGAAACGCTAATCTTTGCGCATTGGTCATTCGCCAATTTCGGAACAGGCGAACTGCTTATCGCAGTGGTCGTCGGGATGTGCGCAGGGGCCTTGGGTTCGGCAATTCGCATCAAGGGCGCTACTGTTTGATGTTTTGACAAACAGGTTTGCCGTAGCAAACTTTGCATTGAACAGTTGAAGGCGGTGCTAAATTGGCGCCGCCTTCTCTTTTCGCGCAAAAGTTGCGCTCGACGAAAACGGCCCACAAACATAGAAAACATCAAACAATCTGACTCATTTTAGCGGATTGTTGAAACACCAGGGCACATAGATACTTCAAAAATTGGTGTCCATTGGGGTGCAACAAGGTTCGGTTTTTGCACAAACGCGCTGAATTTTTATTTCAACGTTTTCCGACGCTTGTTGACCAGAAGATACGATGGGCATCTTGAAGTCGCAATACGAAGACCGCTGTTGCAAATTTGCAATCTGAAAAAATTTTCCAACCAAACACTTTCCACCATTTACGCCCCCAACTCGCATTGGCTACTAATGTTAACATATCGTTAACGAGTTCATCTTTGGGGGTATGCAGTGAATAGTTGCGCAAAGCAGCACACGCCGGCACATGTGGCAAGAGGCGGTCGTGTTGTGAAGTGGAAGGGCCGGGTGGCCAGTGTTGCGCCTTCGGTATTCCTGGCCTCGATAGCGGTAAGCGCTTGCGCAACTGTTGCTTCTGCGGATGTTGTCATTTCTGCACCGCAGACGACCCCGGCGGACTTTCTCATCGACGAGGACATAACGATCACCGAAACCGGGGCTGTTAATCTGACCGCGGATTCTGGCCCCGCCGTGCAGATCAACACCGATTACACCAGCGTCTTTACCAATGACGGAACGATCTCAGGCCCCGCCCCCGGAGAACAACTTGGGTTCGGCCTGGAGCTAAACGGAGATCTGGGTGAAACCGGACAGGTTATCAACAACGGGTCGATCGACATTGATATCGACGCCAATGGGTCCGCACTTGGCCTTGGTGTCCTGTTTGACGACGATCTTGCCGGAACATATCAGAACAACGGGACAATCGACGTCAATGTCAGCAGCGACAATGCCGTCGCATTGGCGATTGGAACTGTGGTCGACGGTGTTGCTCAATCAACGGCGACGATCGAAAACAACGGGGACATACTGGTACAGTCCTCGTCGGTTCCGACTGAAAACGTGGCTGCGGCCGGGTTTCTGTTCGTGAACCCCGCCGAAACAGACATCGACAATGCCGGTACGATCCAAGTCACAGCCCAGACGGGCGAACAGGCCTCGGCCTTCGGCTTTCAGTTTGAAGGAAGTCTGAACGGCAATCTGACCAACTCGGGCACGATCAGCGCTACGGCCACGGACGGGGTGGACGATGTCTATGCCATCGGGGTTGAGGTGATCACCGATGTAAACGGCGACATCAACAACACCGGCACTATCTCAGTTCTGGCCAATGGTTCAGCGGATGACGCGACTGCCTGGGGCATCCATGTCGAAGGCGACCAGAACGGTGCCTTGATCAACTCGGGCACCATCGTCGCAACGGCGCAAACGACCTCGGGCAGCGCTGATGGCGCGGCTGTCTATGTTGAGGGCAACACGGTTGGCAACATCACCAACAGCGGGACGATTGATGCACGCGGCACCGGGACGGCATCTGCCAGCGGAGCGGCTTATTATCTAGGCGGCGATTTCGACGGCGATTTCGAAAACTCGGGCACCATTCTGCTGGCCTCTGACTCCACCGCGTCCGAGGCAGAGACTTTTGGCCTGTTTGTCAGCGGACAAATGGACGGTGATTTCACCAATGGTGGCACGATCACCATAAGCGCCACGGGTAGTTCGGCCGAAGCCCGGGCCCTGACGATCAATGGCGGCTTGATCGGGGAAATTCGCAACACTGGCACGCTTATGATCCAGGTCAACGCTTCCTCCGAGGGATCTGGCACCGGCTTTTACATCCGCAACGGGCTGACCGGGAATTTCGCCAACACCGGCACGCTTCAGATCAATGTGACAAGCGATACCTCCGAGGCAACGGCCTCTGGCCTGCGCGTCTTTGGTGGAATGGACGGTGACATCATCAATGACGGCACAATCACAGTCGAAGCCGAGGGCGATTTCTCGGCCTTTGCGGCTGCTGCCGATATCCGCAACACCCTGACCGGATCAATCACCAACACTGGCACTCTGCGTATTCAGGCCGAAGCGTTTTCGACCGCAACTGCCGGGGGCTATACGATCACTAACGGGATGGTTGGCAGTTTCAGCAACAGCGGTACCCTAATGGTGTCGGCCATTGGCAGCACGAACGAGGCCCGCGCCTTCGGCCTGCGCGCCTTTGGCGGGGTCGATGGGGACATCACGAACTCTGGCACGATTGCCGCTCAAACCAGTGCGGCGCAAACATCGGTGGCTACAGGCTTTATTGTCGGCGGGCCGTTTGACGGTAACTTCCTGAACACCCAGACAATTACGGCAATGGCCGAAGCCAGCACCGGGTCGGCCCGCGCCCATGCCCTGGACATCACTAGCACCTCGACAGGACAGATCGAAAACAGTGGCACACTGAACGTGCGGGCCGAAGGATCGACCAACGCCTTTGCATCCGCCATCGACATCAGCGGCGGCTTGAATGGCGACTTTGTCAATTCCGGCACCGTCCGCGCCGAAGCGGACAATCTGTCCGGTGGCTCCTCGGCCTCTGCTTTCGGGGCGTTTATTGCCAACGGCATGACCGGAAATATTGAAAACTCGGGCACGCTTACTGTTGAAACCAACGGACAAACTCTGGGTGTCGCTGCCGGGGTTTTCGTGACCAATAATGGGTTGGACGGAGATTTCACCAACTCAGGCACAATCATGGCCAATGGATCAGCCGAAACCGGCGACGGTCGCGCCTTTGGTCTGCTTGTGAATGGCGGCATTGATGGCGTGCTGACCAACAACGGCACCCTGATTGCCGAAGCCTCGGCCCTTTCTTCGGCCCGTGCAACTGGCATTGTCGCGAATGGTGGACTGACGGGAAGTTTTGCCAATTCGGGTACGATCTCGACCACGGCGATTTCAGAAACCGATGAAGCGCTGTCGCAGGGTATTTTCACGGGCAACAGCAGCGATGCAGCCGCAAGTAATACCGGCAATGTCTCTGCGTCTGCCACCGGCGCATTGGGTGCAACGGCGCAGGCGTTGTCTCTGGGCGGGGTCTACAATGACGCAGTCACCAACTCGGGCCAGTTGACGGCAGTCGCCGCTATCGCAAACGGAACCGGTGATGCCGACGCCAGTGGTGTGTTTATTGCCGATTTGCAGGGCACATTCGCCAATACTGGCGTGATCAATGCCGCTGCTTCGGGCGGCGACACGTCCGAGGCCTTTGGTCTGAACATCCAGAATTTCGACGGCGAGATTACCGAGGTTGGCTCTATCTCGGCGCGTTCGGACACAGATGATGCCTATGCCATCTTCTTGGGCTCGGGAACCGGGACGCTGAATCTGGACACTCAGGACAATGTCGACGGCTTGATCCGTGTTCAGGATCATCAGGTCAATCTGTTCGCCCAAGGCGGCAGTTCGGTGTTCTTTTTCGAAGATGCCGCGCCAGGAACAGAGGATTTCAACACGATTATCTCGGACGGCCGGTCGGGATGGTTCGTGCAGAATGAAGGTGGCCCGGCACCGGTCTATGCCGCTGTCGATCCGGCCGAAATTCTGACATCGGCCGATATCGTAGCCTATTACGGCACTCTCATCGGCAGCTCGAACGGCGCGCTGCGCTATGAGGCTGCGCAGGTCACACGCAATGCCGAAACCGGCAATGTCTCGGGCCTGAGCATTGGTGGCTTTCGTCCTTATGTGCATCTCGACGCGGCCTCACGCCGGTTCGAGAATGTGCCGGGCATTGATACGGATGTCACGGCGATCAACGGTAGCGTCGGCTTTTCGGGACAGTTGGACAATGGCACCGCGCTGGCCTTTGGGCTGGGTGTGTTCCGCACGGATGGCGACACCGACACCACCGATTTTGACACGGACGGCTTCTATATCGACGCCTCGATCGGACGTCAGATCGGCGACTATACGGTCGAGGCCGGGCTGGGCTATGGCTGGCTATCCACTGACCGCACGCGCGAGATTTCGGGCAGCGCTGATGCGGATGCCGATTTCGACAGCACCTTGCTGACGGTCTACGCCGGTGTCGAGCGGGATTTCGAGACCACAGGCACCATCGGCCTGACCGGTTTTGGCGACCTCCGCTATACCCGGCAAGAGGATGACAGCTACACCGAAACCGGCTCATCCGCGAACGCGACCGTGGACGACGCCACAACTGACGTGATTGAGGTCCGCTTGGGTGTCGAAGCCTCCAAGGCTCTGAACACAGGCGGCGTGTTGGTCGGTCAGCTTTCCGGCGTTGTCCGGCAGGGTCTGGGCGACTCGGATGCGGATGTCACTGTCTTTGGCTCAACCCAAAGCCTCAGCTTTGCGGCCACCGACTTCTCGGGCGGGAGTGTTCTGATTGGATATGAGCATGAGTTCATCCCCAACATGCAGTTCGAGGCCAACGCCTCGCACGAGGTTGGCAGCGATGCGCAGGGACCGAATTTCCTTGCGGGCATTCGCTGGTCGTTCTGAGGAACCGATCTAAAAGAACAAGGGCCGAAGTGGTTGAACACTTCGGCCCTTGCTTTAGCGGCGGCCTTTCTTCCTGTTCATCCAGAAAGGCGGCACATCACCTGCCATGATACAGCCGTAGGGGTCGATATAATCCTCGATTTCGGCCAGATCATAGGATTTGATCTGCGCTACAACACTGTCCGCACTTTTGTAGCTGGACGGCAGTTCCGAGGCGTCCACACCGCCGGCATGGAAGCGAATATCCAGACCTTCGGTTTCCGCCTTCAACATCTCATCCGGCGTAACAGACCCCATCCGGCGCTTATGTTCGGAACGCGAGAAATTCCGCCCCGCCCCATGTGGGCTGAAGCCCAGACCGTGGCCTGCATCCTTGCCGCGCACGACCAGCACCGGCTCGGACATGTTCAGCGGGATCAGGGTCAGCCCGGTCGCGTCCGCGGCATAGTCACCCCACGCCGGGGTTGCGCCCTTGCCGTGATAGAACAGATCGCCCCGTTTGAAGACGAAGTTATGTTCGTTCCAATACCGGTCCCCGACATCGCCCACTCGCGCGGCCTCAACCGTTGCCTGATGGATCGCGTTGTGGTTGGCCTTGGTCCATTTGCGGATCAGTTGCAGGGCATCCCAATAGTCGCGCCCTTCCTGCGTGTCAGCTGGAATCCAGGCGTTTTGCTTCGGCGTACCCGGCGACAGCTCCTTGCGGAAGCGATGCGCGACGGTCATGCCGTTCTTATACAGAACAGCCCCCGGCCCGCGCGAACCGTGATGGGTCACAATCGCCGTCCGCCCGGTTTTGCGCGACCGGCCGACAAACAGGAAATGGTTCCCGTCGCCTTGCGTCCCCATATGCTCCTGCGCCATACGCAGCGATTTCGGGTTGTCGAGAAACGGATTTTCACGGAACGCATCCAGCAGTTTCAGCGAGGTTGTGAAGCGCTTGCCCTGCGGCCGACCACCCGGTCCGAAATGGGTCACTGACTGCGCCGCATCCAGCACGGCCTTTGGGTCAGCATTGCCCAGATCAGTGATCATGACCGAGCAGCAAATGTCCGCCGAGTGCATCCCCGGATGGATCGCATTGCGCGCCGCCGCGACGCCGCCAACCGGGATCGTGCCGACCGGACCGGCCGGACAGGCATCGGGCATAATCGCCCCGGCCTCAATCGTCGGGGTCCGCATCAGCGCGGTCATCGTTTCGCGGACTTTCTCGACGTTGTCCTCCTCATCCGGATCGCTGGCGTCGATATTTTCGTGAAACGGCACCTCACCGGGCGCGCGCAGATCCAGCGTAGGCGGAGTCGGAAGGATCTCACCCTCCAGCTCCTGCCGGATGCGCACCAGACCGAAGCCTTCGGCCCGCATCTCATTCGCGCGCGCCAACAGGGCGGGGAATTGCTTGCCAGGGCGATGCCCCCAGTCTTTCAGATGTTCACCCGTTACGGGATCAAATGTGTTTTCCATCATCATATTCACTCAAATTCAGGCCCCGGCGACAAGTGGGGAAGAAACAGTTCGGGAGGCCCGCCCCGCATCTGAATGGGCAGATGCGTTTGCCGTCCGGGCGCCGGCACGGAGGGGAGTTGAACCCGCTCGACCTGTCCCTGAGGTGCCATGTAGTTCCTTCGGCATTCGCCGGGGGTGTCCTTTCGTTTTGGGTCTCGACGACAAGAGTTTGGTGAAACGCCCTGCTCTACCCAACTGAGCTACCGTCCGTCCCCCGTGGGGCTCGGACGAGCGGGATTCGAACCCGCGACCTGGAGATTAACAATCTGTAGTTCCACCGGCATTCGCCGAGACATGTCCTTTCGTTCGGGTCAGGCAGACAAGGGGTGATGAGACCACGCCCTGGTCAGGGCGCGGATCGGTAACAGCGATGTAGTCCCACCGGCATTCTGCCTGATGTTGTTCTGATGGCCGGGGCAGCGCACTGCCCGAGCCTTGTTTATACATCGATCTTTTCGATCTCAGCGACCCAATGATCCGGGCCGGTTTGACCGCTGGCAAATGCCGCGATCTGGTCAAAGACCGCATCCGAGAACCCGCCGACATTCAACACATCGGCACGCGTCTGCGCCTGAGTGGTCCCGTATGGGGCGATGTCAATGCAGACCAGCTTGGCCTGCGGATTGCGACGCTTGATCACCTCCCACTCCTTCAACATCGCTGTGCCCTGACCACCATTCCGGGCATCCACCCACGACTGGTTGTCAGACACGAACACCACCAGATCCGGTGCGCGGCCGCGCTTGTTCAGCCAGGCCAGTGGCGCGGAACAGTTCGTCCCGCCACCGGCCAGTGCGGCCAGACGCTCGGCATTGGTCAGGATTGTGTCGCGCGGTTCCAGACGCACATCACGCACATCGAAATCGAACGGCAACACCTGACACCCACGGTTCACCCGTTGGAAGGACGCCGCCACCAGCGCCGCCACATCCACATGCCGCACGGCCGAGGTCGCCCCCGGACGATACCCGGTCACGGACCACGTCATCGACCCCGACACGTCTGGGCACACAACCACCTGCCCCGCAACCTGCGGTACGTTCTGCGCGGCGATCTCCATCGCGTCGTGCAGCGCGTCCACGATCAGGCGCGGCATATCCGGCACCACGTTTTGCGCAGCCACCATCAACTGGTACGGAAAGGCCCGAGCCTTGGCGATGGCTTTTGGGTCGCGCAGCGAAGCAGCCACGTGATCCACGTTGCGGGTCACGTCGAAAACGCCGTGACGCTGGAAGGTGTTCAGGTTCTGACGAACCATCTGCCACGAGCCCTTGCGCGCAATCCGCGCCCATTGGACCTGCGTCAGTTCCAGTTGCGTCAGCATCTGGAACGGCACGTCCGGCAACGGACCCTTGCCGGTTTCCCGAAACGCGATCCAATCCCTCAGGGCCTGCGGCAGCCGTGCCAGATTGCACGGCCGCCCGACGATCCATGCAAACAGCGCCTCCCGCTCGGCCGAGGCCGGTTTCGGGTGCACCATCTTGATCACGTCCGCCAAAGACGGGTCATTCCCGATATTGGCATTCAGCAGCGCACGGTCAGAGGCGGTGTTCAACCAGGTCTGGACCATCGCTTTCGGTGCCGACCCCAGAGACTTACGCCCCGTTTGACCCGACCGGACAACCTGCACGAACGTGCGCAGCATCTTGCCGTTATCAACCACGCGGGCGAAAGCCGCCCGAAACAGAACCGGGTCACGCCGCGCCAGAACAGCCAGCAAGACAGCAGGCATGTCCTTCATGTACCCCGACTGGCGGGCATAGATCGCAGCCTGCGCCAGGTACTTAGGCTCAACGGTCTCAGCCACATCCAGAACGTATTCCAACTCTTCCTGCGGCGACTGATAGAACATGCCGCCAAATGTTCCCGTCACGGCGACCTGCGCCAGAGCATGGGCATCTGAATATGCAAAAGCCGGCGCGCCATGGGCGTTCTTCGCAGTTGCTTTCGGCAGCAACCGGCCTTTCAACGATGCAAACACGGATTTGTTCGCCATTTTCCTATCCTCGTTTTGTCTTGAGGATGTTTTCTCATGGTCCAGCCAAAGCGCAGAGAAAAAAGTGAAAACAGTATAAGCTGTTGTTTATAATATAGTAATCGGCGATTTGCGATACGCGTAAACTCGCGATATTATACTTTTGTATCTTATATTATAGAATTGGATATACCATGAAGAATGTGGTCATCGGGTTTCTTGGTACGCAGCTAGATATGGGCAAAAAACGGCGCTGGAAGCCGACGCCCAGCCTGACATCGCATGATCATTTTCCTGTGCATCGGCTCGAATTGTTGCACGACCGCAAGTTCAACCGGCTTGCCCATCAGGTCAAACATGAGATCGCCGAGATATCGCCCGAGACCGAGGTCCTGCTGCAACAGATGGATTTGGATGACCCATGGGACTTCCAAGAGGTCTACGGCAAGCTGTATGACTTTGCCCGCGCCTATGGCTTTGACGAAGATCGCGAGCAGTATCATGTGCACCTGACCACCGGGACGCATGTGGCGCAAATCTGCTGGTTCCTACTGACAGAAAGTCGCCATGTCCCGGCGCGGCTGATCCAAACCGGCCCGCCCGGCCCGGAGGATCCAACCCCGAAATTCGATGTCATTGATTTGGACCTGAGCCGCTACAATGCCCTTCAACAACGGTTCGACCAGCTTTCGCGTGAATATAGCGATCAGTTAAAAGGCGGGATCGAAACACGAAACGCGCAATATAACACCTTGATCGACCGGATTGAGTTGGTTGCGAGCAATTCCGACGAACCGATCCTGCTGCTGGGCGAGACCGGGACCGGCAAGACGGAATTGGCTCAGCGGATTTACAACCTCAAACTGGATCGGCGCAGGGTCAAGGGACGACTAGTCCATGTCAATTGTGCCACGCTCAACGGCCCCGATGCGCTGGCCACCCTGTTCGGCCAGCGACGCAGCTATCTGGGGCAGGCCGGGACCGAACGTGGCGGGCTACTGCGTGAAGCAGATGGCGGCGTCCTGTTTCTGGACGAAGTTGATGAATTAGACTGGTCCGAGCAATCCATCTTGCTCAGCGCGATAGAGACCGGACGGTTTTACCCACTTGGATCGGATCACGAGGTGTCCAGCCGGTTTCAGGTCATCGCAGGTGCCAGCCACGATCTGCGCGCGTTGACGGCCGAGGGACGTTTTCGCCCTGACTTGCTTGCCCGCCTGAGCATGTGGAACTTCAGATTGCCCGCCCTGCGCGACCGGCGTGAGGATATCGAGGCCAACCTTCACTATGAACTCGCTCGGTCCGAGCGCAGCCTGGGCATTCAGGTCGGCTTCAACATCGACGCGCGCGAGAAGTTCATACAGTTCGCCACCAACCCATCGACCCATTGGCCAGGCAATTTCCGCGACTTCAGCGGATTGGTGAAACGCCTCTGCACACTGGCCCCGCGGGGCCGGATCACCCGAACAATGGTCGAGGATGAGACAGCCGCGCTGCAACAAGATTGGGCATCCTCGACCTCAGGCAGCGACGAGACACTGGTGCGCGGTATTTTGGGATCAGCCACGCGTGACATTGATCCCTTCGACCTGGTGCAATTGGCGAATGTCATCCGAACATGTCAACGCGCCCCCAATCTCAGCGCGGCGGGTCGCGCGTTGTTTTCGGTCTCACGGGAAAAGCGCAGCACGCAGAACGATGCGGATAGGCTGCGGAAATACCTGCAAAAATTCGACCTCGACTGGCACAAACTAACCGTCCCCGGCCAATAGTTGACCAATATTTTCACACTGGAGCAATCACGGAACGGTGAGAGATTTCTAAATTGGAAAAAAAATATTACCAATTCCTGAAGTCTCCTCTATGATCTCTAGCTATCACCATGTTTTCCACGAAAGCATGGTGATGATCTATGGGAGGATCAAATGAGCAATAAACTGATTACACGCCGCAACGCGTTCCGCACCCTTGCCGGTGCCGGGGCGGCCACCTTGGCCGCACCGCATATCGCCACCGCAGCAGGTGAGACCACCACTTGGAAGATCCAGACATCCTGGCCCGGGGGCATCGGGTTACAGACTTTCAAAGACTGGTGCGCTACGATCGAAGAAAAAACCGGCGGTGAGCTGGCCTTCCAGGCCTTTGGCGCCAATGACGTGGTTGGGGATTTCCAACTGGCCGATGCGGTGAAGAACGGTGTGCTGGACGCTATCAACCCGTTCACCATCTACTATCAGGGCATCATCCCTGCCGCCGTTTTCCTCAGCTCGTACCCGCTGGGTCTGCGCCAACCGCATGAATACGACACCTTCTACTATGGCCTGGGCGGGATCGATATCGCACGCGAGCTGCTAGGCCGTCAGGGTCTGCACTTTGTCGGACCGGTGCATCACGGACCGAACATCATCCACTCGAAAGTTCCGATCCGGTCGGTTGACGACTTCGCGGGCCGTAAAATGCGCCTGCCGGGCGGTATGGTGGCCGAGGTATTCTCGGAGCTGGGCGCTGAAACAACCGTTCTGCCGGGCTCGGAAATCTTCCCGGCGCTGGAAAAAGGCACTATCGACGTGGCAGACTTTGTGGGTCCGGCCGTGAACCACGCCTTGGGCTTCAGTCAGGTGACGGACTATATTGTGATGGGTCCTCCGGGCTTCATGTCGGTCTATCAGCCGGTCGACATCATGGACATCACCGTGGGCAAGGCCGCATGGGACAAACTGAGCCCGCAGATGCAGGAATTCGTGGAAATGGAAACTCACGTCTATTCCGATCTGCATCACGCCGCCATTCAGGCCGCCGACCAGGAAGCCTGGAAAAAGTTCGAAGCAGAAGGCACCGAAATCACACGCTTGTCTCAGGACGATGTCGAGCTGATGACCGAAGTCGCCGTGCCAATCTGGTTCAAATATGCCAACCGCGACAAAGACGCGGCGCGTGTCTTCAAGATCCAACTTGACTACATGATGTCGGGTTCCTTGGGCTATGTGACGCCTGAAATGATCGAAGGCTATACACTGGACCTGTAATCCGCTGAAGCCTAATCAAAAGTCCGCGCGAATTTCGCGCGGACGTGCCTTTTCTTTGGAATTCGGAACGTACTATGCCGAGCGTCGATTTCACGCTGCCGCACTGGCTATACTGGGTCGGGCTAATCGCTTTCCCGGCCCTGGCCATGGTGCTGGCGCGCAAAGCCCAACCTGAACAGCGCACCTATGGGTTGCCGCTGGGCTATCTGATCCTTGTCACTGGGGGAATGCTGGGTCTGCACCGCTTCTACCTGCGCAGCCTGCTGGGGTTGGTCTATCTACCGGTCTTCCTGCTGATCCTGTTCGCCAATGGCGAAGAGCGTACGGCCCGCAACGAATTCTCGAACGCGGTCAATATCGTCCGTCAGGCCGAACGCACGATCACGCGCGAAACCGAACGGGTCGCCACTGCCGAAGAAGGGCTGGAAGATCTGCGCGCCGCCGCTGAGGCCGCGCAAAATGGCACTGCGCTGCAAAAACGCCGGGCAGAACGCGCTTTGGATCGGGCGGAAAAAGCTATTGAGACCGGGCGCGAACGGCTTGCGGAATCCGAGGCAGCGCTAGCTGAGGCGCAACCGCTGGCCGAAATTGCCGGTGCTGATCGTGCCTTCTGGAGCTCGGTAGCGCGCTATGCGTTCTTCACGATCCTCGCCTTCTTGGCGATTGATGCGCTGATGCTGCCGCGCCTTGTGGCCAGTGCGCGCGTCAAGGCGGCTGCGGATCCACATGAGCCCGAGATGGAGATCGACGAAGAAACCGCAGCCCGCGCGGCGGAAATGGACCCCGGTGCCCGTAAGGCTGATCAGGATTATGCCGAGAACTGGATTGACCGCCTGTCTCTCTATGCAGGTGAGTTCGTCAGCTATTGGGCCGTGATTGCCGTATTCGTCTATTACTACGAAGTGATCGTCCGCTACGTGTTTAACGCCCCTACCAACTGGGCGCATGAATCCATGTATCTGATGTTCGGGATGCAGTACCTGATCGCCGGGTCCTATGCGATGCTGACCGAAAGCCATGTGCGTGTGGACATCTTCTATGCACCGCTGACCAAGCCGAAGCGCGCGTGGGCGGACCTGTTCACTTCGATTTTCTTCTTCATCTTCGCCGGAACCCTCCTGGTGACATCCTACATCTTCGCGATGGACGCGATTGCCGTTCCGACCGGTAACTCCGTCGTCTCAGACTGGGCGCGGGGCGAGATGAGCTTCTTCCAGATGTTCGGCGCACTGACCTTCGGCGACTGGACCGATCCGAACATCCGCTGGGGCGAAATCAGCTTTAACGAATGGGAAATCCCGCTTTGGCCAATGAAATGGATGATGGTCGTGGGCGCGGTTCTGTTGATTTTGCAAGGGGTGTCGAAACTATCCAAAGACATCCGAACGATTGCACGGGGGTACTGACCGATGGGTCTTGATATGTCCATCGAGCTGTTGACGCTCGTAATGTTCGGCTCGCTGCTGGTTCTGCTAATGGCAGGCCTCCCGCTGGCCTTTGTGACCGGAGGCCTGGCCTGTGTGTTTCTGTTCGTTCTGGGGGATGCGCGTGCGCTGAATATCGTACCCAGCCGGATTTTCCCGCTGATGACGAACTATCAGCTATCCGCCATTCCCTTGTTCATCTTCATGGCGTCAATGCTGGAACGGGCCGGGATCATCAACGATATGTTCGATGTGATCTACAAGGTGCTTGGCGGTCTGAAAGGCGGCCTTGCTGCGGCGACGATTATTGCGTCGACCGTTCTGGCGGCTATGGTCGGTGTGATCGGCGCAGCTGTGGTGACAATGGGGATCATTGCCCTGCCCGCCATGTTGAAACGCGGCTATGACACCAAGATCGCTATGGGTTCGATCATGGCCGGGGGGACATTGGGCATCCTGATCCCACCTTCCATTCTAGCCATCATCTACGCGGTTGTTGCCGAACAATCGGTGGGGGAGCTGTTCATCGGCGCGGTCATTCCCGGCCTGATGTTGTCGGGCATGTACATCATCTACGTGGTGGTTCGGTCCTATATCAATCCGGTCCTTGGCCCGCCAATCCCGGTTGACGAGCGCATCTCGAACCGAGAAAAAATGCGCCTGCTGGGCAAAATGTCCGCTCCGATTGCGCTGATCGTGATTGTTCTGGGCGTGATCTTCTCGGGCGTTGCAACCCCGGTTGAGGCGGCGGGTATCGGCACCTTTGGTGCCTTCATCGTAGCGGCGATCCACAACAAGCTGGACTGGCCCACCGTACGCGAGGCATGTCTGACCACTCTGAAAGCCTCGGCCATGGTGATCTGGATCATGTTCGGCGCCACGATCTTTGTGGGTCTCTACGTGTTGGAGGGTGGACAGCAATTCGTGCAGGAAACCATGCAAGGCGCAGGTCTGGGGCCCTGGGGTATCCTGATCGTCATGCAAATCCTGCTGGTGGTGCTGGGGATGTTCCTGGACTGGGTCGGCATCCTGTTGCTGTGCGTTCCGATCTTTGTGCCGATCATCAAGGCGCTGGGGGCTGCGGCCTTTGGCTTTGATGACCCTAACGATCTCGTGCTGTGGTTTGGCGTGCTCTATCTGGTAAACATGCAGATGAGCTTCCTGTCGCCGCCCTTCGGGTATGCGCTGTTCTATCTGCGCGGCGTGGCCCCACCGTCGATTCCGATGACGGATATCTTCAAGGCGGCGCTGCCCTTCCTGTTCCTGCAGATTGTCGGATTGGTCATCTGTATGATGTTCCCGTGGGTTGTGACGTGGTTACCCAATATCGTCTACGGGTAGACAAAATAACGGGCGGGGAATTCTCCCGCCCGTTTTCGTTTGACCGTTCTGTCGGTCTCTGCCGTCATTTTCTATTGGTTCAGTTCGTGAAGTCCGGCTTACGCTTTTCCTCAAACGCACGGATGCCTTCCAGCGCTTCGTCCCGGCCCAGAGCAAGGCCCATCTCCCGGCGTTCGCGTAGCAGATGTGCCTCAAACTCGGCCGTATCGGGGGCAGAGAGCAGCGCCTTGATCGCCGCTTGCGCCTCTGGCGGTCCCGAGACCAGATCCAGTGCTAGCTCCAATGCCTGTTTCAACGCCGAACCGGGTACAACCACCCGGTTCACGACACCTACGTCATACATGCGCGGGGCAAGAACTGGCCTGCCGGTCAAGCACATCTCGGTTGCAAGTTGACGTGGCAAGTTCGTGGTCAGGAATCCCGAACCACCCCCATCAGGCACTAGCCCCGCTTTGACATAGGCCAGCGTGAACTTTGCATCTTCCGCGGCAACGATCATGTCGCAGGCAAATGCCAATGAAGCACCCGCCCCTGCAGCCCCCCCTTCCACAGCCGCAATCACCGGGACAGGGCACGCTCGGATGGCCCGGATCATGCGGTGCAGGTATTCAATCTGTGCCTCACGCTCCGGCAGGGTCATTTCGCGACGGGACTTGAGCATCCGCAAATCGCCACCGGCAGAAAAAAACCCGCCGGCACCCGTAATCACCACGGCGCGGACGCCGGATTCAGCTGCGGTAGCGTCGCGCAGCGCTGACTCAACCGGTTCATAGACCAGACGCGACAAAACATTGCGCCGGGCCGGTTCATTGATGGTGATAATCAGCACCGCATCGCGAGTTTCGAACAAAACAGCCTCGCTCATGAATCAGCTCTCCATGACACGGTGCAATTGCGCATAGTGATCGCCCAATTGGTGGTCGATCATCGTCAATCGTTTGGCGTAGTGCGAGCCGGGATATTCCCAGGTCATTCCGATCCCTCCGTGAAGCTGAATGCATTCTTCTGCAATCATCGTACCTGCGCGTCCGATCAGGTTCTTGGCCATTGCGATATACTTCGCCTCGGCATCGGAGCCCAGTTTACTTGCTGCCAGAATAGTGATCGAGCGGCATTGCTCCATCTCGATGGCCATATCGACCGTACGATGCTGCAACGCCTGAAAACTGGCGATCGGTCGCCCGAACTGCGTGCGCTGCTTGAGGTAATCGACCGTCATGTTGACCAACACCTCCATCACGCCCACAGCCTCGGCACACAGCGCCAACCGACCCGCGTTCAGGGCGGATTCAATGATGTCACCAGCATTCTCACTCAGGCAAATGGCGGTTGCGCTGTCGAGGATCAACTCCCCTGCTCCACCGCCGTCAATCATCGCATAGTCGACGGTTTCAGGATTTTCGACAAGAAACAGGCCAAGCCCCTCATCAAGGCGTGCTGCGACCAGCACGCCATCTGCCCCAGGCAATCCATAGACCACCGATTTACGACCATTCAGCACCCAGTGATCGCCGGATTTGTCTGCGCTGGTGCGGATCAACGCCAGACTGTCCGCATCCGGTTCAAACACAGCCAAAGCAATCCGCTTTCCACCTGTGACCAACTCTTCAACCAAGGCTGTAGCACCACAATCGGCGGCGGCGCGAGCCGACATCAACGCGGCCAGCATCGGCTCAGGGCACAGACCACGGCCCAGCTCCTCAAATATGGTTGTGATGTCGAAACCTGTGCCGCCAAAGCCGCCTTGCTGTTCCGGGACAAAGGCACCGATCAGGCCCAATTCGGAGAGTTCAGCCCATTTGGCCGGGGAATGGAACGGCGCATTGTCCAGCACGCCGTAGCGGGTGTCGAAATCATACTGATCCGCCAGATAGCGCCTCACCGTGTCCGACAACATCTGCCTGTCTTCGGTTAAGTTGAAATCCATAGGTCAGCCTCCAAACAGGTCTTTGGCAATGATGTTCCGCTGAATTTCGTTCGATCCACCGAAGATTGAGAGTTTTCGATTGTTGAAATAGCTCGCCGCCGCACGCCGGGCGTCTTCGGGCACCGTCACCGCGTTTTCGAGCAGATCTTCAACGGGGAACGGCGCGGCGGCTGCCCCCAGGGCAGTGCGCGTCAAGCTGAGTACCCGCTGCCGGATCACCGTGCCTTTGATCTTCAGCATCGAACTTTGCGTACCCGAGGCCGCGCCTTCCTTGGCCGCCGACAACATCCGCAGGTTCGTCACGCGCAACGCCTCCAGATCAATCTCGACCTCGGCCATTTCGGCGGCGAACAACGGATCCTGCGCCAAGGGCCTGCCCGCGCGCACCAGCATCTGCGACAAGTCCTTGAGCTTTTCCAGATCGCGGGTCGAGAACCCGACACCCGCGATATTGGTCCGCTCATGCGTCAGCAGATATTTGGCGATGGTCCAACCTTTGTTCTCTTCACCGACCAGATTTTCCACCGGCACCCGAACGTCGGTGAAAAAGACCTCGTTCACCTCATGCCCGCCTTCCAACAGTTTGATCGGGCGCAGCTCAACGCCGGGGGCGTCCATATCGACCAAAACAAAGCTGATGCCTTCCTGCGGCTTGCCCTCGGTCGACGTGCGCACAAGGCAGAAGATCTTGTTTGCGTGTTGACCCAGCGTGGTCCAGGTTTTTTGACCGTTGATGACGTAGTCACCCCCGTCCCGCACCGCGCGAGTTTTCAGGCTGGCCAGATCCGAGCCAGCGCCCGGCTCTGAATAACCCTGACACCACCAGTCTGAGCCATCCAGAATACGTGGCAGAATCTCAGCCCTTTGCTTATTGGTGCCGAATTTGATCAGCACCGGCCCCAGCATGTTGAGGCCAAAGGGCACGATGCGCGGGGCGTTGGCGAGGGCGCATTCTTCGTCAAAAATATGCCGCTCAACCGCGCCCCAGCCGGGGCCGCCATATTCGGTGGGCCAGGTCACAGCAAGCCAGCCCCGCGCGTTCAGCCGGGCGTGCCAACCTTCCATTTCCTCTTTGGTCAGACTTTCCGAGTTACGGCCTTTTCGGACCAGCTCCGGGCTCAGGTTTTCCGACAGAAAGGCGCGGACTTCAGCGCGAAAAGCCTCTTCTTCGGGGGTGAAACTCAGGTCCATGCTCAGCCCTCTTTGTTGAGGTCGTTGAAGGTTTTGCCCGCCTCGACCAGTTCGCGCAGCAGGGCGGGCACCTGCCAATAATAGGGGTCTTCCTGCGCATATTGTTCGATCCGCTGCACGATGACAGCCAACCCGGTGATGTCAGCATATTGCAGCGGACCGCCCCAGTGGCGCGGGAAACCATAACCAAACAGAAAGACCGCATCCACGTCGATCGGGCGCAGGGCGATCTTGTCTTCGACCACCCGCGCGGCCTCGGACACCATCGCGGCCATATAACGATCCACAATTTCGGCATCGGTAAAACTGCGAGCAGTGATACCCTTAGCCTCCCGCTCGGCCTGTGCGAATTCCGCCACGGTCGGGTTCACGCTGCGATTTTTGCCGTCGTAGATATAGAAACCCTTGCCGCTTTTGCGCCCGAACCAACCCTGTTCACACACTCGGTCGGCAATCTCGACATAGCGCTCTTCGTCCGGACGGAACGCGGCCTGACGTTTGCGCGTGGCCCATCCGATGTCCTGCCCCGCAAGATCGGATACGGCGAACGGCCCCATGGCAAAGCCAAAATCTTCAAGGGCAGCGTCAATCTGTTCGAACGGTGCTCCGTCCAGCTGCATATAGGCCGAGGACTTGCGATAATGTGCCAGAATGCGGTTGCCTATGAAGCCATCACACACCGCAGATCGGACCGCGACCTTGCGCAATTTCTTCGCCAGCCTGAAGCTGGTCGCCACGATCTCGGGGGCCGTGTCTTTGCCGACGACAACCTCCAGCAATCGCATCACATGCGCGGGCGAGAAGAAATGCAACCCGATCACGTCCTGCGGTCGGTTGGTGGAGGCCGCAATTTCATTCACATCCAGATACGAGGTGTTGGTCGCCAGAATAGCACCTTGTTTGCAAATATGATCCAGCTTGCCAAAGACCTCGCGCTTGACATCCATGGATTCAAATACCGCTTCGATCACCACATCCGCGTCGGCAAGCGCGGACATATCGGTGGTGCAAGTCAGTTTCGCCAGCGTCGCATCGCGCTGTTCCGCGTTCAGCTTGCCGCGTTTCACAGCACCCTCGAGGTTCTTGGTGATCGTATCGCGCGCGAAGGCCACGCGGTCCTCTTCCATCTCGATGAGAGTGACCGGCATCCCGGCCAGAAGCATCGCAGTGGCAATGCCCGACCCCATGGTACCGCCGCCGATCACCCCACCGGTTTGCAAATCGCGCGCCTCGGCCTTGGATTCGGGGATATGAGAAACGGCCCGTTCGGCAAAAAAGGCATGTTTCAGGCCCTTATGGGCATTGCTCGCCATAGCCTCGGTGAATAGACGCCGCTCTTCTTTTAGTCCATCAGACAGCGGCAAATTGCTGGCCTCGGCCGCTTTCAAGGCGCGTTCCGCGACCTCGCCCCTTGTCTTTGCGCGGAAGGCGTCCAGATCGTCAGTGGTTATGCGGTTATCCAGATGCGCCGTTACTCGGGGTGTAAGCGCGCCGTCCAAAACCTGTCGACCGGCGGCCAGAGCGACCTTGGCCGGGTCGCCATCTTGCAGATCATCCAACAGTCTGGCCTCTAAGGCGGTCTCGGCGGAAATCGGTTTCCCCGAGGTGATCATGGTCAGCGCGGTCATCCCTTCGACCAGCCGCGGCAGGCGCTGCGTGCCGCCAGCACCGGGCAGAAGACCCAGATTGACCTCTGGCAGACCCAACTTAAGACCCTTGATCCCGACCCGTGCCTGACAGCTCAGCGCGATTTCAAGACCGCCGCCCAAAGTCGTGCCGTGCAATACGCAGACAATGGGCTTGGCGCTGGCCTCAAGGATTTCGCAAACTTCAGGCAGCATAGGCTGTTTCGGAGGTTGGCCGAATTCCCGAATGTCGGCGCCCGCCACAAAGGTGAGGCCCGCCGCATAAAGCGCGATGACCTTGACGCGTTCATCCCCCTCCAGCGCGCGCACCGCATTCACCAACCCGATGCGCACATCAATCCCCGCCGCATTGACTGGCGGGTTGTCGATTTTCACCAGCGCAACCTGACCTTCGAGCTTTGTTTCAACCGCTGCCATAAAAACCTCCTGTTCTCAACCACATATGCCAAGGCTGCGCCCAAGCGTTTGTACCGTGTCGCGCAGTTTCGGCCCCACGATCTGTTCCAGTTTCTCGCGGTTCAACTCAGACGTGTTGGCCCCGCAAAGAAACGCAAAGGGCGGGGCACCGGGGGCGGGGCTGAAGGGAACCGCACAGGCGTTGACGGCCCGGTTCCACCCGCCCAGAGACGACACATAGCCCATGCTTTCCAACTGTTCGCGATCCGTGCGCACCTGATCTGTTTCCCGCGCTTGCGCAGGTTCTACGGCCAGGATGGCCCGGCCCGCCGCGCTTTGTTCCATCGGAATGCGATGCCCTTCACTCAACCATAGTGACGACGCGTTTCGCGGTCGCCAGCAGCGCGTCAGCATCACCGCGTCGCCGTTGCGCATGGTCAGGGCGACCAGAACGCCGGTGTCATCGGCCAACTGCTGCATGATGTTTTCGGCCATTGGCAAAAAGGACAATCCCGCCCGCGCCGTGTACCCCAGCGCCATGACCGAGGGCCCAAGCCGGTACGCCTCGGACGGGTGCAACTGTTCCAGAAACCCCATCGAGGCCAGCGTGAACGTCATCCGCGCCACGGTCGAGGGCGGCATGCCTGTGCGCCGGGCCAGTTCGCGGTTGCCCAGCGACGCATCGTCGGGCTTGAACGCCTGCATGATCCGCAACCCTTTGGCCAGGGTCGCGGCGAAGCGGCGGTCTCGTTCCGCGTCCGGCATCCAGGTTAGACGCGCTCGAGGATCAGCGCGATCCCCTGCCCTACGCCGATGCACATGGACAGGCAGGCATAGCGCCCGCCGGTTTCCTCAAGGTGGCGCATGGCGGTTAGGATGATCCGCGCGCCTGACGCGCCCAGCGGATGCCCAACCGCAATCGCGCCTCCGTTCGGGTTCATGCGGCTGTCAGCGGGGTCCAGGTCCAGATGTTTGCAGCAGGCCAGAACCTGCGCGGCGAATGCCTCGTTAATCTCGATCAGGTCCATGTCGTTCATGTTCAGTCCCGCGCGGTCCAAGGCCTTTGGGATGGCCAGCGCCGGCCCGATCCCCATGATCCGGGGCGGCACGCCTGCGATAGCACCGGCCACGATACGGGCGCGTGGCTTGGCACGGTCGGTCTTGGCGCCGATCATCAGCATCGCCGCGCCGTCATTGACGCCCGAGGCGTTGGCCGCCGTCGTCACACCTTCGGGAAAGATCGTGCGCAGCGATGCCATTTTCTCAAGCTGTACATCCGGGCGAGGATGTTCGTCCTGCGTCACCTCATGGGTCGCGCCTTTACGGCCTTTGATCGTGATCGGAGTGATCTCGGCATCAAAGAACCCCCGCGCGCGGGCGGTTTCGAACCGGACCTGAGAGGCGTATCCAAACTGATCCGAGGCTTCGCGGGTGATCTGGTAATCCTGCGCCAGATTGTCGGCGGTCTGGGGCATTGGATATTCGCCATGCATCTGGGCAATGCGCGGATTGGGAAACCGCGCACCAATGGCACTGTCGTAGATTTGGGTCTGACGGGCATAGGGAGTTTCAGATTTGGCTATTGTGAAGGGTGCGCGGGTCATGCTTTCGACACCGCCCGCCACATACAAAGGCGCCTCGCCCACCGTGACCGACCGCGCCGCGTCCAGCGCCGCCGACATGCCCGAACCACACAGGCGGTTGACGGTTTGCCCCCCGACCTCGACCGGCAGACCGGCCAGCAGAGCGCTGTAGCGGGCGACATTGCGGCTGTCTTCGCCCGACTGGCAGACATTGCCCAGAATGACATCCTCAATCTCAGCAGCATCAAAAGCACCGCGCTGAACCAGCGCCTCCAGCACCTGTGCGGCCAGATCGTCGGGCCGAACCGAGGCCAGCGCACCGCCATGGCGGCCAAAAGGGCTGCGCAGCCCGTCATATATGTAAGCGTCAAGCATTCTTGGCCTCTAGATCCAGTTGTGCCAGTTCGGGCGCAAAGGCCCGAACCAACTTGTGTTTCAGAATTTTCCCCGTCGCGGCTTCTGGCAACGCGTCGGTGACAACAATGTGATGGGGGATTTTGTAGCGGACCAGAGTTTCCCCCAGATGAGCCTTCAACTCGGCCACGGTCGCTGGAACGCGTAGGGTCACAAAGGCCAGCACGTCTTCATTCCCATCCCGCGCGCGGCCCACAACGGCGGCTTGCGTGACGGATGGATGGGCGTTCAGCGCGGCTTCGATCTCGGGCGGGTAAACGTTGAAGCCGGAATGGATGATGACCTCTTTGCAGCGCCCTACGATGTAGATGCGCCCGTCTTCCTCTATTCGCGCCAGATCACCAGTGCGCAGGAAGCCGTCCGGGGTAAAGGCCTGCGCGGTTGCTTCCGGATTACGGTAATATCCCTTCATGATGTTACGTCCGCGCGCCAGCAACTCGCCGACTCCGTCCGCGCCGGGATTGTCCAACCGCACGTCGATCCCCGGCAAAGCAGGACCTACCGAGTCGTCCTGCGGCGGGTTCTCGGGCTGCGTGGTGGCAATGCCCGGAGACCCCTCAGTCAGACCATAGCCGTTATGGATCGGACAACCGAATATCCGCTCGACCCGGCGCTTCCAGCTTGGGTCCAGAGGCGAGCCCCCCGAAGACAGATAGCGCAATCCACTGTCCACGCGGTCTATGCCGTTGTCTTTGCAATGTTTGAGGATCAACGCAAACATCTGCGGCACGCCCGACAGCATCGTTGCACCGCTGTGCAGCCCAGCGATCACCTGCACCGGGTCGAACCGGGGTTGAAACCGCAGGCAGCCGCCCGCCAGAAACGTGGTCAGGATGATCGAGGAAAACCCGAAAATATGTGTCCCCGGCAGAACCACCAGCGACTGATCGGCCGCCGTTGCCTGCCGACGTTGTTTCGAGGCGTTGGCCGTGAACAGCAAATTATCATGGGTCAGCATCACCCCTTTGGGTGCGCCGCTGGTGCCAGAGGTATAGAGGATCGCCGCCACCTGCCCCGCACCGGCTTCGACCGGTTCGGGCGTTTCATCCCGCAAAGGTGAGACCACAAGAGACCCGCAGCACAACTGCCCCGATGAAACGGCCCCCAACCGTTGCGCATGGGCCCGCGCAGCATCGGACACATCCGATGTGCAAATCACGCAACGCGCGCCGGAATGGGCGATGACCGTGTCGACCTCTTGTTCGGTCGCACGCGCATTCAGCGGGACGATCCACGCGTCCAAGTCACTGAGCGCGAGAACAACTGCCGCATAAGTGGCGCAGTTCTCGGCCAGTACAACAACCCGGTCGCCCGGACGCACGCCATGCGCCCGTAACATCCGGGCGGCCTCCCTTACCGCGCCCCGCAACTCCTCATAGCTGAGCCGCGTTTCATCATAGTCGATGATCGCCAGCGTTGCCGGGTCCTTGCCGTCGATCAAGTGGTGAATTCGGTGCAACGCATTCTCCTCAGATGCGGTGCGACTGTTCTAGCAATCCGTCAGAAAGGCGTCAATATTCGGCACTCTGTTCCGCAATGCAGAACACAAACTCGTCAGAATACCTCAAAAAGGCCCGCCGCGCCCATTCCGCCACCGATACACATGGTTGCCACGGCATATTTCGCCCCGCGGCGTCGGCCCTCGATCAGCAGGTGGCCCGCCATCCGCGCGCCGGTCATCCCAAACGGATGCCCGATCGAGATCGAGCCGCCATTCACATTACAAATCTCTGGATCAATCCCCAGCGTCTGACGGCAATACAGCGCTTGCGAGGCGAAAGCCTCGTTCAACTCCCACAAGTCGATATCATCCACAGTCAATCCATGACGTTTCAGCAGGCGCGGCACGGCAAAAACCGGGCCAATGCCCATCTCATCTGGCTCACAACCGGCAACGGCAAACCCCATGAACGCACCCAACGGCTCCAGCCCTTCTCGCGCCGCGAAATCCGAGTCCACCACCACACAGGCTGACGACCCATCGGACAGTTGCGACGCGTTCCCTGCCGTCACGAATTGGTCCGCACCGCGCACCGGCTCTAGCCCGGCCAGACCTTCGAGCGTCGTGTTCGGCCGATTGCAATCGTCCCGATCAATAGTCACGGCTTTTTCAGAGATTTCGCCCGTTTCTTTGTCTTTGACCCGTTGCACCGCCTGCATCGGCACGATCTCGTCGTTGAACTTACCGGCGGCTTGGGCAGCGGCGGTGCGTTTCTGGCTTTCCAACGCCAGTTCGTCCTGCGCTTCACGGGTGACACCATAGCGCGCGGCTACGATGTCGGCGGTTTCGATCATAGTTAGATAAACGTCGGGCTTATGTTCCAACAGCCACGGGTCGCGGTCAAAAGGCCCCGGTGTCTGATCCCTTAGCGTGATGGATTCCACCCCACCCGCAATCGCGGCAGGCACCCCGTCCTGCACCACTGCATGCGCTGCCATGGCAATCGCCTGCAAGCCCGAGGAACAGAACCGGTTGATGGTCGTCGCGCCCACGGTCACGGGCAACCCTGCGCGCAGCACCGACTGGCGGGCGATATTTGCGCCGGTCGTGCCTTCGGGGAACCCGCAACCGATGAAGGCGTCTTCGATTAAGGCAGGATCAACGCCGGCGCGGTCAACCGCGTGTTGGATCGAATGCCCCATCAAAGAGGCCCCAAACGTGTTGTTGAACCCACCCCGGAAGGACTTGGCCAAACCCGTGCGGGCGGTTGAAACCAGAACGGCTCGTTTCATCTGTTGGGTTCTCCTTTTGCTTTACGTGTTTGGCGACACCCTCGCTTTGTAGCAAGATTTGCATTCCGCTCGGATCAATCCCGGCTAAAAGCGGCCAAGCGATCTGTGATGATCTCGTTGGCATCCGACATGATCCGATCAATCAGTTCCTGACAGGTAGGGATGTCATGGATTAACCCCGCAACCATCCCGCAGGACCACGCGCCTGCATCCATCTCACCATCTTGCATGACGCGCGGATAGACACCTGCGACTTCATTCATGATGTCCTCGAATTGTAGCTCCGTACCCTTGGCACGCTCCGTTTCCAAAACACGTTCGACGGCTGTGTTGGTCAGAACGCGCTCAGTGTTGCGCAAGTGGCGCATGACAAGGCGTGTGTCCAGTTCCGAGGCCGCGACGATGGCATCCTTGACGTTCTGATGCACCGGAGCTTCTTTCGTGGCGATGAACCGCGTACCCAGATTGATCCCGTCCGCCCCCATCGAAAGCGAAGCCACAAGACTGCGCCCATCCGCCTGCCCGCCCGATGCGACAAAGGGGATCTCCAGTTCATCCGCTGCGCGCGGCAACAGGATCATGTTCGGGATATCATCCTCGCCCGGATGACCGCCGCATTCAAACCCGTCGACCGACACCGCATCGCAACCGATCTCTTGCGCTTTCAGCGAATGGCGAACCGACGTGCATTTGTGGATGACCTTGATCCCGGCCTCTTTGAGGTAGGGCATCACCTGCACAGGATTGCGTCCGGCCGTTTCGACAATCTGCACCCCGCCATCGATGATTGTTTTGATGATGGCCGGGTAGTCGGGCGCATTTACCTTTGGCAGAAAGGTGACATTGACCGCGATAGGCTTGTCGGTCATGTCCTTGCAGCGCGCGATCTCATTGGCCAAATCTTTGGGTGTCTTCTGTGTCAGTGCAGTGATCGTCCCCAACCCGCCCGCGTTTGAGACCGCAGCCGCCAGTTCTGCAAAACCCACGTAGTGCATTCCCCCCTGCATGATGGGGTGTTGGATGTCGAACAACTCGGTAATTCGGGTTTTCATACTCTGCCCTTCAAATTTAATCTTCGATCGTTCAATCTGCCATCTATGCCAAAGAACCGTCTTGGGAACAGGTTCTGCCTCAAGACTGTATGATCAGTCTATTTCCTTCATTCTGTCCTTGGGAATGCGCGCGCCGAAATGCCGGATAACTTCGCCCGCCGTCCTCTGCCCCCAATGAACTGCCTTTTCCTGATCACAGCCTTTGAACCGAGCGGAAAGATATCCAGCGTTGAATGCATCTCCGGCACCCGATGTGTCGCGAACACCATCCACGGATTGGGTCGGAACTTCGCTCAGATGATCGTCGCAAAACGCCGTCAGAGCCGCCGCGCCATTTTTGACGGCAATTTCAACGACGCCAGCGCGACGCAAACGTTCAACTGTCTGAACCGGCGACTCGTCGCCCCACAGGGCGCTTTCATCGTCAAAGCTGGGGAGCGCGATATCGGTGAGCGTATTGATCCTGGCCAGAACAGCCCGCGTTTCTTCAGCAGACCTCCATAGTCGCGGGCGCACGTTAGGGTCGAATGACACGATCGCTCCCTGCGCCCGCGCCTTGGTTAAAGCTTCAAACAGAGTTTCACGGGCGGGCTCAGACAAAATGGCCAGTGTAATACCCGACAGATGGATCAACCCTGCACCGGTCACGGCCTGTTCCAGCCATTCCAGATCGTCAGCCAACAACCTCGCCGCTGACGTATCCCGCCAATACTGGAAACTGCGCTCAACCCCATCAAGCTCAATCATGTAAAGACCCATCGTACGAGCCGCTGATCGACCAACACCCGAGACATCCAGCCCGTCCTGCTGCGACTGCTCGACAAAAGCATCTGAAACGGAATCCATGCCAACTTTGGTAACAAACCCGACCTCGGCCGCATCCCCAAGTAGTTGTGCCATGTGCCAAGCGGTGTTGAACGTATCGCCGGCAAAGCCCCGGCGATAGGTTTCGTTGCCTACATCCGCCATTTCGATCATCGCTTCGCCGATAGCGAGCGCCTTTCGGGATCCAAACGCTAACACTGGGCAACCTCCAATTCGGGCTTTCCGCCGGGCGGCCGCGCGCAGCAGATTTTATCTGGCAATAGAAACGCCTTCGCGATGCGAGAACGGGCCAAAAAACACTCAGCGATTCCGCCACTCACATGCGGGTTTATCATTCAAAATTCCAACGGATTGATGGCGATAACAATCTTGTATCGTCAATGTATCGCAATCGACAACGGTTTCTTGTAGCGCGCCCTTTCAGACCCATCGACCATGGGCCCTGGACCACGAGAAATCCAGACCCGTCAGCATGGCCATTTTTTAAAAGACGTTGTGGTCCTGTTTGATCATATCTGCAGCCTTTTCACCGATCATGATCGACGGCGCGTTTGTGTTTGATGAGTTGACAGTTGGCATGATCGACGCATCTGCGACCCGCAGCCCCTCGATCCCATTGAAGCGCAAACGCGGGTTCAGAACAGCTCCGGTATCGCCGCCCATCCGGCAAGTGCCGGCGCAATGGTGTGAGGTTTTGGAATGTTCGCAGATGAAATTGAAATAGTCTTCGTCCGTGCGTACATCCGGCCCCGGAAGGCGTTCGGCCAGAATGTAGGGTTTCAGCGCCTCCTGTGCCAGAATTTTCTGCACCAATTTCAGCCCGCGAACGGACATCTCACGATCATAAGGATCTGACAGGTAATTCGGATCGATCAGAGGCATTTCGGCGGGATTGTCACTGCGCAACCGAACCGATCCCCGTGACCGTGGCCGCAAATGACAGGCGTTCAGCGTCACACCGCCATTTGGCATTGCCGCGACACCGGCTTCGATCCCGGTGCCAAGGCCCAGATGCATCTGGATATCGGGTGAGCGGGCGTTTTCATCTGCATACCAGAACCCACCCGTCTCAAACAGGCTGGAGGCAACCGGGCCCTTGCGCGTGAGCAGGTATTGCAAAGCCGCCAGCGCTGACAGATGCGGCTTGGCATAGCGGTCATAGGTATGTGGGCCCGTAACCTCGCATATCGCATAGAGGTCCAGATGATCCTGCAAATTCGTCCCTACATTGGGTTGGTCATAGACGACATCAATTCCCAAAGCTCTCAGCGTGTCTGCCGGACCAATACCCGAAAGCTGCAACAACCGGGGCGAGCCGATGGCTCCCGAGGACAGGATCACCTCAGCCTCAGCGACGATTTTGCGGCCGTCCAGTAATTCGACGCCCGTTGCCCGCCTGTTTTCAACCGTGATCCGGCGCACCTGCGCGTGTGTCTGAATGGTCAGGTTGGGCCGCGATTGCGCAGGCGCAAGGAAGGCCATCGCGGCAGAGGACCGACGTGCACTGCGCTGGGTCAGTTGGTAATACCCTGCCCCGTCTTGCTTGGCCCCATTCACATCCGTTGTCTTTGGTATACCCAACTGACCGGCGGCCTCGATAAACGCATCGCAGATCGGCAGAGGGGCTGCGGGCATGGAAACCCCCAACAGGCCGCCTTGGCCGTGGAACTCTCCCCCATATGTGTCATTGTCTTCGGATTTCTTGAAATAAGGCAGAACGTCCGCGTAACCCCATCCCTCGCAGCCCATCTGACGCCAGTCATCATAGTCCTGTGCCGCTCCGCGGGTGTAGATTTGGGCATTGATGGCCGAACCACCACCGATCACCTTGGCCTGTGTATAGGTGAACACCTTGCCCTGCATGTGCTGCTGCGGCACGGTGCTCCACCCCCATGACCCAATGCCTTTAGTCATCTTGGCGAAGCCTGCGGGCAGATGGAACAAGGGGTGACGGTCGCCGCCTCCGGCCTCAAGCAGCAGGACCCTCAGATCGGGGTTTTCCGAAAGGCGTGCGGCGATGACGGACCCGGCAGACCCCCCGCCTACGACGATAAAGTCGTAGCCGGTTGTCATGCGTTTAGGCCCTTCATCACAGTGGACTATCCCTGAATGCGGTTTTCGGTTTCAGGATCGAAGGCCACCGCTTTTTCCATGTTGACCGCAAAGGTGAAGTCCTGCCCAGGCGAAACCTCTGCATCCGACCGCATGCGTGCAATCACATCCCGACCACCCAGCGTCATGGACACAAATGTGTCGGACCCCGCCGGTTCTGTCACGACGATCCGATTGGTCATCTGCGCGATATTCGACGATTTCCGATCTGCCCCGTCAACATCCGTGATCGTCTCGGGTCGGATACCAAGCAGGATGTCGCGCCCGTCCCAATGGGATAGGTTGTCCTGGCTGAACGGCAGTTGCGCCATCGCGCCGTCATGCAAGGCAACCTCGGCATGGGGGCACCCATCCACCATCACCACCTTGGCAGGCACCACATTCATCGCGGGCGACCCCATGAAGGTGGCGACGAAGATATTGGCGGGGGTGTCATAGATCTCTTGAGGAGTGCCCAGTTGTTGCACGTAGCCACCGTTCATGACGGCAATCCGGCTGGACAGCGTCATCGCCTCGATCTGGTCATGGGTCACGTAGACAATGGTCGTGCCAAGGTTCTGGTGCAGTTTCTTGATCTCGGTCCGCATGTCGACGCGCAGCTTGGCGTCCAGATTGGACAGAGGCTCGTCGAACAGGAACACATCAGGGTTGCGCACCAAAGCCCGCCCCATGGCCACGCGCTGACGCTGACCGCCCGACAATTGGCCCGGCTTACGATCCAGTAACTGCTCAATCTGCAACAGCTTGGCAACCTCGGCCATGGCCTTTTCACGTTCGGGTTTCGGCACGCCGTGCATTTCAAGTCCGAAGGTGATGTTCTGCCCCACGGTCATGTTGGGGTACAATGCGTAGCTCTGGAACACCATGGCGATGTTGCGGTTTGAGGGATGAACCCCGTTCATCACCTGATCCTTGATGCGGATCTCACCGCTGGTGATCTCTTCCAGCCCCGCGATCATGTTCAGAAGGGTGGACTTACCGCAGCCCGAGGGCCCGACGAGCACCAGAAACTCGCCCTCCTGCACCGAGATGTCCACCTTGTGCAACACCTCGACCGCACCGTAGGACTTGGTTGCGTTGTCGATATCAAGAAATCCCATGGTCCGTTATCCTTTCACTGAACCCGCCATCAGGCCGCGGACGAAGTAACGACCGGCCACGATATAAACGAGCAGCGTTGGCAGCGCGGCCAGAATGGCGCCTGCAAAATGTACGTTGTATTCCTTTACCCCCGTCGACGACTGCACAAGATTGTTGAGCGCGACCGTCATTGGCTGGCTGTTGGCATCGGCAAATGACGCTCCAAACAGGAAGTCATTCCAGATATTGGTGAACTGCCAGATGATCGACACCACCGCGATAGGGCCTGAACTGGGCAGCAGGATGCGCCAGAATATCTGGAAGAACCCCGCCCCGTCGATCTGTGCCGCCCGGATCAGTTCGGTAGGGAAAACGGCATAGTAATTTCGGAAGTAAAGCGTGGTGAAGCCAATGCCGTAAACCACATGCACCAGTGCCAGACCCCATGTGGTGCCCGCTAGGCCCATCAGGCCCAGCATCCGCGCCATCGGGATCAGAACGATCTGGAATGGGATGAAACAGGCAAACAGCATCAGCCCGAACAGGATGGTGTCATACTTGAAGCGCCACTTGGTCAGTACGTATCCATTTAGCGCGCCCAAAATGGTCGAGACGATAACGGCGGGCACAACCATCTTGATCGAATTCCAGAAATACGGGCGCAAGCCCGTCGGTTCGACCCCAATCTGGGCCGAGGACCAGGCTTGCAGCCACGGCTCGAGCGTGAAGACCTCTGGCAGGTTCATCATGCCGCCGCCAGTAATTTCCTCCAAGGGTTTGACCGAATTCACCAGCATCACGTAAAGCGGCAAGAGGTAAAACAGGGCAAACAGCAGCAAAACCAGATAGATCAGCGTGCGCGTAACGCGGCCCGTGCGGATTGCGGTATCTTGAGAGGCCTGAGACATCAGCGTTTCTCCCGCAATTCAGCGTAGAGATAAGGGATCATGATCGCGGCTATGGTCATCAGCATGATCGTGGCCGAGGCTGCCCCGATCCCCATCTGATTCCGCGTGAACGTGTAGGAATACATGAAGGTTGCGGGCAGCTCGGTCGCGCGGCCCGGACCGCCGCCGGTCAACGCGATTACAAGGTCAAAGGTCTTGATCGCAAGGTGGCTGAGGATCACGAAAGCCGACAGGAAAGCGGGCCTCAGCTGCGGGATGATGATCCGACGATAGAGGTTCCAGTTCGACGCCCCGTCCATTTGTGCCGCGCGCAGGATTTCATTGTCGATACCCCGCAGACCGGCCAGAAACATCGCCATGACAAAGCCCGAGGTCTGCCAGACCGCCGCTAACACGACGGTGTAAATCGCAAAGTCGCGGTTCTTGATCCAATCGAACTCAAAACTGGTCCAACCCCAAGTATGCATCACGTTTTCCAGCCCGATGCCGGGATCGAGGAACCATTTCCACGCCGTTCCGGTCACGATGAAGCTGAGCGCCATCGGATACAGGTAAATTGGACGCAGCAGGCCTTCACCGCGAATTTTCTGATCGAGGAAGATCGCCAATCCCAAGCCGATACAGGTGCAGATCACGATATAAAGCCCCGCGAAAATCCCCATATTGATGAGCGAGGTTTCCCAATGGCTCAATCGCCAGAGCTTGTCGTAATTCTCCCAGCCGACCCAGCCGAAGCTGGGCAGTATACGACTGTCGGTGAAGGACAGGTAGACCGAGAACAGGATGAACCCGTAGACAAAGACCAGAACCATCGCCAGTGAAGGCGACAGGACCAGTTTGGGAATCCAGTTCTGAAGGCGTGTCTTGAAATCCGCGTCGGCTGAAGCAGCCATGGCGCGCCCTCCTCGTTCCAGAGTTGGTGTTTTGGGGCTTATCCTGCCCCTTTCAAGACAGGGCGGCCAGGCAGCCGCCCCGTCAGAAGGTTCAAGTCGGGATTACTTTGCGATGGAAACCGCGTCGACCAGTTCGGTCACAGCTGTTTCACTGTCATACTCGCCGTTGAAATGCGCCGTCACGACGTCATAGACCGCGTTTTTCACCGAAGCCGGCGCCGCGTGGCCGTGCGCCATAGAACCGAACAAGTTGCCCGACGATGCAGCGGCGGCCAGATCCTTCATGCCTTGCTGACCACAAGCGTCTAGGTCGCTGCCATCCACGTCGGTCCGGGCCGGAACGGAACCCTTCACCTTGTTGAATGCAATCTGGAAGCTTGGCGACAGAATGGCGCTGGCCAACGCGGCCTGCTCGGCTGAAACCGAACCGCCTTGGTCGAACATCATGAACTGGTCGGCGTTGAAGGTGACCTGGTCCTGCGTGCCGGGGAAGCGGAAGCACAGGAAGTCCTGACCCGGAACTTTGCCCGCGTTCAGGAATTCACCCTTGGCCCAGTCACCCATCATCTGGAAACCGGCCTCGCCATTGATCACCATCGCGGTGGCAAGGTTCCAGTCGCGGCCCGAGAAGTTCTCGTCCACATTGGCGGCGATGAAGGACATGCGATCGAACGCTTCTTTCATAGCATCACTGCCCAGCGTTTCTTCGTCCAAATCAATGAACGCCGCCTTGTAACCGTCCGCCCCCAAGGTTGACATCGCGATTGCGTCAAACACGGTTGCATCTTGCCAGGCCTGACCGCCATGGGCGATCGGGGTGATCCCGGCGGCTTTCAGCGCTTCGACAGCCGCGACGAACTCGTCCCAGTTGGTGGGCTGGGCGATACCGTTTGCATCCAGGACCGCCTTGTTTGCCCACACCCAGTTGGTCGAATGCACATTGACCGGAGCCGAAACCCACTTGCCGTCATGCTTGGCAAAAGCCTTCAATGCGTCTGGCACCACATCGTCCCAACCTTCTTTGGCTGCAACTTCGTTCAGGTCCGCCAATGCGCCCTGATCGGCCCAGTCCAGAATGTCGAAACCCAGTGCCTGAACGGCAGTCGGGGCATTCCCGGCTGTGACACGGGCACGCAGAACGGTCATCGCCTGCTCACCACCGCCACCGGCGACAGGCATGTCGGTCCAGCCGATACCCTGCCCGGACAGGTCGTCTTTCAGAACATTCAGTGCGGCGGCTTCACCACCGGACGTCCACCAGTGCAGAACCTCAACCTCTTCCGCCTGCGCCAGGCTGGTGGTGCACAACAGCCCTGCCACAATCAGAGATTTTGTTTTCAGTAAGTTACGCATTTTCTTTCCTCCCAATATGCGATCTTTTTTGCACGGCCCCTTTTCGGGGTCCCTTTCTTCCGTCTTGCGGCCATCCTCCAACCGCACATTCACCCGAAACGTTTATTGCGTTTTCTCGGCGAAATACTCCCAAACACTTAAGTTCATTCTTACCGAAGTCCCGGCCAAAGTGAATGTCAGCGCTATCATTGATCAAGGAACCGGCTTCGTCCAGTGTTTTGAACGCCAAAGTCAAAAGAAGGGTTTCAAATACCCGAGTCTTTTCGATCGGTTCGTTCGGGCACATGGCAGGGCCGCCAGATCGAAACGTCGCTTGGCTTGATCCGTGGGCCAATAGTCCGCATGATCACGAAATGAGTTTTGAAGTCACGTCATGGCTGAAAGACCTTGGAATGGAGCAGTATGCTGACACGTTCCTGCAAAATGACGTCGATGCACGTGCCCTACCGCTGCTCTCAAATGAAGACCTCAAAGAACTTGGCTTGTCCCTTGGCCACAGGAAGATCGTCCTTGCCGCCATAGCAAAGTTGGATGGCAACCCCGGATTGCCCATCACAAACGCCCCACCAGATGGAAACAAACCCGGTGAAACCGAAACCCGAGCACCTGCTGCCGAGCGACGCCATCTGACCGTGTTTTTTGCCGATCTTGTCGGATCGACCGAATTGACAAACAAGTTCGATCCCGAAGATATGCGCGCCTTGCTGCAAAGTTATCAAGACAGTGTCGCTGGGGCAGTGACGCGTTTTGGCGGCTATGTCGCCAAGTATCTGGGCGATGGATTGCTGGTCTTTTTTGGTTGGCCACAGGCCTATGAAGACCACGCCATCCGCGCGGTGAAGGCGGGATTGGATTCAGTTGCGCACGTGAAAACCCTGAAATCTCCTGACGGCGAGCGTTTGTCCGTTCGGATCGGTATCGCAAGCGGTGACGTGGTCGTAGGCGACGCCGTTGGTGAAAATACCTTCGAAGAGGGCGCAATGACCGGTCCGGTTCTGAACCTGGCGGCGCGGTTGCAGGAAAACGCGCAGCCGAACACGGTGGTAACTACAAGCGAGGATTCTGATGCCAGCCTGCGACGGGTCTTTTCGATTTCCTCACTTGGCCCTGTTTCGCTAAAGGGCTTTGACACCCCGCGTACCTTGCTGCAGGTCACGGCCGAGCGCAGCGCCGACAGCCGTTTTCAGGCGTTGCATCGTGAAAGTGAAAGCTCGGAAATGATCGGGCGGGACTTCGAAAAAGGTATCCTGCACCAAACCTGGCAACGGGCCTCTGCCGGGCATGGTGAGGTCGTCCTGCTGTCTGGCGAAGCCGGGATCGGCAAATCCCGCCTGACGGAAGAGTTTCTGAGCGGCGACGACATCGCTGCGACGGCAGACGTCTTACGACTGAATTGCTCGCCCTATCTGACCAGCAGCCCCTTTCACCCGGTGACCGAGCGCATCTCGCAGGATGCAGGTGTCGGACCGGATCTGGATGACGATCGGGTGGTAGAGCTGGTCCGCGCCATGCTTGAGAAACGCGAGGGGATCGAACTGGATCACGTCCTGCCGGTTTTTGCGGCGCTGGTCGCCCCGCACAGTGATGTGGCCGAAAAGATTCTTGACCTGTCACCACAGGAACAGCGGGATTTGACCATCCAGACGTTGATCGACACGGTCAAGGCCCGCTCAACCGTGCGACCGGTTGTTTTGTGTGTTGAGGACGCGCATTGGATCGACCCCTCGACAAACGCCTTGCTGGAAAGGTTCAAGTCCATCTGTTCGGACCTGCCATTGATGATGTTGATCACCCACCGCCCCGGCTGGGATCTTGCGCGGGACGAAGGGGAAGCACACACTCAAACCCTACACCTGCGCCGCTTTGATCCAGACCATGTGGCGAACTTGATCCGCAATGTCTCGGGTAAAACCCCTGACACCGATCTGGTTCAGCTGATCATAGAAAAGACGGACGGCGTCCCACTATTCGTCGAAGAACTGACCCGCGCCTATCTAACCACAGGTGGGCAGGGTGCAGTGGCTGTTCCTTCGTCACTAAAAGGCGCGTTGATGGCGCGGTTGGACGCGGTTTCATCAGACGCGAAACAGGTGGCACTGACAGGCTCGGTGATCGGGCGCGAGTTTGAACCTGGCCTGCTACGTGCAGCACTGACGGATGCCACGGTCGACACCGCAAAGGGCTTGGACGAACTGTGCAAAACCGGACTGGTTTTCGAAAGCGGCAACTCCAGAGGCCACTTCGTTTTCCGTCACGCACTGATCCGCGACACTGCCTATCAATCCATGCTCAGCACAACTCGGCGGGCGCAGCATGCCCATGTTGCCAAGGCGTTGGCAGCGTTGCGGTCCGCCGAGATTGAACGTCGACCTGAACTTGTCGCCCGACACCTGACCGAGGCCGAAGACTGGAGTGCGGCGTTCAAAAAATGGCAGGCGGCAACCGAAATGGCGCTGGCTCGTTCCGCCAGTCACGAGGCAATGACTAACGCGCACGAGGCGCTGAATGCAGCACGGAACCTTGAGGGCGACAATCAGTCCGAAACAATCCGGGCAACTGTTCTTGTCGGGCGCAGCTTTGATAGTTTGGGACAGCTACCCGAAGGCATTGCGGAACTCAAAAGCGCCTCGGACGCGGCAAATGCCCTTGGGGATGTCGAATTGGCCGCCGATGTAGCCCTGCATTTTTCGGATTCCTGCATGATGGCTGGGCAACGACATGGCGAAGTGATTTCCCTGTGCGAGGCCGCTTTGAAAAACCTGCCCGCGCAAGACGAAAGACGCCAGTGCCAGCTAAAAAGTCAGCTTGCCCGCGCCTGTCTGTTCCTTGGTCAAGCCTCAGAGGGTGCCCGATACGCCCAGGAATCGATGGAGCTTGCCGCCAAACTGGGAGACAACAAATCCCAGTTCTCGGTCATGATGATGCAATACGGCGCGCCATTTATCGCAAGACCCGCCGACGAAAGGCACAAATGGCGGGAACATCTGGACAAGATGCACGAAGTAGCGCAGCATCTTGGCTCGATTGATCAGGGTCGGGACCGCACACTCAGCCTGTTTGTTGGGGCCGAAATGGCTGACCGGGCTCTGCTGGACCGGTCATTGAAACTGCTGACCGAGGTGTCCCAGAAAGACAATCACTTGCAGCTCTATTGGGTTCAGACCCATGCCCGGGCAATGATAGCGATCATGGAGGGCGACTTTGGCAAGGCCGAAAAGCTAGCTACCGAGGCGGTGAAAATCGGCCGCAAAACCCACGGGAAACATATCGAGGGCGTGTTTGGCGTTCAGATGTTCACCCTGCGCCGAGAACAAAGCCGTTTGCACGAAGTGGCTCCGGTCATTAAAAAACTGATGGATGAAAACGCTGACGACATGACCTGGAAGCCCGGTTTTGGCGTCATCGCAGCTGAACTGGGGTTTCATGACCCCGCTGAACGCATCCTGAACGAGGTCGCCGAGAGCGGATTTTATCTGCCGTCAGACGCCATGTATTCGACCACATTGTCCTATCTGTCCGATATTTGCGTCGCAGTCGGTCATACCACGCACGCGCAAACGCTGTTCGAGATGTTGGCCCCTTACGAAGACCTCACCATTACCGCTGGGGCAACGACAGTATGTACTGGCGCGGGTGCGCGGCGGTTGGGAAATCTGGCTGCATTGCTTGAAGATTGGCCAACTGCAGAACGGATGTTTACCAAGGCAATCCAGATTGACACGGACATGGATTGCCCGCCCTGGGTGGCACACAGCAAAGCCGCCTATGCGGCGGCTCTGCGCAGGCTTGGCGGCAAGGACAACCTTGAACAGGCCATCCATCTCGAGGCCGAGGCGTTGGCAACAGCTCAGAAATTGAGTATGGTTTCCCTTAGGGAAAGGCTTGAAGGAACTGCAAGCTGAACCCTGTTTTCATTTCCTGGGGGGGAAATATGCCAAGGTATATTATTGAACGCCAATTCGCCGAACAGGTAAACCTGACCGAAGGCGACAAAGCACATATTAAAGAAATAAATGACGAAGAAGGGATCGAATGGATCTTTTCTTTCCTCAGCGCGGACAAGCGCAAGACTTATTGCCTGTACGAGGCCCCTGACGAAGAAAGCCTGAAACAGGCCGCCAAACGGCTGAATATTCCGGCTGATGTGATCACTCCGGTGGATCGCATCGACCCCGGCGTTTTTGCCTGAGTTCTCGCAAACTATAAAAGGCGCGTACCCGCCGGACAACAGGCGGGGCACAGGGGCAAGAAACCTTCCTTGAACCAGGAAGGAATTTAAGATGTTTGACGTCAAGACATTGGACGGCAGCGCCGCTCGGATCGATCGCGCTGCCTTGGACACTTTGGACGCAACGCTGCGCGGCGGCGTCCATTTGCCCGGCAGTCCCGAGTATGATCAGGCCCGCACAACCTGGAATAGCATCGTGGAGCGGCACCCAAGTTTCGTGATCCGCGCGCTTGGGTCCAGTGACGTGCAAAAAGCGGTGAATTTCGTGCGCGAGGCCGGGTTGACCATGTCCATTCGGTCGGGTGGTCACCAGATCGCGGGCCATGCTGTCGCCGACGATGCGGTTATGTTGGACCTGTCGCAGATGCGTTCGGTACATGTGGACCCGGTCAACCGAACTGCGCGCGTAGAACCCGGCGCCGTATTGGGCGATGTCGACCGCGAGACACAAGCCCATGCGCTGGCGGTGCCATTGGGCATCAACTCGACCACCGGAACGGCTGGTTTGACACTGGGTGGCGGCTTTGGCTGGATCACGCGGAAATTCGGGATGACCATCGACAACCTGATCTCTGCCCAAGTTGTAACCGCCGACGGCGAAATCGTCACCGCATCTGCCAAAAGCCACCCTGACCTGTTCTGGGCCCTGCGGGGCGGAGGTGGCAACTTTGGCGTCGTCACATCGTTCGAATTCCAACTGCATCCGCTGGGCCCCGATGTCTTGTCAGGTTTGGTCGTTCACCCGATCGAAGCGGCCCCCGACCTACTGCCGGAATACGTGAAAATCGCGGATTCCGCGCCGGATGAACTGACGGTCTGGACCGTGATGCGCAAGGCCCCGCCTCTGCCCTTCTTGCCCGAAGAATGGCATGGGCGCGAGGTTTTAATCTTTGCCGCGTGTTATGCCGGACCAATGGCCGATGGCGAAAAAGCTATGGCCGGCTTGCGCGGTCTTGGTGATCCGATTGCAGATGTCATCTCGCCCCATGCATTCGTGGACTGGCAAGCGGCCTTTGATGGGCTTCTGACGCCCGGCGCGCGCAATTACTGGAAAAGCCACGATTTCAGCACGCTGACATCCCACGCGACATCCGACCTGCTTGCCGCAATCGCCACGCTACCTGATCCGGCTTGCGAAGTGTTCATCGCACATGTAGGCGGTGCCATGGCGCGGGTACCCGCGGATGCAACGGCCTATCCCGAGCGCAGCGCTCATTTCATCATGAACGTTCACACCCGATGGGAAGATCCCTCAAAAGACGCTGCCTGCATCAGTTGGGCGCGGGCGTTGTACGATCAGATGGCACCTCACGCCACAGGCAGCGCCTATGTGAACTTCATGCCCGAAGATGAGGCCAATCACATGGCTGGAGCCTATGGTTCCAATGGCGCTAAACTGGGTCAGATCAAAGGACAATACGACCCGCAGAACCTGTTTCGGATCAACCACAATATCGTGCCAACCTGAGCGCAGATTTCAGAGCGACAAGGCCGAGCGCGCCAGCCACGCGCTCAGGTCCTTTTCAGCAGCAACGATGGCTTCGTTGTTCAAAATCTGCGAGGTCATCGCCTTGGACACGGCGCGCACGCGTTTGTTGATCGCAATATCTCCGGCTTCGATCAGCAAGTCGTTGACGTCCAGTTTTTCGTAGATCGACAGCAAACGGTTCTGGATAGTGCGCAGCGCCAGTTTTCTGCGCACGGCAATGGCCTTGTCTGGAAGACCTAGCGCAAGATCGGTCAGGATCGCCAGTTCGACCTCGGTCAGCGCCTCGCCCGACCGGCTTTGATCCCGCTGAATTTGGTGAATCTCACGGTCGACCATGATCTGGGCTTCCAGCAGGACTGCCCTTAACGCCAAATGCATGCGCGATGGACTGGCGGTTTTCAGAACATAGCCATACGCAGCCTCTTTCGGGACGATCCGGGCGATGCCGCGCAGATACGCTTCGTCTGAATAGTTCGACCAGAACAAGATGCGCGTTTCCGGTCGCTCGGACCAAATGGTGCGGGCCGCCTCGATCCCGTTGCGCTCTTTCATGCGCAGGTCCATGACGATGGCGTCGACACCATCTTCTCGGGCCTTGACCTCACCCTCGCGCCCGTTAGAGGCTAGGCTGATTTCCGACGCTTCGGGCAAAGCCTCCAGTACCAACTCTTTGAGGTAGTTGGCGTGCATGGCATCATCTTCGACCAGAAGAACCTTCATGCCACTTCCTCTCTGCCGCGGCACTCCGACACCGGCAGCCTGACACTAATCTCAGTCCCTTCGGCGTAGCGGATGTCAAATTGTGCCGCGATCAACCGGGCACGCGTTCGCATATGGGTCAAACCGCCCGAGACTTTCCCAGTTTCGATCGCTGCTGAGCTGGCCCCATCGTCACGCACTGATAGATGCAGCCCATCCCGGCATTCGATCTCGACCAAAATGGACGAGGCCTGAGCGTGGCGTACTGCATTATTGATTGCCTCCTGCGCGATACGAAAGAGCGCAATCCGTTTGGTCTGTGGCAGATCATCGATCAGCCCGTCGGACAGGTCGCGCACGTCAATGTCGATCTCCTGATCCGTTCCGACCGCGCGCTCAAGATGCGTGCGCACGGCGTGTTGAAATCCAAAAAGTTCCAAAAGGGACGGGATAGAGGTGTCGATAATCTCGCGCAATCCCTGGATGCAGGTTTGCATCGACCCGCGCACAGCTTCGATATCTTTCTGAGTTTTGCAGCGCTCAAGCTCTCGGCTGATCCGGGTCATATCGGCCAGCGTCTGGTCGTGCAGATCCATGCCGATCCTCTGCCGCTCAAGCTCAAGCGCGTCGGTCAGGCTTAGTGCGCCCAGACGTAACCCTTCTTCGCGCGCCTGCAATTCCGCGCGCATGATCGCTTCGCGCCGCGATTGTTCATTGGCCCGTAACGCATAGAAATAGGGGGCAAGAATATCGGCAATGTTGCGAACCTGTTCGACCGCCTGATCGTCATAGAAATCCAGCTTCTGCGACGAGCAGTTCAAGGCACCGATCGTGCGACCCAGCACTTTCATCGCCACGTTAACGCGACTGCGCATCTGATGTTTGATGATCGGCTCGCAATCGGCCCCTTCGAACACATATCGCGGGTCTTCCAGCGCGTTGCCGGTCAACATGCTGTCGCATTCCCCCCGCAGGATATCGCGCACCGGAGAAACCTCGACAGGCGCGCGCGTGCGGCTCCAACTGGTGCGCAGGCCGACCTCGTAGCTGGTGTTCCAGTTTCCCTTGTCATCGACCAGACACACATCCAGATGATCAACCTGCAAAATGCGGTCGATCTCGGACTTGACCGAGCGCAAAGCGGACTTGATGTCGAGGTTGCCTGCCAGGTGATTGGAAATCCGCAGGTAATAGGCAAGATCGGCCATGGACGCACTTTCGAAAAACCGGTCCGCGGCGACCGGCACAACACAGTATAGAAGTCCGACCCCACCCTGTCATGCGGATCACCGCAATAGTTTTGCGGGAACCCGCAATCTTTGCGCGCATCCTACTCTTACACTTTTGCCCATTGCGCGGAATCCTCTCGCTGCCTGCCGGATTGAGCGGGCCCGATGAACGTGCGGCGGAGGGGCCGCCCAGGGAGGAAACTATGACACTCAAGGCAATCATGCTCGGCGCTGTCGCCGGCATTACCGTATTGGCGGCCACCGGTGCCACCGCAGACACATCCGACAAACGCATCGCGCTGTCCAACAACTATGCCGGAAACTCGTGGCGTCAGGCCATGCTGGAAAGTTGGCAGAAGAATGGGGACGCAGCCGTTGCCGAGGGCCTGGTTGCCGCAGCGGATGCCTTCACCACCTCTGAAAATCAGGCGACCGAACAGGCCGCCCAAATCCAGAACATGATCCTGCAGGGCTATGACGCCATCGTCATCAACGCGGCCTCGCCCACGGCAATCAACGGCGCGGTCAAAGCCGCTTGCGACGCGGGCATCACCGTTGTCTCATTTGACGGGATCGTGCAGGAGCCCTGCGCATGGCGCATCGCCGTCGACTTCCAACAGATGGGCCGCGAACAAGTGAAATACCTGGCACAGCGCTATCCCGATGGCGGCAACCTTTTGGAAATCCGTGGGCTGGCCGGTGTCTTCGTCGATGATGAAATCAGCGCGGGTATTCATGACGAGGTAAAGAACTCCAACTTTGAGATCGTAGGTTCGGTTCATGGCGACTGGGCGCAGGACGTTGCGCAAAAGGCCGTTGCGGGCATTCTGCCAAGCCTGCCGGAAATCGTCGGTGTCGTGACCCAAGGTGGTGACGGCTATGGCGCCGCACAGGCCATTGGAGCCACCGACCGCTCGATGCCAACCATCGTCATGGGCAACCGTCAGGACGAATTGCAGTGGTGGGCCGACGAAAAAGCCGCCAACGGGTATGAAACCACGTCGCTGTCGATTGCTCCGGGCGTCAGCACGCTTGCTTTCTGGGTCGCGCAGCAGATTCTGGACGGAAACGACGTGCCCAAGGACCTGACCGTGCCTTTCCTGACCATCACTCAGGACGAATTGGAAGAGTCGCTGAAAACCACGCCCAAAGGGTCGGTCGCCAACGTTGAATATACGTTGGATCAGGCCAAAAACGTGATTTCGTCGGCTCAGTAGTCAATGAGCGATTTACACACGATACCCGGCGCAGTTTCTGCGCCGGTTGTCTCTCTGGACGCGGCCCATATGTCTTTTGGGCCCGTTCACGCGTTGCGCGCAGCGACGCTGGAAATTGCCGCGGGCGAGTGTATCGGATTGGTCGGCCACAATGGCGCGGGCAAGTCGACACTGGCCAATGTAATCAACGGGCGGCTGTCCCCCACTCAGGGCGCTGTGACCTACCGCGCCGGGGATGCCACGTTGACCAATGGACAAAAAGCGCAGGCATCCGGCGTGCGCAGCGTGTTTCAGGAATTGTCGCTTTGCCCGAACCTGACCGTGCTGGAAAACCTACGCATTCCATTTCGCACCATGCCACGCAAGAATTGGCGACGCGTGGCGCGGCAGAAAATGCAGGACGCGCTGGATCTGGTTTTTCCCGGCCACGGCATCAAACCAAGTGCCACTGTCGGCAACCTGACCATTGCCGAACGCCAGATGGTCGAAATTGCCATTGCCTTCGCAGACCGCGACAGCGAACCCAGCCTTGTTATTTTGGATGAGCCGACCTCATCACTTGATGCGGCCATCGCGCAGCAGTTGCTGGATCATATCAAACGTTTTTGCACCGAGGGTGGCGCGGTTCTGTTCATCTCGCACATGATGGGTGAGATTTTCGATGTGTCGACCCGGATCGTGATCATGAAGGATGGTCAGATCGTGGATGACCAACCGGCCCGAAATTTCACCCGCGAAAGCATTGTGGACGCTATGGGCCACGTGGCACCAGACGACACCCATACCAGCGAAACCTGCGCCACCAAAACGCTGGGTGCCGAGGTTGTGCGCGCCGAGAATGGCCTGAACGCCCGTCAAGGCGAGATCGTGGGCTTGGCCGGGCTGGCCGGTCATGGTCAGGCCGAGGCCCTCGCACAGATCTTTTTCGACCATTCATCGGTCTGGAAATCCTCGGGTGATCCCGAGGTGGTCTTCGTCGCGGGTGACCGTACCCGGGACGGGGTTATGCCGCTTTGGTCGATCCTCAGAAACTTGTCTTTGACCACCCTGTCCGAATTCAGCAGCCGAATTTTGGTGGATCGCGGAAAGGAATCCGATCTGGTTCAGAACTGGAAACAGAGGATTGGAATTCGCACCGACAACGTATCGAACCCCATCCTGTCTCTGTCCGGGGGGAACCAGCAAAAAGTTTTGTTCGCACGGGCATTGGCCTCATCAGCGCCGATTGTGGTGATGGACGACCCCATGCGCGGTGTCGATGTGGGCACCAAGAAGGAAGTCTATCAAATGATCCGCGACGAAGCCGCCAAGGGACGCAGTTTCTTGTGGTACTCCACCGAGACGGACGAGATTCTAGAATGCGACCGGGTGTTTGTCTTCCGCACCGGACACATTGCAGCGGAACTCAGCGGGGATGAGATCACCGAAGAGAACATTCTTGCCGCCTCATTCGAAATGCAGGAGGCCGCAGAATGACCGGGGATCGTCTGCGTCTCGCCCTGCCCGTTTTGTCGCTGGCCGTGCTTTTGGGGGCTGTCTTCTACCTGCAACCGCGCGCGATGAGTTATTTCGGTCTGAACCTGCTGTTCAATCTGGCGATTCCGGTCGCCTTAGCGACCATCGCCCAGATGATGATCATCATGGTCAACGATATCGACCTGTCGATTGGTACATTTGTCAGCTTCTGCGCCTGCGTGACTGCTACGTTCGTTCACGACACACCACTGATCGGCTATGCCATCCTGGCGACGGCTATTCTGGCTTATGCTTGTTTGGGCGCGCTGATCCAATTCCGAGGGTTGCCTGCCATTGTCGTAACTTTGGGTATGTCTTTTGTCTGGGGCGGGCTGGCCGTTTTGATCCTGCCTTCGCCCGGTGGCGCATCGCCGGAATGGCTCAAGACGTTGATGAGTTACAAGACACCTCTGGTCCCCATTGCTGTGGTCGCACCTTTAGTTATTGCATTGGTGGTACACCTGCTGATCAAACGATCCTGGGTCGGCGTGATCCTGCAAGGGGTCGGCGGCAATGACCGCGCGATGGAGCGCGCAGGGTGGTCTCTGGTCAAACTGCGCGCGTCCGCCTATGGGCTGGCCGGGTTGTTCGGCGTTCTGGCCGGAATGTGCCTTGTCGGTCTGACAACAGCGGCAGATGCCAACATTGCGCTGCGATACACTCTGCTGTCCATTGCCGGTGTCATTCTGGGCGGGGGCGAGTTTGTCGGTGGACGCATCTCTCCGTTTGGGGCGGTGATCGGCGCGCTTACCCTGACCCTTGCAGCCAGTTTCCTGTCCTTCTTGCGCCTGTCGCCTGACTGGCAGATCGGAGCGCAAGGGGCGATCCTGATCCTTGTTCTGGCGGTGCGGCTGCTCTTCGTTCGGAAGGAGGCTGCGGCGTGACCGATAATACCTCATCCACCGAAGGGCCCGTGAATCCTGTACGGATCTTGTTCTCAAAACCCTGGATCTGGGCCTTTGTGGCCGCCGCCCTGACTTTTGCGGCAACCAGTCTGATCGCCGGTTCCGGTGCTGGGTCGCTGTTCTATGCCGCCCTGACATTTGCTGCTTTTTCCGCCATCGTCGGGATCGGGCAGATGCTGGTGATCACCTTGGGTCCCGGCAATGTCGACCTTTCGATCCCCGCATCAATGACATTGTCGGCGACGCTGGCCCTGAAGTTCATGGACTCGGAAACCGCGCTGATCATACCCGGTCTATTGGTTGCAATCGGCGTCGGCATTGGCTGCGGCCTGGTGAATTTCGCCTTGATCCTGTTGCTGCGTATTCCACCAATCATCGCGACCCTGTCTGCCTCTTTCCTCTATCAATCACTGGCCATCTGGTCGAACCGAGGGCTGCGTATCAAACCGCCTGAGCCGCTGGCCGATTTCGCAACCGGTGGCGTGATTGGAATTCCCAACGTCGCCGTGATCGGTATCCTTCTGGCGATTTGCGCTTGGGTACTTTTGGAACGGTCGATCGCGGGACGGTGGATATCGGCCATCGGCCAGAACCTGCGCGCTGCCCGACTCAGCGGAGTTCCTGTCAACGCGGTCCGCTTTGGCGTCTATGTCAATTCGGCTGTCTGTGCTGCGCTGGCGGGGTTTCTTCTGGCCAGCTTTTCGGGGGGTGCAAACCTGAATATGGGGACTGAATACATGTTGATGTCCATTGCGGTCGTCGTGATCGGCGGATCTTCCATTGGTGGCGGCAATTCCAACGTGCCCGGTATCTGGGGCGCCGCTTTGTTTATGTTTCTCATCGTCTCAATGCTGAACTCCTACGGTTTGGGGGCTGGCGTCCGGCTTATTTTGACCGGGCTTGTCATCGTCGGAGTCGTCGCATTGGCCAGCCGTAAAGGATATGACGTATGATTTTTTCGCAGACCTACGACATCATCCGGCCCGAGTTCCGCGATCTGATCCATAGCAATATGGGCCTTGCGCGCCTCTCATCGGGGCACCGCTGGACAGAAGGGCCGGTCTGGTTTCCCGCACATAACCTGTTGCTGTTTTCAGATATACCCCATGCCCGCATCTACCAATGGACCGAAGGTGGTGGGGCAAGTGTGTATCGTCAGCAGTCCGAATATTCTAATGGCAACACCCGCGATCCAAACGGTCGCCTTGTTACTTGCCACCATGGAAGCCGCTCGGTTGTGCGCACGGAACATGACGGCACACGGCAGGTGATTGCCGAAAGTTACATGGGCAAGCGCCTGAATTCTCCTAACGACGTGGTGGTTCGCTCGGACGGGTCCATCTGGTTCACGGACCCGACCTATGGCATTCTGTCCGATCTGGAAGGGCATCAGGCCACCCCGGAACAAGAGGGCAGCTTTGTCTATCGCGCCAGCCCGGATGGGCAGGCACTTTCGGCGGTTGTCACCGATTTCGTTCAGCCCAACGGACTTGCCTTTTCGGTCGACGAAAACCGGCTCTATATTGCGGAGTCAGGCAGCAGCCACGACCCTGAAGTTCCTTCAGTGCTACGAGCGTTCGACGTAGACACGGATGGCAGTCTGAGCGGCGGTCAGGAGTTTGCAACCATCGACAACGGATTGCCGGATGGGTTGCGGGTGGATCGCTACGACAATATCTGGTGCTCGGCAGCAGACGGGGTGCATGTCTTTTCGAAGGCAGGAGATTTGCTGGGTAAGATCCTAGTGCCCGAAACGGTTGCGAACCTAACATTCGGGGGCACGCGCGGGAACATGCTGTTCATCACGGCCTCGACCTCTGTCTATTCGATCTTCGTCAATTCCGCCGCGGCCTGACGGGCTCAAGGCCCTATAGGCTATGAAGCTTCAACAGTTTCTTTGCAAACTTACCGGTCTTTCCGCCAGCTTTGATCGCCGCCAAAGCTGCTGTAGACTTTGGTGCTGTCAAACCAGACCCTGACAGCACACAAAGCTCATGGAGCAGTTCCAGAATTCCACCCAAATCGCGCGGAAGCGTGTCGGGCAAGTCATACAGCATCGCTGACAAAGCTTTTTGAATCTCATGCGCGTGCATTTTGGATAGCTCAGGGACTTGCGCCATGCGTTTGGTCCAGCGCCGCAGGGGGAGCGCTCCGAAAAAGACCAACTCGCGCGCGGCGTCGGCAAATTCTTCGGATTGAAATCTGCCCTGCGCAATCAAGGTTGCGATTGCGTCACCGGCGGTCATTCCGATACTTTCATCCGCACTTGCCAAATACCACGCCAACATCGCATGGGCCATTTTACCCGGCTGCAATCCGGGGCGAAAAAACGGGTCCAGATAGGTCAGGCAATGGTGCCGTGTCAGCTTTTGATCCAGTTCCAGATCGAAAATACCGGCAACGAAATACAACTCTGGCTGCGTAGGGTTTATCAATACTGCCCACGGGTTCAGTCCTAGCAGCCAGCTGGCACCAGGATCGCTTCCATAGCTGTGTTCGAGTTTTGCAGGCAGGGAAAAACCCAAACTCGGATCAACATCACCCGGTATTTGCGGTAAAATAGAAACGCTGGGCTGCGGCCAGAAATATTCGTCAATACGCCGGATTTTGGCCGTGAAACGATACTCTGCAGGAGTACCCAGACCGGGAATAATACCCCCAACCAAACGCTGGATATTGGGGTCGGCCTCAATCGGTCGGCGCCCCTGCCAGGCCATAGCCCAGAGTTGGCAATCTGTCTCAGGCCTGAACTCACCGCCCAAGGCATATCCCAACGCACGCTCTGCTTCGGTCTGCGGGTTTAGAGCCGCCAACGCCTTTTCGCGCCCTTCCGACCCCAGCCGCAGGATCGCAAGCCTGAAATCCATGGCACCCGGCCGAACGCCCAGGCCACGGTAACGTTCCAGCCTGTCAATCAAAGGCAATGGGTCAACACATCCGCGATTGTCGGAAGGGGCCGAGAGCATCGGAACCGAATGGCCCGCCTGAACGAAAGACAACAGCTCTTTGGCGCGCGCCGCGAATATCCCTTCGAAACTATGGGGCGAAATACCCAAGGGTTGGTGACCGGAATATCGTGGCTCTAGATAGGGTTGCAGTTCGGCATCGAAATCGGACCCGTTGGCCCAGCTCAATCCCGCAACCGAAATAGGTCGCTGAAAATACTTACCCGGACTAAAACCGCCCTCGAGATCGCGCGTTCTGATCTGATTTGCCCGCTTTTTTAGAGGGCCAAGTAGCGGGGCAGCCTCGGCTCCGAACCGCGCTATTCCATCAAATGCCTGCTCGATCAGGAAGGGGTCATGGCAATCCTCCAGGAGGGCCAGATATGCCGAAACCGCCTCATCTACGGAGGAAACAGGCTCAAACGGCTCAGGTCTAGGAACGGGAAAGTCGGTGATTTCCGCTTTGGCCAAAGGTGCGGTGTCAGCAAGCCGCGCGCGGACCGTCGGCGTCACCACATCCAGATAGTCCGCCATCGCCGTCTGAACCCCGGCATTATGCATCTGACCGAGGCTTTCTATCAGATCCACCGCCCGCGTTTGCACATCCCCAACCTCTGATATCAAAGACGAGGTGGCGGTTTCGGCAATTTCGGCCACCCTATCCGGAGTGCGTTTGGCGCAGGATTTCAATAGACCTAACGCATTCAAAGCCGTCGATTTCTGGCGGCTTTGCAAAGCAGGTTCAATCGCGTCGAGCAGGGCTTTGGCGTCAAGTTCACCACATTTGTCGGCGCGCTTGAGCGCCTTGACCGCAATCGCCACTGTCGGGGGAACCGCACTATTGAGGAGGCCGAGGTACTGATCCACGCGCTCAACGATTTCAGCATCGCTCGGTTCTAGCGCTGTATGAAACCGCGAGTACCAACCCGCGCGAAACTGCGCAAAATCCCGCTTCAGGGCCTCTAGTGAGCTATCCAACAAGCGCTGTCGGTCCAGGTCACCGATTTCGCTCAGAGCTCGCAAAACATCCGCCCATCCTGCGCGGGGTCCTGAATATTTGTCATGCGCAGCAAGACTGAGATCACCACCGCCTTCAACCTCGAAGAACCGCCAGACATCCTGAGACAAAAACTGATCCCGCGCGTTGTCGGGAACGCCCGCCTGAATGGCGTAGTAGCCAAGAATATAGGCGTCCGTCTGAGGGATTGAGCACAACCCCTTTTGGTTCAACAAATGTACCGCGTCGATCAGGCGGGGATTGTCTTCAACCGCAGCCTCGGCCCAGGCGTCGATCCAACTGAGCTTAAGCTGCGCAAACACTTCGTCCAAAGGAAGGGATTGCGGCAAGATACGCCAATCCCCACAGGCATATTCCGAGGGTCTGGCGGTGGCAATCACGGCGATCCCCAATGCTTCGCCGTCTTTGGCAAATGCTTTGAGCGGCTTTTGGCCTTTCATCTGCGCTTCCCACCAGACCTTTTCATAAGCTTTTTGCGTCTTCAGCGCATGCCGGGCAAATGGCCTTCGATCCGCCTCCGACATCTTTGCGAGGGCCTTTAGAACATAGCGCGCAGTGCGCGTTGTAATCAGGGTCAGAAACTCCTGTTCAATCACGCTTGGCGCTCCATCATCAGTTCGACGGCTAAAATGTGTTTGCAGGGACCACGCGTATGGCCATTGGCAGCAAACCACGGGCATGTGCAGCTGTGCCCGTCCTCGGCAAAGCGAACCCGATGCGTAACATCGCCACTTTTCACATCCGCATAGTTTTGGGACAAAGCGACCGCTCCGTTGTCCGCCAGGTTTGCGGCGGCTTTCAGCCTTGGATTCAAAGATCTGACGCGCTCGAAGCCAAAGGGGAGTTCTCGGTGAAACCAGGTTTGCGACCAAAGATCATAACCTACACGACCCAACGCAGCCAATTGGCACAGCGCGATGTGCACCTCGTGCGGTGAGGCGTTGATGAGGGGTGCCAGGATATTGGGATCAAGCCGGTCCTGCCAGTTCAATTGCGCGGTTACTGCAGCCGTTTTCTCGGCCTCGGTCGTGAGTTCAGAGAGCAACTGCCCGTCGCCTGAAAACCCGCGCCAAGGATCTGCATTCAAGACCAGACACAAACGCTGCCCAGCAAAATCCAAAACCCAGGCCGAACTTTTCAGACCTTCGTTGACAAAAACACGCAGTATCTTCGCCTTGGGAGCCAGAGACAGCAACACGTTTAACCGATGACCACCGCGCAACGGCACGCTACCCAGCGAAGCTCGGGTTGTTGCTCTGACCCGTTGCCCCTGAGCCGATACCCAAACCAGATGATCCGATTTCGATCGCGGCAACCTGCGCAAAAATTTCTGTGCTGGTGTCGGGGCCAATGAAAGAGCGGGTACCATACCAGCCATATGGCTCTGCACCTCGGCAAATCCCTTCAACCAGCGCAAGGGAAGCGGTACTTTTCGTTCGACGAGTCGGTTTTCATCATGTGTCAGGGCCACGGCTTTGGGCCCAATCGAGATCTGCAACTGGCTGTCGGGCGAAACCTGGGCCAGCATAGCCCTCAAGTTGGGGCCAAAATCCACATTGGTTGTCCCTGTGCGACGCTGTTCGGCGTCTAGCGCGGCCTCATCTATGTCCAGACGGGCATAGGTGCTGCAACAAGCTGAAAACCCCTCAAACCGCACGGTTTCGTGCCCTACTGTGACCACTGGGTCCGCTTCGCGCAGAATCCGGGCCAGCATCGCGGGTGGGACGTAAAAGCGGCTGCCGACGATATCGGAAACCGCGCGCAAAGACCTAGCCGTGATCAGAGGGTGTTTGGCGTGTGCGATCAGGAAATCCTGAGAAGCATCTGGATCGGACTGATCAGCCACCAGACTCAGCTTCTGCTGAGATGACATTCCGGTCAGAGATGACCGGCCCGCATAGTGATACGTGTAGTCGAGTTCTCTCATCTCCGTATACCGGAACTTAAAAACTAATCAATTTGTTCCGATTCATCGTAGACGCCGATTGCACCGCTATTCAACTGACCGAAACGGCCCGAGGGCGTCGTGAGACATTATCGCCGCAATTCCGGAATTGTCAGGGGAGCAACGGCGTCTGATCCGCGGCGGTCCGATCATTCCCATCACTGTGTGTTTGATGTTGCTTTTGCGGCAGTGTTCCGCTCTATCTCGCAACCCATGCATTTTAACTGTCTTTGTGGTGCGTTAGAGTCAAAACAGCATTGTCGTCGAAAGTCCTATTCGTGAAGCCAGCAAGCCGTTTCTCTCAACCTCCACAACACGAGCTGCGCAAAGTTCGCAATCAGGGATCAGCCTTTCTGACGCTCGCCTTCCTGTTCAGCATCTTCGTGAATCTGCTGATGCTGACCGGACCGTTGTTCATGCTGCAGGTTTACGACCGCGTTCTGGGGTCGCGCGCGGTCGAAACATTGACTGCTCTTTTCCTGTTAGTGGCGCTTTTGTACGGGTTGATGGCAATGCTAGACTATGCAAGGGGCCGTATCGTGGCCCGTTTTGGTGCCCGGTTCCAGTCAACCCTGGACGAACGTGTGTTCGAGGCGACGTTACAACGATCTTTGAATCCTCAGGTCCGGGCTGCGCCTTCAACAGGTTTGCGGGATTTGGAAGCCATTCAAAACCTCTGCTCATCGCCGGTATTGTTGGCTGTGATGGACATTCCGTGGACACCGGTTTTCATGGCTGCCATCTTCCTGTTCCACCCGATGCTGGGATGGCTTGCCGTAGGCGGCGGAGCATTTCTGGTGACTATAGCATTGCTGAACCAAGCGCTGACACGGCGCAAGGTGGCCACGGCGCAATCGGCTTCGGCACAGGCGAATTCCTTTTCCGAACACGCGCGGCAAGCGGCGGAAATTGTACGCTCTCAAGGCATGCAGAAGGACATCATTCAGCGTTGGCAAAAACAACGCACCAATGCATTGCACCAGACAATCGCAGCCAGCGACTGGACTGGCAGTTTTACCTCACTGACCAAATCACTGCGACTGTTCCTGCAATCCGCTATGCTGGCCTTGGGAGCCTGGCTGGTTCTGCGCAACGAGTTGACACCGGGCGCGATGATTGCTGGCTCTATTCTGCTGGGTCGCGCGCTGGCTCCGATCGAGCAGACAATTGGCCAATGGGCGATGATCGAACGTGCCCGAACAGCCTGGGGGTCTCTGAACGAGTTTCTGGATTCAACTCCACCTGAAACGCCTCGTACCAAGCTGCCTGTTCCCGAGGCCCGGTTGACGGCCAAGGGACTAACCGTCATTCCACCGGGTGCGGAAAAACCAACTTTGCGCAACATTTCCCTAAACCTGGCACCGGGCAGCGCTCTGGGCGTGATCGGGCGCAGCGGTTCGGGCAAATCGACACTAGCCAAAGCCTTGCTGGGATTGTGGCATCCGGCGGTCGGCGAAATCCGCTTGGGCGGTGCGACGTTGGATCAATACGACCCGACCGATCTGGGCCAGCATATCGGCTATCTGCCGCAGACCGTGACCCTGTTTAATGGCACTGTTGCGGAAAACATCGCACGAATGTCGGAAAACCCGGACGCCGAGGCCGTGGTTGAAGCTGCCCGAAAAGCGAACGCGCATGAGCTGATCCTGACGCTGCCAAAAGGCTATGACACGTTTCTTGAAGGCAACGATAGCCAGCTTTCAGGTGGTCAAAAACAGCGGATCGCTCTGGCGCGCGCCCTCTACGGGGACCCGGTACTTTTGATTTTGGACGAACCGAACTCGGCCTTGGACGCCGATGGGACAGAGGCACTGAACACCGCAGTGCGCGGCTTCAAGGCAGCTGGGAAATCCGTGATAATCATGACGCATCGTCCGCAGGCAATTTCGGAATGTGAAAACCTGATCGTTGTCGAACGCGGGCAGATCATCAAGTCCGGTGCTCGCGACGAGGTGCTGGGAGCCACGGTCCAAAACGCGGGTGCGATCAAACGCGGCCTCAGTCAGGCGGGGGAATGATGCAAAAAAGCAGCTCTGATACTCGTCCTGTTTGGCGCATCACATTTCCGGCGATGGTGGGATTTGTCGCCTTAGCCATTCTGGTTGGCGGTTTGGGGATCTGGGCCGTTCAAACCCGACTTGCAGGCGCTATCATCTCGCAGGGGACGATCGAAGTTCAAAGCAACCGGCAGGTCGTTCAGCACCCCGACGGCGGCGTGGTCGGAGAGATTTTCGTGCGCGATGGTGACGAGGTTCAGCAGGGCGATCTGTTAATCCGGTTGGACGGTACTTTTCTGAAATCTGAGAAAATCATCGTAGAAACTCAACTGTTCGAGCTTTTGGCCCGCAAAGCCCGACTGGAAGCGGAACGTGACGGCATCCCGGCACAGGAGTTGCGCGCACGTCTGGACGAATTGGAACGGCAAGAGGCCATCGAACCCGAACTAGTCAGCGGCCAGCAACGTTTGTTCGAGGCCCGGTTGGACACATTAAATAAACAAGCCGAGCAGCTCGGGAAGCAACGCATTCAGACGGAAAGCGAGATTGAAGGTACGGAGGCTCAGCTTATCTCTCTGCGCCGTCAAGTCGAGTTGATCCGGGAGGAGCTGGAAGATCAGCAGAGCTTGTTCGATCGGGGCCTGACACAGGCCAGCAGGGTCTCGGCGCTGTTGCGGGAAGAGGCCAGCCTGACCGGGGATATCGGCCGGTTAGAGGCCAATATCGCCCGTTTGCGCGGGCAGATCGCGGCAACCGAGATCCAGATTGTCGAGCTGAAAGCAGCCCGCCGAGAAGAGGCGATATCGACCCTGCGCGATGTTCAGGCACAGATCGCTGAACTGGCCGAGCGACGCCTGTCCCTGACCGTGCGTCTGTCAAGGCTGGATATTCGCGCACCGGTGACAGGGGTCGTCTATGGCAGTCAGGTTTTCGCGTTGCAATCCGTGGTCCAACCCGCCGAGCCTATGATGTATGTGGTGCCCTTGGACACACCTTTGCTGGTAGCCTCGCGCGTGGACGCCATTCATGTCGATCAGCTGCACGTGGGACAGCCTGTCCTGCTGCGATTCACCGCGTTCAATCAGCGTGAAACACCAGAAATCGAAGGGCAAGTCATCAACGTTTCGGCTGATGCTTTTACCGATGACAACACCGGGCTGACCTTTTATCGCGCCGAAGTTGTACCAAATGAAGGACAGCTTGGCCGTCTGAACGGTCAGGAACTGCTCCCCGGAATGCCCGTCGAAACCATGATTAAAACAGATGAGCGTACGCCTCTGTCCTATCTGGTCAAACCATTGTCGGACTATTTCAACAGGGCGTTCCGGGAATAGAGCGGCTAGGCCTGTTCAATATTGCCAAGCAGGATAGTGGTCATATCTGCGGTGATCACGTTGTCTACGGCAACGATATCGACCCCTGTTTCGTAGGACACATTGTTCGGCGTGATGCCGCTGAGATCCGCATCATCGTCCAAGAACACCCATTCCGGCGAATGTGGGGTAGATTGCCCAACAGAAACCTGCAAAATCGCCAGCGCGTCCAACGCATTTACAGTGCCGTCTTGCGAGATGTCGGCCGCAATCAGATTCTCGGCCGAGGCCGGTCCCCATGTTGGTTCAAGCCCGACGGAAATACGCAAAACCTGAAGCGCGTCTAGAGCATTGATATCGGCACTTGCCGTTGAATAGCCCTTGATCACGTCAAACTCACCCGAGAACATCCCAGGAGGGAGGTCAAGGTCGAATACACCATTCTCGTCCGCGCGCACGGTCAAAATGCCCCCGCCTTCGAGCGCTAACTGGATTTCTGCATTCGCCAAAGCCGGATTCTGCGTTTGGGAATCGATCGAGATATCGCCCAGAACACCATCCGAGCTACCGGGGTCCAGGCCCCCCAAAGTCCCCAGGTCCACGGGTATATGATCGGGGCCACCAAAGCCCGCGCCGAATACCTGTTGCTCGGACAATGGACCTCCCGCAGCGGATATGAGTTCGACCGTAGTGTCCAGAAACTCTATCAAGGCCCCCTGACCTGTAGCTGTGAATGTAAGTTGATCCGGTGTGCGCAGCAGTGGGAAATCGAACATGTCCAGACGGTCTGTACCCGCCTCGAAATCAGTAATGATCACAGGGGCGCTGCCATGCTGCATGACGAAAATATCCGCTCCGGCCCCACCGGTCATCTCTGTGGCTCCGGCACCGGCGATCAGGATGTCATCTCCCACCCCACCCGACAAATTCGTGTCGAGGATACCTCCGTTAAGCATGTCGTTTTGATTTGTGCCAGTGATCGTGCCAAACCCTTCCTGCACGATCCCCAGATCAGAGAGGTCGACTGTCAATTGCGTCAGACCACCATCCTGTTGTGAGGAGGCAAATATTTGCAGCTCATCCCCGACATGAGCCGTGATCACCGTCTCAACATTCTGTAGTCCGGTGTCCAACGTGTCGGCAAAACTGTCCAGGTAAACCAGTTGCCCGCCCGGTGTCATCGTGAAAAGTGTGACCCCGTCATCGCCTCCCCCAGCCACTAAGAACACATGGCCGTCCACCTCGATGACGGACATGTCCTGAAGGGTTTCGAACCGCGTGTGCAACGAATCCAACACGTGATCCGTGGGTACAAGCGAACCCGAGGCATCCAGCTTCATCAAGCTGATGGAATTGCTCTGCGCCCCGGCGACGACGACCCATGACTGACCGTACGCTTGCACCACGTCAACCGCGGTAGGCACTGCAATGCCCAGTTGGTTCAGCGCATCGCTGTTATCAACTTCTGACAGTCCCCCCGTGGCGGAATCCACTGTGTAAATCGCGATGGAATCCGTCTCTGCATCAGAGGCCACCACGACATTCTCACTGCCAAATTGAATGACCTCCATCGAGTCGGCGCGACCGGCGATGGATCCCGACACCGTCAGACTTCCGTCCGGATTCACTAGATAGGTCGAGATTTGACCCGTATCTTCATGGGCCAAGGCCAGCACTCCACCCGTCTCAACCGAGTATTGCACAAGCGCGGCAACATCTCCGCCCCCGATCAGACTGTCGGTGGTCTGCAACGTTCCGACAGTTCCATCTGGATTAAGTGTGTATCCTACCAATCCCGTGGCCAAATCGACATCCAGAATCAGTTGGTCACTACCGGCAAGCGTCACGAGCTCGGCACTATTGCCTATTTGTTGCGAAATCGTCCCGCTGTAATATTGAATGTCTTGCTGTTGCGGAACAATGCCTTCTAGCAACTTCCAAACCGTGATGCCACCTCCAGGGCCCGTCACGCTGTATAGAAACGTGTCCCCGTTAAACTTTTTTAAAGCCGTATCGCTGATACCTGAATCGAGCGCTACGCTTCCCGTTGCAACCACGCCTTCGAACTGAAGCATCATGTCAAATCACCCCGTGCCACACTTGGCTTCAATGAAAGGATGATCTGATGCCCGGTCCGAAACCAAAGCACAAATGTGGTGAAAACGCGAAGTTCGGCATCAGTTTAACTCAATTTTTTCTGGTCCGACCGCATGAGTCACTGGAGGGCAAGACAGATGAACAAGAGCTGGACCCCTCGGGCGGACGCGGACACCACATGTGAGGGTAAGATGACCAAGGACCACGATTCCAATCGCCACGCGAACAACCCCGTGACCGGGGTCGAGGGCAAAGCGCAGATTCGTCGTTGGCTGGATGACAAAATGCGCCGCTGGGCAGGTCGGGGTCTTGCAGGTGGGTTGGGCTCAACGCTGATGGCGCTGCCTGCTCTGGGGCAAGCCACGATCGAAGAGCTTTACGCCTTTCAATTCGCCGAAACCATCCCGGGTGTCAGATCGGTCAAACTGCTGAAAGATGGCGATGTCCTGGTTAAATTGGCGAACGGGAAATCGATGATCGTGGCGTCAGAGAACATCCAGATTCTCGATAGTGGTGCAATCATGATCGCGGAAGATATCGTGGCTGAGATTGCGCAGTTCAGCCTGGCCGCAGAAGCGGGCGGCGCGGCTGCCGCAAGTGGCATCAGTGGGGTTGGCGCTGCCGCACTAGGTGGACTTGGTTTGGCCGGGGCGGCCGCTGCTGCAGGCGGCGGGGGCGGAGGCGGGGGCGATGATCCCGCTCCAGCACCAACATATCCCCACCTGAATTTGGCAGGAGCCCAATCCAACGCGCTGAGCAGCACCGCACTAAATTCGGTCACGCCCGATGGGACAACAGATATAGAAGTGTCGATCGGATCCGTTTCCGTATCGGTGGTGCCCGAACCAGACGGAAGCTGGAACGTTGCACTGACACCCGACCAAGCGGCAAACCTTCCCCAAGGTGTCAACACCGTTACGATCCGTCATCTTGACGGCGACGGGAACGAACTGGCGGTCGAAAACGTGACCTTCAATGTCGATACAATTGCTCCGACGCTGGCAATAACCGATTTCTCGCACGGCGCGGTTTTGAACGCCATTGAGCAAGGAAACGACCTTACCGTATCCGGAACTTCGGACGCTGAAAACGGGCAAACCATCACGGTGTCCGTCAACGGACAAGTCTATTCAGCCACGGTGAACGCAGGCCTATGGACAGCGACAATACCAGCGGCAGACCTGTCAGCTTTGCCAGATGGAACAACTATTTCGGTAACAGCAGATGTGACAGACGCTGCGGGCAACCCTGCGCCACAGGCAACAGGCAGCTTTGAAACGGATTTCACCGCGCCCACGTTGACCCTCAATCCGTTAGCTGGCGGATCCATCGACCTGATTGACGTAGGGAGTGACCTTAATATTACCGGGACGACCACGGCTGCCGATGGCGAAATAGTCTCGCTTGACTTCAATGGGCAGGTCTACACGGGCACCGCATCCGGAGGAAACTGGACTGTCACAATCCCCACCGCGGACCTAAGCGGACTGTCGACCGGCACACCTGTCGCAATTGGCGTTTCAGTAGCAGATGCGGCTGGCAACATTTCTACCTTGGTCAACGCATCTATTCCGGTCGACTTGACCGGGCCATCGATCTCGATCGCAACCCTCCCCGTTGGCGACGCACTGAACACGGCGGAAGTGACATCAGACCTGACAATTTCCGGGACGACGGCAAATGTTCAGGATGGTCAAACCGTAACCGTCACACTGGACGGCCAGACCTATACAGGTACGGTCACAAGTGGAGTATGGAACGTTACTATCCCTGCATCCGATCTCGGCGCATTGACCGATGGCGGAACATTTTCCATCACAGCAGATGTGTCTGACACGGATGGATTGATAGCACCGCAAGCCAGCACGGCCATCGTCAAGGACGTCACCGCGCCGACACTTAGCATCGACAGTTTTTCGGCTGGCGCTGTCATGAATGCATCCGAGAGGGGTACGGATCTGACAATCACTGGCACCACCAACGCCGAAGACGGGCAAACGGTCACCGTCAATCTCGGAGGCCAATCCTACACCGCTACGGTATCTGGCGGCGCATGGACAGCAACTGCTCCTGCGAGTGACGTAGCCGCCCTATCGGACGGCGCAACCATCGCCGTCACCGCTGATGTTTCCGACGAGGCCGGAAACCCAGCTGTACGAGCCACAAGCAGCTTTGACACCGACTTTTCCGCACCCTCAATCAACGTGACTTCACTTTCGGACGGGCCTGTTCTGAACTTCGCAGAACTTAGTACCAACCTCGTGGTTTCCGGCACCTCCGATGCGGGCGACGGAGCTGTCGTTTCCGTCCAAATTGTCCGGGGGGATGGCACCGTAGACGTCGCAGGGACCGCCACTGTAAATTCGGGAAGCTGGTCGTTTACCGCGCCACCTTCTGACCTGACTGAATTACAAGACACGGAATCCTACACCGTATCCGCCTCTGTTTCCGACACGGCAGGCAATACCGCATCCGACATCAGCACTTTCGATACCGATTTTTCAGCGCCTGTCATAGCGATTGACCCATTAGCTGTCGGATCTACGCTGGACATCGCGGAAAGGGGCTCGGACCTGACGGTATCCGGCACCACGACCGCTGAGGATGGGCAAACTGTTACGGTCTCTCTGAACGGTCAGGACTATGTCGCCACGGTTGCTTCGGGAAGTTGGAGCGCGACCATCTCTTCTGGAGATCTCGGCAGCCTGGCAGACACAACAGCCTTCACCATAAGCGCAAATGTCGCTGATTTGGCAGGCAATCCGGCGACACCGGCGACGGCAGCGATAACGACGGATTTCCGCCCGATACTATCCTTGAATTCCACGGGTACCAACGGAGCGGTCTTGCTCGCAGACGCGCAGAGTACGGGACTCACAGTCTCTGGAAGTTCGATAGGTCTTACAGCAGGACAGACTGTTAGTGTAACCCTGAACGGAACACCTGTGGGGACAGCCTCGGTTGGCGCAGACGGGACATGGTCTTTGCCGGTCTCTTCAAGCGACTTTGCTGGTCTAAACGCTGGTGACGACCTCACTTTTCAAGTTCAGGCAACAGTTACGGGTGGGCCGGATCCCGCACCTACAACAGATACAACAACCGCGTATTTACCCGCCGCATACACAATCTCGGAAGTCAGCAACGATGGTTCTTCAGTGATATTCCAAATTCACGCCGACCCGAACCGCGATATCTCGGGCGGGCTGGCCGTCACAGCAGAAATCGGATTTGATCCGGCCGTTGTCACAATCAACCCTACCTCCATTTCCGAGAACAGTGATTTCGGGCTTTTCCTGACCAATCCAGTCGGAGCATCAGCTGTCAACATCGCGGGGGTCGCAACGACCTATTCGGACCTGTCACAACCCGTTGTGACATTTACCGCGGCTGTCGTTGATCCTTCCAAACCAATCATTCTGACCATAGACACGCCCGACGGTGGTCCTTCGGTCTACCAATTGGGCAGTGGAGGAGACGATACGCTCACCGCAAACGCCGTCGACAATTTCCTGCAAGGTTTCGGAGGAAACGACACCATAGACGTATCGAACGCAGGGCGGGATGTCGTGGTCTTCGAAGCTACGCCAGCAGCCAACGGCGTGGACACCATTACGGGCTTTACGCTCGGCGCAAAGGCTGAGGTCACAGATGCGATTATGTTCAATGGGTTCGACACTACCACACTGCGGGGAGACGGAACTAATTTCGAAACCCTGGAACTGGGAGACGCCGTTGGCACAAATACTGGTTTCGTGGGTCTTACGACCGTTTTGGTAGATTTGAGCGCAGGCACAATTGAAAACGCTGTCGAGAGTTTGAGCGATCTGCAAGCGGGTGACGAAATCTATGTCATGGCCACAGATGGCGATGACAGCGTGTTGGTCCATGTCGAATACAGCGCAGCAAATGCAGCATCGGTTGAAACAGTTGCAGAATTCACAGGGCTGGACGACCTAAGCGGTTTGTCCCCCGACAATATCCTGCACACCGACCCAACTGGCGCATCCGCCTGATCCAACGACACCGCCGAATTTGAAAATCGGCGGTGTCTTATATCCGCATGAGGTGAATATGTCACAGAACGGTCAGTTTCCACTGACGTTTTCGAGGTACCAAGGAAAATACTGGAAACGTTTTACCTCTTTTCGCTTTGCGCAAAACCTCACGGAATGTCCGATCGTCGAGAAAGAGATTCGTCAGGTTGCGGCGGCTTTTCCGATCGTGTTTCGGCGCGCGGGCACTGAAATTCACCCCTTTGCTTTGCTGAGTCTAAGCGGCGCCCGCACCCCTTTCGTCTCAGATGATGGGCGATGGTTGGCAGGCTATGTTCCATCCGATTTGCGCTGTCCTCCTTTTCGCTGGCGCACCAGTCAAGATCCGGCCAAGCAGGACTTGAACGCAGAGGGGCTTTTGGTCGACGAGTCACTGGGGTTTGTAGGTCAGGAAGGAGAACCCTTCTTCAATGCCAGCGGTGATCTAACGCCTGAACTGCGCCAGGTCTTTGGCTTCTTAAAAATGCGGGCTCAAAACGAACAGAAAACCGCAGCGATTTGCAATAAATTGGATACGTTTGACTTGCTGCAATCCGCCGGAATGCACGAAGGAATCGAATTTCCCGAAGGTATTCTTATCGTAGATTCTGGAAAGCTGGCGGCCCTGACCGACAAAGACAAATTGGCGCTGATCAATGATGGAACGCTGCGGCTGGTTCACGCCCATCAAGTGTCGTTGTCTCATTGCGCTTGGCTGGCAAGCGCCGAGCGAAATCTGACAACTTGTCAAGTCCAAACCTCGTACACCGAAAATTCAGATCTATCGGGTTTCCTCGGCGCAATGGCCCTCGCCCAATGGAACGAAATTCAAAAAAACGGTAGTTATTAAATGCGGCTATCTCCTAGAAGACTGGTCCTTTACTTCATCCTCTCAGGCTGGCTTACCGCTTGCGCTTTCGGACCGAATTTATCTTATGTCGACTCGTCTCTTTCCGCTGGTGCAGTCGGTCGCGGGGCCACTGCTCCTTCACTGACCCTGCTTCGAACGTCTTTTGGGCAACGCGTTAAGCAGGCGGTCGAGGACAACCCGAGCCTTGCGGAAAGTGAAAGCCGCTATAAAAGAGCTACCGCAACCGAAGAAGCGGCACGTGGAGCTTTTCTTCCCCAAGTAAATCTCGGTCTCAGCGCTCGATCGCAACGATCCGATTCCGACCTTGCGAATTTCACGCCCTACGTTCGTATTTCCCAACTCGTCTATGATGGCGGGGTCGCCTCCAGTGAGCTAATCGCAGCAAAAGCGCGCGTCCTTGAAAGCAGGGGAGACCAACTGCAAACAGGGTCCGCAATAGCTCTTGCAGCAATCGAAGCATACGTTTCGGTTCTCAGCCGTCGTGAGATTTTCGACATTTCAGTTCGAAACGTCGAAGTTCACGAAGATATCCTGCACCAGATCACTGAAAGGTCCTCTCTTGGTGCCGGATCAACGGCGGATGTCATGGCGGCGCGATCTCGAATGGCGGATGCGCAGACACGCCTCGCAGATGCACGCGCCAGAATCGACCGTGCCGAAGCGCAATTCCGCGACATCTTCGGCCAACAGGCCGGGGATCTATCGAAGCCGGCAAAGGCGCCGAAGCTGACGCGAACAGACGCGGAAATTGTAGTGAACAGCCCTCAGGTCAGACGAGCAGACGCGGCCTTATTGGCCGCTAAGGCAGATTTGACAGCGGCTTTGGCACGCCGTCGTCCGGGCGTCGAATTGGCTGCCTTTGCAGACCGCGACGATGACGATGATACAGATTTCGGAATTGACCTGTCCGTGAACTATGAGCTGGATAGCACCGGCCAGCGCCGCGCTTCGATTTCTGCCGCTGAAGCCAGAGTAAGCGAAGCCGAATTCGCGCGCGAGACGCTGATACGAGATATCCGGCGCGAGCTTGACTTTATTCGCTCTGACCAGCAAGCCGGCGCCAAGCGACTGCAAGCTGCCAAGATCGCCGCGAAGGCAAACGAAGACAGCGTGGAGGCAGCGCAGGCGCAATTCACCATAGGTCGGCGTAGTCTCATCGAAATTCTCGACGCCCAACGTGACTATGTAAACGCTCAGGAAAGGCTGATCCTGGCAGATCAGAATTTCTTTTTGACGAACTATGCTGCGCTCAGTTTGACAGGTGACATTTTGGACCTTCTCGGCCTTGAGGTCGTGACCCAGGGGGCAAGACAATGACACAACAACAAATTCTGATTGGGCCGTCCAAAACGTCTGGGCTTGAAACGTGTTTTTTGCATGTTGCAGCTCATCTCGATCGTCCACTTACAAGCGCTGCATTGAATGCCGCACTAACCGGAGACGGCGGCGGGCTGACCATTCACGACCTGCTCGAGGTGGCTCAGAATGCTGGGTTGCAAGCCGGTTATGGGCGTTGGGCGCTCGGGGATTTGGACAGTAGTTTTACGCCCGCAATTTTACTTCTGACAGATCAACACGCCGTCGTCTTTCACGGTTTTTCGGAAAACGGCGATCTCCTGATTTTTGACCCAAAGATGGGAAACGAAATAACCGAGATCGAAGGGGCTAAGTTGGCAACGATCTACACTGGCTACGCGATATTGTTTCGGCGCGTGCACAACGAAGATCACAACAGGACATTCAGACCCGAGACCGGTCATTGGTTTTGGTCGGCCATTGGTTCAAACCGCTGGTCCTACGCGCAAGTTGCGCTTGCGGCTGCGGTGGCAAATTTGCTCGGGCTTTCCACATCTGTCTTTATCATGGTGGTCTATGATCGAGTGCTACCCAATGAAGCAACTGAATCGCTGATCGCATTGACCCTTGGTGTCGGTCTAGCACTGGTATTCGACTTCTTCCTGAAACTGTTGCGCGCCGGGTTTATCGACCGAGCAGGTCAAAAATCGGACAGGATGATGGGACGACGCATTTTCGACCACCTTCTCAACATTCAGATGAAATCCAGAACCGGATCGACGGGCGCTATGGCCAGCACAGTTCGCGAGTTTGAAACGCTGCGCGAGTTTTTCACCTCGGCAACCTTGGTTGCTGTCGTTGATCTGCCTTTTGTCGCTTTGTTCGTATTCGCCATCCACCTTGTTGGTGGCCCTCTTGCCATAATACCAGCCATGGCAGTGCCAATCGTGTTGCTTTCGGGGCTGGCCGTGCAACCGTTTTTGTCCCGGTTGGCCGAACAAAACTTTTCCGGAGGGCAATCCAAACAATCCGTTTTGGTCGAAACGGTTTCGGGACTTGAAACCATCAAAACGACGGCCGCTGCCAATCAGATGCGTTGCCGTTGGGAAGGTGCGGTCGAACGGCAGGCATCACACAGTGTAAAAAGTCGAGCTATTACTCAATTGGCTCTGAACCTGACAGGGTTCACTCAGCAAGCAGCCCAGGTCTTGATCGTGTTCTATGGTGTCTTTCTGATCACCGAAGGGGCGACCAGTATGGGTGCCCTTGTCGCCTCGGTCATGTTAACCGGTCGGGCTCTCGCCCCTTTGGGGCAACTCGCGCAAACGTTGACACGCGCAAATCAGGCGCGCAGCGCGTACCGCAATCTGAACGCGCTGATGGAAGCAGAAAGCGAGCGTCCCCAAGGGAGGACATGGATCACCCGTGGCACTATTGAAGGACGTATCGCATTTAAGAACGTCTCGTTTTCTTACCCTGGTCAAACCCGTGACACCCTCAGCGATGTGTCCTTCGAAATTGAAGCTGGCGAAAAAGTCGCAATTCTAGGCCCCATCGGGTCGGGCAAAAGCACTATCTCGCGGCTATTGCTGGGTCTCTACCAGCCCCGCGCAGGGTCAGTGATGCTGGATGGTGTAGACATCCGACAAATTGATCCAGGCGACCTGCGGCGCAACATTGGTTCAGTGCTTCAGGACATATGGCTGTTTTCGGGAACGATCCGTGAGAACATTGCCAGTGGCACGATCAGGCCGCAAGATCAGGACCTAATTGACGCAGGGCAAGTTGCCGGAGTGGAAGATTTCATCGCCGACCATCCTGGCGGTTATGACCAGCCTCTTGCCGAACGTGGCGAGGGATTGTCCGGCGGGCAACGCCAAGCCATTGCCTTGGCACGGGCTTTGATTGGCCGTCCTCCGGTACTTTTACTGGACGAACCCACGAGCGCGATGGATGTGAAAACCGAGGCTGAGGTCATAAAGCGCCTGCATAGCGCTACCAAACGCGACACGATGATTATCGTGACCCATCGCACCAGCCTTCTGGCGCTTGTTGACCGGATTATCGTGATCGAAAACGGACAGGTTGCCGCAGATGGGCCAAAATCGATTTTGACACGGCAGCCACGCCCCAATGGGAGGCATCTGAATGTCGCAGCATCCTGACTTTGCATCATTGGCCAATGAAATAAGGGGGCAATCTCCTTGGCGCGGTTCTGTGTTGTTGTTTGCAATTCTGGCTTGCCTGCTGACAGTAGGGTTCTGGGCGTATTTTACTGAGTTGGACGACGTCACACGCGTGGACGGGCGCATCGTTCCATCAGCCAATGTTCAACTCATCGACGCCACAGAATCCGGCGTATTGCGATCGCTGCACGTCAAAGAAGGCCAAATCGTGGATGAGGGCACTTTGTTGATGGAGTTCGACACCACGCAAATAGACAGCCAACTCAATCAGGAACAACAAAGGGCTTTTGGCTTGATGGCCAGAGTCCACCGGTTGCAGGCGGAAATAAACGAAACCGAATTGCGATTTGCGCCAAGGCTGGTCGAAGGCGCGCCGGAAGTCGTCAGATCGGAAGCGGCCCTATTTGACGCCCGGCAATCCGAGTTGAGATCTGAGATCGCGATCCTGGAGCGACAACGACAACAACGTCACCGGGAATACGAGGAAAGCTTGGTTGATCAGGTAACTGCCGACGAAACCTTGCAAATCCTGGCAGAGGAACGCGCCATCATGACACCATTGGTCGAACAGCGCATGGAACCCGCGACGACACTGCTGACGTTGCGACGAAATGAGGCCGAATGGGAGGGGCGGCTTACACGGGCTGTTGCGATCACGCATCGCTTGAAAACCGGGCTGGATGAAATTGACGATCGGATTTTAGCAGCGCAAAGCCGGTTTCGAAGCGCAGCATTGACCGATTTGGCGATCACCACGGCAGAACTTGCGACCCTACAACCTCTTTTACCGGCCCTTAAGGATCGTGCCGAACGTGCCCAAGTCAAATCCCCAATGCGCGGCGTGGTTAATCGGATCTACCGTACTACGATCGGAGGGCTGGCCAGAAGCGGAGAAGAGTTGATCGAGATTATCCCTCTCGACGATCGCTTGCTGGTCGAAGCCTATGTAAAACCGGAAGATATCGCCTTTCTGCGCGCAGGGCAGCCGGTCAAAGTAAAGATTACGGCCTACGACTTTGCCCGTTATGGTGCATTGGATGGCCAGATCACGCGGATTGGAGCCAACACCATCACCCGGTCCGAGCGAAATGACGAAGAGGTTTTTGTCGTCGAAATTCAGACCAAACACTCGATTTTGGATGCCAATGGTGTAGAAGTGGAAATCATCCCAGGCATGATCGCAGAAGTGGATATTTTGTCGGGCAAGAAAACCGTGCTGGACTACGTTTTGCGTCCCGTCGTCAAAGTCAAAGACCAAGCGTTTCGCGAATAGTCCCGTCTGAAAGCCTCCGCATCTCATGTACAAACTGGGCAGCGGGGTCTCGACGACTATGAGACCGTCCGATCAGGCCCACTCAACATCCCCCAGAAAAATATATCCTGCGCCATAAATCGTCTTGATCAGACGCGGGTTTTTAGGGTCTTCACCCAGCTTCGTCCGCAGCCGAGATATGCGCACATCCATGGCCCTGTCAAAACTGTCACCGGCTCCCCCACCCAGCGCCTCTTGCATCTGAGCGCGGCTGATCAAGCGTTTAGGACTTTCAAGAAACAGTCGTAGAACTTCGCCTTCCGCATGGCTGAACGAAGTTTCCGCACCATCCTCGTTCTCAAGGATGTAGCGATCGAAATAAGCCGACCAGCCGTTAAAGCGGGCCGTATCCGACTGCACGGCCTGTACCCGCGGCGATCGCAATCGGGCGCGGATACGCGCAACAACTTCGGCAGGATCAAAGGGTTTGGTGATATAGTCATCGGCCCCCAATTCAAGCCCTGTGACGCGGTCCTGAACTTGCGCTCGGCCGGAAATGATGATGACTGCCGCGCCTTGCTCCAACGCCAACCGGTGCACCAGCGCCAAGCCGTCCGTGTCGGGCAGGGACAGATCCACAAGGCAGACATCGGGTGTGGCGCGTTTTAGCGACGCCTCGAATTCGCGGGCTCGGGCGAAGCTTTGAGTCCGGAACCCGGCATCTTCCAGGGCATCGGTCAGGATGCGGCGGATTTCAGGTTCGTCATCGACGATGGTGACCAATGGCTGTGTCATCAAGCAACCTCGGATCGGAGAAGGGCGGAAAGTTGTGCCCGCGTAAAGGGTTTGCGCAGAACAGGGGCGCGCGTCAGAGCTTCGCGGTGTAACGGGTCGGAATATGGCAGGGATGTCATCAGGATTGTTGGTAAACGTGACCGCATCCGTGTCAGCAAGTCCAAACCGGTTGCATCCCCTTCAAGCCGAATATCTGACAAAACCAACGCGATGTCGTTCAGGTCACTGGTCAAAGCCAGCGCTTCGTCGGCCGAGGTGGCTTCGATTACAGTGAACCCCAGATCAATCAGCATATCGCGAAAGTTCTGGCGCAAGGCATCGCTATCTTCGACCAACAAGACCAACCCTTCCTGCACCGGCGGCGCGGGACGATAGGGCAGCCGCAGAACGACGGATGCACCGGACGGCGTGTTGCGCAGGCTCAGATCGCCGCCTGCCAGTTTCACCGTGTCATAGACCATTGGCAGCCCCAGGCCCGATCCTTTGTCGCCCTTGGTGGTAAAGAACGGGTTCAGCGCCTTGTCCAGCGCCTCGAGCGAGAAACCGGGGCCGGTATCGGACACCGCAATTTCGATCCAGATTGTCCCGATCGTATGTGCGCTGATCGTCACCTGCCCCGAGCCGCCACAAGCATCGCGCGCATTCAGAACCAAGTTCAACAATGCGTCCTGCACCATGCCCGGATCCAGCATCAGCGCCTCATCGGGCAGAGTATTCACCACCGAAAGACCCACGCCGCGTGGCAGAGAGGGTGAGGCAAGGATACGCAAATCCTCTAACAAACCTCGCATATCGGTTGCCTTGGGCTGCGGCGTTCTGCTGCCGGTCATGTCAGCGATGCGGTTTAGAAGCTGGCCGCCTCGGCGCGCCGTCTGTTGCGTGGCGGCCACCAGTTCTCGGGCGCTTTCAGGCAGATCCATCTTTTGCAGCCGCGACTGTATGCCCAGAATGATCGTCAACAGGTTCGAGAAATCATGCGCCAGCCCGCTGGTCATCTGGGCAGCCATCGCCCGACGACGTGTTTGTTGCAGTGCGACTCTGGCCTGCGTTTCTTCGGTGATGTCCACCGACATGACATAGACGCCTCCTTCGCCATCTGGCGTGAACGAGACCCGAATGCGACGGGAATCCTGATCCTCGTTAAACTCGAAAACCGAGGGTTCTCCGCCATAGGCATTTTGCAAATGCGCTTCGACCCGGAGATATGTGGCCGATCCCAACGCTTGCGAAATATGCATCCCAAGTATATCGGACGGACGGCCAGGCAGTACGGTGCTCAGACGGCGGTTCGAGTAGTCATAGCGTCCCTCAGAATCCAGATGCGCGATATGGGCTGGCATCATTTCTGTCGTCATCCGGGTACGGGCTTCGATCTCGGTCAACTGTCGCTTGGCTTCCTCTAGCGCCGAGATCGTCGCAGCCAGTTTCCGGTTTGTTGCTGTCAATTCTTCGGCCCGGTCCAGAAGTTGTTCGGACAATTCCTCGGATCGGGCACGCAACAGGGCCTCAGCCTGTTTGGTGTTGGTTATGTCGGTATAAACGGCGACCCAGCCACCTTTAGGAAGCGGTGCCCCCTCGACCGAGATCACCTGCCCATTGGCCCGCACGCGTTCCATATAGTGGGGTTCGAAAGCAAGTGCCTGTTGGACACGCTGTTCAACGATTGTATCGACATCGGCTACGTCGCCATATTCGCCAAGTTCGGCAAGATATCGGATCGTGTCATGAAAGAACGCGCCGGGCTGGACCAAGCGATCCGGCAAATCGAACATTTCCTGAAACGGACGATTACTGACGACCATCCGCAACTGGCTGTCATAGATCGACAGCCCCTGACCAATCAGGTTTAGGCCTGCGGTCGTCATGGCCTTTATGTTCTTGTCAGTTAAGTCCAAACCCGTCCTCCCCGACATATGCGTAGCACCGGATCTTTCCCAGGTGTAGAGGGCACAGGCGCGACATTCGCGCCGGTGCGCGTCAATAGCGGGTTTGCACCTTCGGTCCATCCGAGGTGATGGAATGCAAGGACAGCGTATGATCCGTATTGCGCATCCGGTGACGTAGCATCTGCCGCCCCAATCGCGCCAAATCAGCCGCATAGACCGGATCGTTGGCTACGTTTTGCATTTCACCGGACTGTTGGTGATCGAACAGAATGGGCGGCAAGTCGGCGGCAAATTCGACCAAAGTAAACCGCGCGTCGCGCAAGATGGACAGGTTCGAGTCGCTATGGCCGGTTCCAAGCTTCTGTTGCCACAGAGTATTTGCTTGCGGGTCTCCGAAATCCAGTTCGCTGTAGGTATAATTGCGCCAATCTTCGGGCGCGTCCCCCGTCAGCAAGGGCAGCAATGACCGTCCGTCCATCGCATTGGGCGGCGTCCGGCCAACCCAGTCGAGGATGGTGGGCGCAATGTCAATGGACTCGGTCGGAACGGTCACAACCTGACCGGCCTGTGCCTGATTGCCCGGCACCCGAATGATCAGTGGCGTATGATAGGCGGCGTCAAACACCGTCATTTTGCCCCAGCTATGATGATCGCCCAGCATCTCGCCATGGTCTGCGGTCACTACGATAAGCGTCTGCTCATACTGGCCACTGTCTTTCAAAAACTGGATAACTCGCCCAATATGGTGATCGACCTCTGTGGTCAGGCCCAGATAGACGGACCGCAATGTCTGAATATTCTGATCACTCGGTTCGACTTCATCGAACCCCAACACAACGTCTCGTGCGCTATGGCGGTCTATGGTCGGCTCAAAGAACGGGTGCATGGCGCGATCTTGCGCCTCGTCTGCGTGCCGGATCGGCAAAGGCAACGCGGCGGGATCATACATGTCGTTATAGGGCGACGGGGCCACCAGCGGCGGATGCGGCCGGATATAGGTCAAATGCGCAAACCAGCCCTGACCGGCCATCGGCGCCATATGGTTCAGGAAGCTGTCCGTCAGAAAGGCTGTGTCGCTGTCCTCGGCCCGATAAGGTGCGGGATCGTTCAGCCTTGGCGCGCCACCGTCGGGTGCGGTTGGCTTGTGAAGATCCCAATAGTCCTGAAACGCATAGCCCTTTTGCATCAGATGGGCGCGCCAAGGATAGGACTCCTCCAACCGCATCTCCAGCACTTCATCAAAACCAGGCATCGGATGCTCATAAGATTTGAGGATCGGGTCTGACGCATCATAGGCCCTTGGGTCCGCCGAAGTATCGGTATAGCCGAACAACATCGGGCGATACCCCGCCTTTCGCATTTCCGATGCGATGCTGGGCGTGTCATGCCGCAGCGGCGTTCCGTTGCGCACAGACCGGTGGTTCATCGCATATTGCCCGGTCAGGATAGATGCCCGTGACGGCCCGCAGGGATTGGCGACTGAAAAATGGCGGTCAAAGCGGACGGCATCAGCTATCAACGCCCTGAGATTCGGCAGCTCGATACAATCCGCCAGAGCGCCGCTCAGACAATCTGCCCGAAGCTGATCAATAACAATGAAAAGGACATTCCCCGACTGCGGCATGTCAATTCTCTCAAACCCGAATTTAACCTGCGGCCACACTGTCCTGAACAGGTGAATTGAGCAATAGGTATAGACCACGCGCAATCAGGCTTTGGGGCTTGTCGCATTCACGACATGATGCAGGGACAAAATTGCTTCTTCCCAAAAAATTACATTGCAGCCCCACACTGTTTTACATCACATACAGCCATGACGCGACCTAGCCTGAATTCGGAAACAAGCGCCGACGGCGTTTACCTTCGGGTGTCCGGAGACTTGCTGACTCAGACACTCAGTAGCGTCGAACAGAGCTTTGCGGCGTATAAGCCTGACGATAGCAATCTGATCATTGATCTGTCTGGAATCCAGGCGCTGGACACCAGTGGGGCTTGGGTGGTTGCCGACCTTGCGCATAGGGCGAAACTGGCCGGAGCCGAGGTGCGGTTTCAAGGGGCGTTGCCCGCGTATTCCGACCTGATCGAGACGGTCACACGCAACATCCCCGAGGATCCGGAATCAGAAGACACTAGTCGCAGTTTCGCAGATTGGATCGAAAGTCTGGGCAAGCGGACTGCAGGAGGGTGGAAAGACACGCTGTCGATGCTGGAATTCCTTGGGATGACCCTGCACCGGTTGATGCGCACCCTAATGATGCCTCGACGACTGCGCGGTGCCGCGCTTGTGTCGCAAATGGAGGAAACCGGCTTTCGCGCCATTCCAATAGTCGCGCTGATGGGCTTTCTGATCGGGGTGGTTCTGGCGTTTCAGGGCGCAACCCAGCTGAAGCAATTCGGAGCCGAGATCTTCGTGGTCGAGTTGATCTCGATCTCGGTCCTTCGGGAACTGGGCATTTTGCTCACGGCCATCATCGTGGCGGGCCGCTCTGGCTCGGCCTTTACGGCCTCGATCGGGTCGATGAAAGTGCAAGAAGAGATTGACGCGATGAGGACCCTCGGCCTGGATCCGATCGAAGTTCTGGTCATACCCCGCGTCATGGCATTGCTGGTCATGCTGCCCATTCTGGGGTTCATTGCCAATATGGCGGCCCTGATCGGCGGCGGATTGATGAGCTGGATTGATCTGGGCGTCAGCCCCGGCATGTTCGCCACGCGTCTGAAGGAAAACACCGGCATCTGGCAATTTGCCATCGGCATGATCAAGGCCCCGTTCTTTGCGCTTGTGATCGGGGTGATTGCCTGCTGGCAGGCGTTACAGGTCAAGGGCTCGGCCCAAAGCGTTGGGCAGCGCACAACGGCGTCTGTGGTTCAATCCATTTTTATGGTGATCGCCTTGGACGCCTTGTTTTCCATCTTCTTTTCGGTGATGGGTGTCTAACATGGACGGGACTTTGCCGCAGCACAGCCAAAAGGCGGACACACAGCGCGAAGCTGTTATCCGCGTGCGCAACCTGACCAACCAATTCGGCCCTCAGATCGTGCATCAAAATCTGGATTTAGATGTCTGGCGCGGTGAAGTTCTGGGCATCGTTGGCGGATCAGGCACCGGGAAATCCGTTCTGCTGCGCACGATCGTCGGGCTAAACAAACCGGCCGCTGGCAGTATCGAGGTTCTGGGCGTCAATGTTGTGAACGGCCCCGAACAGGAACGCCGCCGGATTGAACAGCGCTGGGGCGTTGCGTTTCAGGATGGCGCGCTGTTTTCCTCTCTGACCGTGTTGCAAAACATCATGGCGCCGCTTCGCGAACACACGGGCCTCAGTGAAAGCCTGATGTGCGCATTAGGAAACCTCAAGATCAGCCTTGTCGGCCTGCCACAATTTAGCTGCGGCAAGTTTCCGTCCGAATTATCCGGAGGGATGCGTAAACGCGCCGCCCTTGCACGTGCGCTGGCGCTGGACCCCGAGATTGTCTTTCTGGACGAACCCACCGCCGGTTTGGACCCGATCGGGGCCGCCGCCTATGACGATCTGATCGGCGAGTTGCAACACGCGCTTGGGCTGACCGTTTTCATGGTAACTCATGATCTGGACAGCCTTTATGCCATCTGTGACCGGATTGCCGTACTTGCAGAAAAACGCGTCCTGGTTGAAGGTCCGATTGAAGAAATGACCAAAGTCGATCATCCTTGGGTGCAAGAGTATTTCACCGGCCCAAGGGCACGCGCGGCACAAGAAAAAGGGCTAGGCAGGTAACGGCAATGGAGACCCGAGCAAATTATATCCTGATCGGTGCCTTCACGCTTGCGGGCATTCTTGGTGCGTTCGGGTTCTTCCTTTGGCTCGCCAAATTCGAAATCTCGCGCCAATACGCGTATTATGAGGTGCTGTTCGACAATGTCTCGGGCCTCTCCGCCGCCGGTGGGGTCAGCTATAACGGGTTGCCCGTCGGACAGGTCATTTCGCTGGAGCTGGATGAGGACGATCCTTCGAAAGTACGAGTCCGTCTTGAGGTGGACGCGGAAATCCCGGTGACATCCGAAACTATTGCGCAATTGCAATCACTTGGGGTGACCGGCGTTAGTTTCGTGGAACTGACCGGTGGATCGTCAACCGCAGAACGCCTACCGCAGAACAGCCTGATCCAAAGCAAACGCAGCGCCATTCAGTCCCTCTTCGAAGGCGCGCCTTTGTTGATGGAGAAAGCCATCACCCTGCTTGAAGACATCAACGAGGTTGTAGACGATAAAAACCGGCAGGCCGTGTCCGATATTCTGGCCAACGTCGCCTCGGCCACCGGGCGGCTGGACAAGACTCTGTCAGATTTCGAATCCCTCTCGGCCGATCTGGGCGGCGCTGCCCGAGAGATTTCGGACTTCTCCAAACGCCTGGATCAGCTCGCCGATACGGCCGAGACCACTCTGACCACCGGAACCGATACACTGAATAGCGTCAAGACGGCCTCTGAATCCGCTGCCGCCGCGCTGGATAGCGCCAAGACGACTTTTGAGACCGCAGACCAGGTTATCCAGCAGGATCTGAGGCCGTTTATTGACCGCGCCTCATCTCTGGCAGAAAATCTGTCCGGCCTGTCAGATGAAGGCAGCGTGGCGCTTGCGACTGCCACGGAAACCTTCCTGAATGCCAACGAAACACTGGGCTCTATCACCGGTGCAATGGACACCGCAAAAGGCACGCTGACATCTGCCGAGAGCGCCTTTGATTCAGCCAATCGCGTGATCAACGAAGACGTGGGCGCTGTCATGGCCGACATCCGCAACGCCGCCAATCAGGTAGCAACCACTGTCACCAGCGTCACCGACAGGCTGGACGAGATTTCCAAGGATATCCTCAGCGCGTCGGAATCGGCCTCGAACCTGTTGGGAACGATTGACGGAATCGTCCAGGAAAATCGCCGTCAGATTTCGGATTTCATGCGCGTTGGCCTGCCCCAATTCACCCGGTTCATCGAGCAATCCCAACGATTGGTGGTCACTTTGGATCGGCTGGTCGATAAGGTTGAACGTGACCCAGCGCGGTTTCTGCTGGGCACTCAAGCATCGGAGTTTCGCCAATGATCAGGTTTCTTCCTTTCGTTCTGGCGGCAGTGGTTCTTGCTGGATGCACCGGGCTGGGTACGTTGCAACAGGCGTCAAAGCCCAACGACCTGTATCTGCTGACGCCTAAAAGCACGTTTTCATCGTCGCTGCCACGCGTACAGAAACAGATCGTTGTAGAAGAGCCGACCGCAACGGCGGCGGTCAATACGGATCAGATTGCGATCCAGCCTTCGCATCTGCAAGTACAGTACCTGTCCCGCGCGCGTTGGGTCGACCGAGCTCCCCTGATCGTGCAGGCGCTAATGGTTGAAAGCTATGAAAACAGCGGCAAAGTGGCCGCGGTTGGACGGTCCACTGTTGGCCTTCGAGCAGATTATGTCATCGTCCCCGATCTGCGCGAGTTTCAGGGCATAGTCGTCAGCGGCACAGATGGCGAGTCGACCGTTCGCATAGAAGTGCGCATGAACATCAAGATAATCGACGAGTTCGAAGACAAGATCATAGCGTCTGGTTCGTTTCAGGAAGCCGTGATTGCCGAAAGTGAACAAACCCCGGATCTGGTCAACGCTTTCGATATCGCCCTGGGCAAAACCATGCGCGACGCGGTCGAGTGGAGCGTTCGAAGAATACACACACACTCAACCAATAACCCAAGGTCGTTCTAATCGGCCAAGGACTGGGCCAGGCGCATCAACATGATTGCCTCGGCCCTGTATCCAAACGGATCGTCCCCCCGTGCCGCCGTGGCCATATCGATGGCTTGCGGATAAGACCAATTGCCCAGATATTCACCGCCCCGCAGCGCCTGAGCGTATCCCGCAATCGCGTGGGAAAACGCGACATCGTCCGTCACAACGCCCTGGTCGAAACGAATAGGGTTTTCGATCAACTGGCTGCGGTCCGATCCGGGTTGCTTGTAGCGCAATTTGAAATATCCGATCTCCTTGTCCGTATCCGCGACCACCTGAGACGCGCCATAGCGCAAGGGACCATTGCGGATCGCGTCGGAGCCGACAGGTGTGACTTCGTAAATCGCAGTCACACTGTGCCCTGCCCCGATATCGCCTGCATCGATTGCATCATTGTCAAAGTCCTGACGCTGAAGTGCCCGCGTCTCATAGCCAATCAGGCGATATTCGGCGATTTGCGCGGGGTTGAACTCGACCTGAATTTTGACGTCGTTGGCAATCGGAAACAGCACGCCGGTCAATTGATCGACCAGCACTTTACGCGCCTCGCCCAACGTGTCGATATAGGCCGCCTGCCCGTTCCCGTTCTGCGCTAAGGCCTGCATCGTGGCATCATCCAGATTGCCGCGTCCAAAGCCCAAAACGCTCAGATAAGTTCCGCTGTCGCGTTTCCGAGCGATGAAGTCCTTCAAAGCCTCCGGATCCGACAGCCCCACATTGAAATCACCGTCCGTTGCCAGAATGACCCGCGTCACCTCGCCATCCGACGCAATCTCCTCGGCCACCTGATAGGCCTGTTGCAACCCGGCTTGTCCGGCGGTCCCGCCTCCAGCCTCGAGCTTATCCAGCGCCGCCAAAATCTTACTCCGCTCGGTGGCCAGGGTCGGTTCCAGCACCTGCCCTGTATTGCCCGCATAGGTCACGATTGAGACCTGATCTTCAGGCCCAAGTTCCGACAGCAACAGCCGGAAAGACTGTTTAAGAAGCGGCAGCTTGTTTGCATCCTGCATCGAGCCTGAACTGTCGATCAAAAACACAAGATTCAGGGGCGGACGTTCGGCAATCTGGGGCAGCGCGCCCTGAATACCGATATGCACAAGCTGCGTTCCCGCGTTCCAAGGCGTCGGGCTGACCGTGATCGTCGGACGAAACGGGGCCTCACCATCGGGTGCCGGATAGGCGTAGGGGAAGTAATTCAACATCTCTTCCACCCGCACCGCGTCTTTCGGCGGCATCTGACCATTCAACAACGAGGACCGGACAATTGCATAGGATGCCGTGTCCACGTCGATCGAGAAGGTCGAAACTGGGTTCTCGGCCGTGACTTTCAGTGGATTGATATCGGCGTTTGCGAAGGCTTCTGTGTTCGGAGTTGATGCGACTACGACGTCGGGTGCAGCCGGGGCGATCCGGGCAACCTCGGCGACATTATCTCGACCGAGGCGAACCGTCGGCTCGCTGTTTGCACCTTCCGCGCGCTTGCTCAGCGCCTGCGGGGCAGCGGCGATAGCGTCGGCAAATTTTTCCTCGGCTTGTGGCAACGGCTGAGGGATAGTTGCCGGTTCAACAACCCGGCTTTCGATCTGGTCCGTCACGCGCAGCGGGCCAGTTTGCATCTGCGGGACAATAAGCACCAATGCGATAGCCCCAAGGGCTGTTGTAGCGGTCAGAACACCACGGGAAGTCAGGGAATTCAGCATGAAAATCGCTCCTTCTGTCAGGCGGGCTACTGGGCCACGCTTGACAGTGGGACGTGCGCCGACGCGAGATCCTTGGGCACGCGCAAAAGATTTTCGTGCCCGGTCCAGATTATTCGCCCGGCGTGCGCTGTCGGGGGCGGGTGTTGCCGCATCCATCAGCGATTTGAGATGGTCAAGATCGTCGGTCATTGGTCCAATTCCTCTTGCCGCATGGCCCGCAAGCGCTTTCGGATGTCCGACATACGCCACGAGACCGTCCCTTCAGACACGCCCAGAACCTCAGCCGCCTGCGCGTGGGTCATCTCTTCCTCAAGGGTCAGGGCAAGCGTCTCCTGCAAATCCTGCGGCAGGCTGCGCATTGCCCTTTGCAACCAATCCACGGCCTCGGCGGCCTCGGTCGCTTCGGCCCGACGCATCTGTTCGACGTCGCCCCACCCTGCTGCGGCGCGACTGTGAGAAGTGGCGCGGCGACGCGCATCCTCGGCTGCATTGACCACCACACGATAAAGCCATGTGGTGAACTTGGCCCGCGCCTGAAAGGCCTGGACTTTCAAAGGAAGCGCCGCGCAGATATCCTGCGTCAGGTCCTCAGCCTGATCCGCCCGCCCGGTCAGCCGGAAACACAGCCGGAAAATCCGGTCATAGTGGCGCCGCAAAAGAGAAGCGAACGCGTCCGCGTCGCCTTTTGCCGCCGCCCGGGCCAGATCCTCATCCGATGTTTCCATACGCATCACGATGAGTAAGACGGATGGAAAAGGTCAATCCTTGGCGCGCGCGTGAAAAAAATCAGAAATGCTGGGCCGAGGCGATTTTCCAATCGGCTGCGAACTCATCCGGGACGGCATCGCCCAGGAACGCGCCCTCTTCCACGATATCGTACAGTTCTGCGTAAGAGTGCTCTCGCTCATCCGCTGTACGACGCCGGATATCCGAGGGGTTAAGTTCGGACACTTTCTCTTTGCCCATGGCCCCCAGAATTTCGCGGAAACTTTCCAGCGTGGCGTCGTGATAGCGATGAACCCGCTGTCGTTTCTGCGGCACGTTCACGGCGCGACCACGAACCGGGTCCTGCGTGGCGACGCCGGATGGGCAGCGGTTGGTGTTGCAATGCAGCGCCTGAATACAACCAATGGCAAACATCATCGCCCTTGCCGCGTTACACATATCCGCACCAAGCGCGAATTTCTCGATCATGTCATAACCGGTGGCCACTTTGCCCGAACAAATCACCCGGATCTTGTCGCGCAACCCTGCGCCACGCAGGCAATTGTTCACAAAGATCAATGCCTCGTTCAGAGGCATGCCCAGACGGTTGGTGAACTCGACCGGAGCCGCGCCAGTGCCCCCTTCGGACCCGTCAATAGTGATGAAATCCGGCAGAATGCCTGTCTCAAGCATCGCTTTGCAGATTGCCATGAATTCCGACGGGCGACCGATGCATAGCTTGAAGCCAACCGGCTTACCACCCGACATCTCACGCAGATGCTGAACGAACTGCATCAATCCGGTCGGACCCTCAAAGGCGGAGTGCGTGGGGGGCGAAATGACGTCCTGGTGCACCGGAACGCCACGAATTTCAGCAATCTCCTCATCAACCTTGGCGGCAGGCAACACCCCCCCATGCGAGGGCTTGGCCCCCTGCGACAGTTTGATCTCAATTGCCTTTACAACGTCCTTTTTGGCCTTTTCGGCGAATTTGTCCTTGTCGAACCCGCCATCCGCTGAGCGGCATCCAAAATAGCCGGTTCCGATCTGCCAGATGATATCCCCACCCTCGGCCAGATGATGCGGAGACAAACCGCCCTCGCCAGTGTTATGAGCAAATCCTCCATCCTTGGCACCGCCGTTCAGAGCCCTGATCGCATTTGCACTAAGCGCGCCAAAGCTCATCGCCGACACGTTCAGGCGCGAAGCATTGTAAGGCTGGGAGCATTGCGGACCGCCAAGCAAAACGCGCTCTTCGCTTTCGTCCACATGTTTGGGGGCGAGTGAGTGATTGGTGCGGTGATAACCCACGGAATTGATATCGTACTGCGTCCCAAAAGCCTGCGTGTCCACCTGACCTTTCGCGCGGGAATAGACCAACCCGCGAACAATTCGGTTATAGGGGCGGCCACTTTCGTTCGTTTCTACGAAATACTGGCGGATTTCGGGGCTGACAAACTCCAGCATATAGCGAAAATGCCCAAGCACCGGGTAATTGTTCAGAACATTGTGCTTCGTCGTCAGTATGTCGTACAGACCGATCACTGCGTAGGGGATCAGCAAGATCAACAGCCAATGGATCGGAGACCAGACAAACCCAAGGATCAGGGTCAGCGGCAGGCAAACACAGCTTAGAAAGTAATAGAGTCGGCGGACTATCATTGGGGCTCTCCTGAACTGGCCTGCGTTACATCGGAAGTTGGGCAATTCGATATTTTGTTGCAAGCGTTTATGCCATTTGTCACCTGTTCCAGCGGATTCGTGATAGTGGCGGTCGATGGTTGATCCGTCCCCAGCCAGTGGGTATGCCGAAAGGCACAAAGAACTGGGCAGGGTCTGTGACTGATAGCAAACTTCAACCCAACATTGGGCGCATGTTCCTTGCCGTTTTTGTCGGCGGCGCGGCAGGTTCGCTGCTGCGTGAAGGGTTGTCGGTCCCGCTGCCCAGTATCTTGGCCGTAACGACGACCTTCGGGATCAATGTTCTTGCCTGTTTCGTTCTAGGCTGGCTCTATTCCATCCGGCACCGGGTTCATGCGCATGTATTGCATCTGGGAGCTGTGGGGTTTTGCGGCGGGCTGTCCACCTTTTCCTCTTTCGTGGCCGATCTGGCCGCGATCGCCTCAACTAGCCCATGGGGCGCGGTCTATGCTGCCACGTCCGAGATTGTCTTTGGCCTTGCCGCAGCCCTGTTGGGTGAGGCAGTCGGGCGGCGCGTTCACGGCGTGAAGGGGGCCAGATGACCGAAGCCTATCTGCACGCCATCTTTGGCCTCGGCGGAGGGTTGGGAGCGGTTCTGCGCCATTGGATCGCCTTGCGGCTGCGGCACGATCTGCCGATTGCAACGCTGTTTGTGAACGTGCTGGGCAGCCTGTTGCTGGGGCTTTGGATAGGGGTTCTCGGCGGGCCGGTCGAGATGGGGGAGGAGGCACGGCGACTGGTATTCGGATTCTGCGGCGGCTTCACCACGTTTTCTAGCTTTGCCTATCAAACGCTGGACCTGAAACGAGAACGCACCCTTGTGTTGGCCGCTGGCAACATCGCGTTCAGCCTTGCCCTATGCTGGGGGGCGGTAGTACTGGGAATGTGGCTGACGCAGTGACTGATTGCGGCCCCGGCGGGCTACATCGGATAGGTATGCATCCGCACCGACAGATTGCCCATGATCCAGACCGTGCCCACGATGATGATCAACAGGACAAGCGTTGAAAACAGCACGAGGTCCAAATCCTCGCGGCTGCTGCGGCGGCGATCAATATGCAGGAAATACACCAGTTGCACGATCAGTTGGGCCAGGCCCAACAGACCAATCGTCAGGTAGACGCCCGTGGTTTTAATGCCGAACACATAGGCAATGATGAAAACGATCAGCGTCAGCACCAATGAACCGCCGTAACCGACAACATAGCGTCTGCGTTCGCGCCGGTGCATCTCGGTGAGGTTATCCATAGGTCAGCCCTCCGAAGTAGACGATAGTGATGATGCCGATCCAGATCAGGTCGAGAAAGTGCCAGAACAGCGCCAGACGCACAACGCGGGACATCAGCACATCAGTCAGGCCAAAGACGCGCAGCTGTATGCCCAGCACGACCAACCACAGACACCCCGCCGCAACATGCAGCCCGTGTAGCGGGACTAACCCGTAGAATGCCGACAGGAAGCCGCTGCGCTGGGGTACTCCGCCCTTCTCTGCCATGGCCATAAAGTCGCGCAGTTCCAGCACCAGAAAGCTGAGGCCAAGGACCAGCGTTATCCCGAACCACATCACGATGCGGGATCGGGGCAGGTTGTATTTCAGCGCCAGCATTGCCAGCCCGACCGTCAGGCTGCTGGTCAGCAGGATCAGCGTCTGGGCGAAAATACTGGTCAGATCGAACAGCTCATGCGGACCGGGGCCACCGGCCTGAGCGTCGATCATGGTGATGTAGATGGCGAACATCAGGCCGAAATAAACCAGATCGCTCATCAGAAAGACCCAGAACCCGAACGAGACGACCTCACTGGCCTTGTCCGCGCCGGGGTGGCGGCGACCAAGATTCAGGCCCGGATAGCTGTGAGTGGGCGCGCGTTTCATGTCGCCACCTCCAGATCGGGGCGAGCGAGACCGCGGTTTTCCGACGCATATTCGTGATCGCGGTCAACGGGGGTCGCTGCGCGGACCAGATCCAGCCAGGCCTCGTGTTCCTTGCGCACCTGTTCGGCTGAGATAACTTCTTCGGTATCGGTTCTGAACGTCCAGGCGATGAAGGACACGAGCATCAGACCGGTAGTCAGCGCCGCCAGCCACCAGATCCACCAGACAAGTGCGAACATCCACACCCCGCTGAGCACGCAGAGGATGAAACCGATGCTTGTGTTGCGCGGCAGCAGGATATCCTCGTAGGCATCCGGCGTTGGATAGGCCGCGCCGCGCTCTTTCGCTTCGACAAAGTCGTCACGGTCTGTCACCTGCGGGATAACGGCGAAATTATAGGGCGGCGGCGGGGCCGGGATGGACCATTCCAACGTGCGCGCGTCCCATGGGTCCCCGACAGGAACGCGTGTGGTTTCACGCTGTTTGATACTGACCCACAACTGCGCGACAACCGACAGAAGTGCGGCCAGAATGACCAGCGAGCCCAGGGCAGCCACGATCATATAAGGGTGAAAGCTGGGGTCTTCCCAACTGAACGACCGGCGCGGCATCCCCATCAGTCCCACGAAATAAAGCGGCAGGAAGGTCAGCATGAACCCGACCGTCCACAGGACCACCGAGATCCGGCCCCATGTTTCGTTCAGGCGAAATCCGAAGGCCTTGGGGAACCAATAGTTATATCCGGCCAACAGCCCGAACAGCACCCCCGGCAGTAGCACATTGTGGAAATGGGCCACCAAGAACAAAGTATTGTGCACCTGATAGTCGATGGTCGGATTGGCAAGAATGACACCCGACAGCCCTCCGATCACAAAGAGCATCAGGAAGGCCAAACCGTAAAGCATCGGCACCGAAAACCGGATGCGCCCGCGAAACAGCGTCGCCATCCAGTCATAGACTTTCACACCGGTCGGGATGGCAATCAGCATCGTGGCGATCCCGAAAACCGCATTGATCAGCGCGCTTTGCCCCATGGTGAAAAAATGGTGCAGCCAGACGGTAAAGGACAGGATCGCAATCGACATGGTCGCAATAACCAGCGAGTTGTAACCGTAAAGCCGTTTGGCCGAAAAGGTGGCGAAAATCTCGGAATAGATCCCGTAGGCGGGCAGAACCAACAAATAGACCTCGGGGTGGCCGAACAGCCAGAACAGATTGGCGTAGTTCATCATGTTGCCGCCAAGGTCATTGGTGAAAAAGTGGAAATCCAGATACCGGTCAGCCGCCAACATCAAGGCGGCCACACCCAAAGGCGGCATTGCAAAGATGATCAGGATCGAGCTGCAAATGATCGTCCAGCAATACATCGGCAGCCGCATGAAGGTCATACCCGGCGCCCGCAGCTTGTAGATCGTCACCGCAAAGTTGATTCCTGTCAGGGTGGTGCCGATCCCCGATACGACAATCGCCCAAATCCAGTAATCCGGCCCGACCCCCGGGTTGAACGCGGCGCCGGTATAGGGCGGATAGGCCGTCCACCCTCCGGTCGAGAAAGCGCCCACCACCAGCGAAACCATCAACATCATCCCGGCAGAAACCGTCAGGCCCAAGCCGATCTGGTTCATGACCGGAAAGGCAACATCACGCGCGCCGATCATCAGGGGGATCAGAAAGTTCGCGACCCCAAACACAAAGGGCACCGCCACAAAGAACACCATGATCGTGCCATGGGTGCTGAAAAGCTCGGCGAAATGTTCGGCTTCAAGGAACCCGTCCCCAGGCCCCGCAGCCTGCTGGGCGCGCATAACGACGCCTTCCAGCACCCCACGCGCCAGCATGACGATCGCAAAGACGATGTACATGATACCGATTTTCTTGTGATCCGCACTGGTCAGCCAATCACGCCACAAGGGCCCCCACAGGCGGAACCATGTCAGCAGCCCTACAACGGCAACCACCCCGACCAGAACAACGGCGGCGGCGGCATTGGCCACGATCTCATTGGCGTTCGGCGTCTGGATCAGACCTACGATCGGGAACGCATCCCAGCTTAACCGCCCGATCAGCCCTCCTGCTTCCGACGTCATTGCGCACCCTCCTGCCCATAGGTTGCGGTTCCGGGTTGCTGATCTGTCGGTAGCGGTTGCCCACCGTGATATCGGTGCAGGATCGAGTGGAACAAATCCCCCTCCTCAAGCGTGAAATACAGCGCGTTGAGCGGCATGAGCGGCGTACCCAACGCGGCCTGTACCTCATCGCGGTCGGTGCGCATGGCCAATGTTTGATAGGTCTCATCGGTCAGCGGAATGCCATGGGTGCGGACGCTGTTGACCCAGACCTCAAAATCGCCCGGTTGCATCGCTTGCGTCACGAATTTCTGCTTGGTGAACCCACGGCCGTTATATTGGGTGTTTTCGCCCTGCATGGTCCGGGGGGTGTCGGCCACCAGATGCAATTTGGTTGTCATGCCGGGCATCGCGTAAATCTGCCCTGCCAGCGCCGGGATCATGAAGGATTGCATGACCGTATCGGTCGTCAAGGTCAGGGCCACCTGCTGGTTCACGGGTATGCCGAACTCTCCCACGCTGGCGATGCCATGATCGGGGTAGATGAACAGCCATTTCCAGTCGAGCCCCACAACCTGAACGTTCACGGCAGGCTGATCTCCAAACGGCGCGGCATAGGGATCAAGCCGATGCGTCGCTTTCCACAAGTAGAACGACAGGATGGCCACGATCAGTACCGGCACCCCCCACATGGCAAATTCCAGCGGACCAGAGAAATCCCATTTGGGCCGGTAAGCGGCAGAGGTGTCGGGGCGGCGGCGATAGCGATAGGCGATCAGGGGTACCAGCACCAACACCGGGATCACCGCAATCAGGATCAGAGCCGTTGCGCGCAGCAGATGGGTTTTCTGCACGGCCGCAATCGGCCCCTGCGGGTCTAGGAAACTGTCGCTGGCAAAAACGGATTGCGCGGACACAAGTGCAAGCACAACCAGCACGAGCACCCGCGACCAATTGAAATACCTCACACCCAAAAGCCCTTATACCGATATCTGGGTCAACTATCGGCAGAGTCACACGATTACTCAAGGCTTTTTCGGGTCGGATTTTCGCCCGACCCAAGCGAGCGGTGTCAGCCGCGCCCACGATAGGGCGGCACGCCCTGATCGGGAATCCAGACATGCTCGGGTATGGCCCCCGTCTGCCAGAAAACATCAATCGGAATACCGCCCCTCGGATACCAGTACCCGCCGATCCGCAGCCAGCGCGGGTCAAGAAAATCGACCAGACGGCGCGCGATGGACACGGTGCAATCTTCGTGAAACGCGCCGTGATTGCGGAACGAGCCCAGAAACAGCTTGAGCGACTTCGATTCCACCAACCATTCGCCGGGCACATAGTCGATCACCAGATGTGCAAAATCCGGCTGCCCCGTCATCGGGCACAGCGAGGTGAACTCGGGCGCGGTGAACCGCACGCAATAGTCGATATCGGCCTGCGGGTTTTGCACCCGCTCCAGCTCAGCCGCTTCGGGAGAGGTGGGCAGTTCGGTTTTGCCGCCCAATTGGGTCAGGTCGCTGTAAATAGTTTCCATTGTCTTCTCCTGATGGGGTTTTAGACCCCGCGTTTGTTGCCCCACAAAAGGACATGCAGTTGCGGCAACACCCGAGGGGTGAACCAGCCATCTGCGGTGACTTTCTCGACCAGCCATAGCAGCCGATCCGACAGGGTTTGCGGATCGACGGGCTGCGTGGGGTCGACCGTCTCATTACCCGGCTGTAGATACAGTGGCAGCGCCGGATAGCGATCCGCCGCGGCACGGGCCCAAGCGTAGTCACGCTCATCAAAGATCACGATTTTCATCACCGTTTTGGGGCCGTTTCCAGCAGCCGACAGGCAGGCGTCGAACGCGACCCAATCCACCGACTCCCCGCTCGAGGGCGGTTTAGGGCTTAGGACCAGCGTATCCAGATCGCTGAACCACGGCTTTGCGATAGAACCTTGCGTCTCGCAGGCGAACCGATAGCCTTCGACCTTTCCCTTGGCGATCAGAGGGGCAAAATCCTGAATGGCAGGATTGCCACCCGACAGCGACACGGTCAAAGGCCGCCCGCCTGACAGGTCGCGCACTCGGCTCCAAACCGCATCCGTGGTCATCGCCGCCCAGTCATGACGATAGGCAGTATCAACCGCGTGCAGGCTGTCGCACCAGCTGCACCGGTAATCACATCCGCCGGTGCGCACGAATACAGTAGGTTCCCCGATCAGCGCGCCTTCGCCCTGAATCGTGGGGCCGAAAATCTCGGCAATGCGCAGGCGGGTCATGGGCGATACTCGGCCCATGTTTTAGGAGTTTCGCTGACCCGCACGGCAGCGGTTTCCGGCCAACGGGCAGCACACCAGTCATAGAAATGACGCGCCATATTCTCGGCCGTGGTCAGGATGTTCAGCACATCGTTCAGATGGCGATGATCAAACGTCTCATCGATATAGGTCTTGAGCGGCTTCAGCTCGCCAAAATCGCGGACAAACCCGTCAGCGTTCAGGTCCTTGGCGGCCAGTTCGACCTCGACCACATAATTATGCCCGTGCATCCGCGCGCATTGGTGATCGTCGGGCAGATGGGTCAGTTGGTGCGAGGCAGAAAAGTGGAATTCCTTGGTGATCCGATACATCAGGCGCTTTCCTTCTGTGCCGTGGCTGCCACCCAGAAATCAGGGTCGTCATAGGTTGTAGGGTCAGGGATACCGGCCAGATGGAAGGCCTCTCGCCGCTCGACACAGGTACCGCAGCGCCCGCAATGGTTGTCTCCGCCTTTGTAGCAGGACCATGTCTGGGCAAAGGGGGTGTTCACACGCGCGCCCTCGGTCACGATATCGGCTTTGCTGCGATGCACGAACGGCGTGAACAGCGAGACGTCGGCATAGCCGTCCAGCGCCAGCTTCTGCATTGCCTCAAAGGCTTCGGTGAAGGCAGGGCGGCAATCGGGATAGATGAAGTGATCCCCACCATGCACGGCGGTGGCCACCGCATCTGCCCCACGGGCGGCGGCGGCACCGAATGCAACTGTCAGCATGATGGCGTTGCGGTTGGGCACCACGGTCACTTTCATGCTGTCTTCGGCATAGTGCCCATCGGGCACATCCACATCATCGGTCAGGGCCGAGCCGGTCAGAACCGCTCCAACCGAACGCAGGTCGATGATGTCATGGGGCACACCAAGGCGCAGCGCGCAAAGCGCAGCATAGTCCAGCTCTTTGCGGTGACGCTGGCCATAGTCGAAAGAGATCAGGCCCGCCAATTCGTGATTCTGCGCAACCATATGCGCCAAAGATACCGAATCCAGCCCGCCCGAGCAGATTACGATCGTTTTCATATTTTGAACCCTTGTTTTGATACCCGGGTAGGCTGCGACCGGGATGGGCCCTGTTATGCTCTGTCGTGCGCGGTGCCAAGGCCCAAGCGCCTGATTGCCGGATCACAAGACGGACAGATGGATTCAGGAGCGATTCGCATTTTTGGATCAGGTGACGTGAGGGAAACACAAAGACTTCAGGTCAAGTCCAAGCCACATGCTTCACGAAAGTGTCAAGAACACGTCAAGTTTCGCCATTTTATTGCCTGCGACCTCTCGGTTTCATTCACAATCCACCTAAGGTTGCCTAATTTGCAGGCAAAGGCTTTAACCTTTTTTGAAATAATGCCAACGTCTGCCCCAGTGAAAGGCGACTTTCGCAACAACATTCCTGACTGCAAACCGAAACCCAGTGACGCGGTGTTCATTGCGATCTGACAAAGCAAAATCTGAACCTGTTCCGGGCCGCTTTCTGGTCGGGCAATCAAGGTGGCAACGGGCCACCCTGATCGGCTGCGTGCGCCTTGCCTTCAAAAAACGGGAGTTAACAATATGAACAAGTATATTCGGACATCTCTAGCAGGCCTGCTGACCTCGACTATGATCACCGGCGCGGCTTTTGCCGCCGGAACCCACCCAACCACGGGCGAAGCGCTGGCCGATGACCAGACGTTCACCTATCGCATTCTGGACGAGCACAGCTCGGTCGATCCGCAGGTAGTTGAGGATGTTTCGGGCGCCGAGATCGTCCGCGATCTGTTCGAAGGTCTGATGAACCAGGACGAAGACGGTAATTTGGTGCCGGGTGTTGCCACCAGCTTCACCACCAATGATGCCAAGGACGTCTATACCTTCACCCTGCGCGACAATGCCAAGTGGTCCAATGGAGATCCGGTTACAGCTGGCGATTTCGTTTACGCCTGGAAACGTGCCGTCGATCCCGCGCTGTCCTCACCCTATGCGTGGTACATGGAGCTGATGTCGATCGAGAACGCGTCTGAAATTATCGCAGGCGAAAAGCCGGTTGACGATCTGGCCGTCAAAGCCATCGACGACCACACGCTGGAAGTAAAGCTTAGCGCGCCGCTGTCCTATTTCCCGCAGATGACCACGCATGCGACCACCTTCCCTGCCCCGCAGAAAGTGATTGAGGAGTTCGGCGACGCCTGGACCAAGCCCGGCAACATCGTGTCGAACGGTGCTTATGTTCTGACCGAGCATCTGCCGCAGGAACGCTCGGTTCGCGAGCGCAACGAGATGTACTGGGACAACGACAACACGATTATCGAAAAAGTCGTGGCCTTGGTCATTAACGACGAAAACGTGGCCCTGACCCGCTATCTGGCCGGTGAACTGGACCGCACCGAAGTGCCCGCAGGCCAGTTCCCGCGCCTGCAAAAAGAGCACCCGGAAGAGGCGATCAGCTTCCCGCGTCTGTGCAACTATTATTACACGTTCAACCTGTCCGAAGGTGGTCCGGAAGCGTTCAAAGACCCGAATGTCCGTCAGGCTCTGTCGCTTGCTGTCGATCGTAAGATCATCACCGAGAACATCATGGCAGGCGGTCAGCCACAGGCATATACTTTCGCACCCGAAGCAACCGCAGGCTTCACCGTTCCGGACGTCGAAATGGCGTCGATGTCGCAAGCCGAACGGGACGAACTGGCCAAAGAACTGCTGGCCGAGGCTGGTTATGGCGCAGACAATCCGCTGAGCTTCGAGATGGTCTACAACACGTCAGAAGCGCACAAGAAAGTTGCCGTGGCGCTGAGCCAGATGTGGAAACAGAAACTGGGCGTGAACGCCGAGCTGGCCAACATGGAATGGAAAGTGTTCCTGGAAGAGCGCGGCAACCAGAACTTCGATCTGGCCCGTGGCGCATGGTGTGGCGACTATAACGAAGCCTCGACCTTCTTGGACCTGTTGCAGTCCGATTCGGGCTATAACGACGGCAAGTACAACAACGCCAAAGTTGATGAACTGCTGGCCTCTGCCAAAACCGCAGACGATGCCGCGCCGCTTTATACCGAGGTCGAGCGTATCATCGCGCAAGAGACCCCCGTCATCCCGATCTATCACTATGCTGGCGTCTATATGATGGACAGCGATGTGGGGAACTGGCCGGTCAATAACGTAGAGCAGAACTGGTACTCCAAAAACCTCTACAAAACAGCCGAGTAATCACCTTTAGATCCCGCTGTGCCCCAAGGACCGCTTTGGGGCACAGCCAATAATTGGGGGCATGAAATGCTTGCCTATATTATCCGGCGGCTATTGGTCGCCGTTCCGACGATCCTTTTGCTGATCGTCGCCAGTTTCTTTCTGATGCACTTCGCGCCCGGTGGGCCCTTTACCTCGGAACGGCCTCTGCCGCCCGCGGTTCTGGCCAATATCGAGGCACGCTATGGGCTGGACCAGCCGCTGTGGAAGCAGCTTTGGGACTATCTGTATAACATCGTGGTGCATTTCGATTTCGGGCCATCCTTCAAGTTCAAGGATCGCGATGTGAATGATATCATCGCCCAAGGTTTCCCGATCTCACTGACCTATGGGTCCCTGTCGTTCCTGTTTGCCACCACGATTGGTGTGGGGCTGGGGATTGCGGCGGCCATCAAGCACAATAGCTGGATCGACTATTTCGCTGTCGGTCTGGGCATTGCAGCTCAGGCGCTGCCGAACTTCATCATGGGCCCGATCCTGATCCTGACCTTCACCCTTTGGCTGGGTTGGCTGCCGGGCGGTGGCTGGAACGGAGGGCAATGGCCATATCTGATCATGCCCGTTATCGCGCTCGCGACCTCATATATCGGCTCGATCGCGCGGATCACACGATCGTCTATGCTCGAGGTTCTGAACTCGAACTTCATCCGCACCGCGCGGGCCAAAGGACTGCCGACCAGAACCGTGATCTGGCGCCATGCGCTGAAACCGACGCTTTTGCCGGTGGTGTCCTATCTGGGACCGGTCTTCGTCTATGTTCTGACGGGTTCGGTCTTCGTTGACATCTATTTCTCGACCGGCGGTCTGGGGCAAGCCTATGTCGGCTCGGCCCTCTCGCGTGACTATGCGGTGCTCTTGGGGGTCACGATCCTCTATGGCGCGCTGACCGTCATCGTGAACCTTTTGACCGACCTAGCCTATGCCTGGTTCGATCCGAAAATCCGGTACTAAGGGGCGAAACATGCTTGGAAAATCTCAAAAAGCCGCCCATCTGGCCGAAGATATCACCGATTACACGGTCATTCAGGGGCGTTCACTGTGGCAAGACGCACGGATGCGTTTTGTGCGCAACAAGGCCGCAATGGCCAGCGTAATCATTCTGGCGCTGATCGTTCTGTTCACCCTTATCGGGCCCTACTTCGCGGTCTGGAACAATGAAGAGATCGACTGGAACGTTATGGGTGACGTGCAGGGCATGGGTATGCCCTCAGTCGAAACCGGCCATTTCTTTGGCGTCGATGACTTGGGGCGCGATCTGTACAGCCGCGTCATTCAGGCCACCACCACATCGCTGCTGGTCGGTCTGATCGGTGCAGCGACAGCGCTGATCGTTGGCACCTGCTATGGCATCGCCGCCGGCTATATCGGTGGCCGGACCGACAGCGTCATGATGCGCTTTGTCGACATCTTGCTGGCGATCCCGGCAACTCTGGTGATTATTCTGCTGCTTGTCGTGGCGGGTCGATCCTTCTTCATGCTGTTCATCGCACTTGGCGCGGTTGGTTGGCTGACCATGGCGCGGATCGTACGGGGTCAGACCCTGACCCTGAAGAACCGCGAGTTCATCGAGGCCGCCCGCGCCGCAGGTGTCAGCGAATTTACCATCATGTACCGCCATATCCTGCCCAACTTGCTGGGCGTTGTGATCGTCTATGCCTCGCTTCTGGTGCCTGAAATGATCCTGACCGAGAGTTTTATCTCGTTCCTTGGGCTGGGGATTTCAGAACCTTACACCTCGCTGGGTCGTCTGATCGCGGAAGGGGCCGGAACCATGGGGTATGGCACCCTGTGGCAATTGATGTTCCCGCTGACTTTCTACGTCGCCATCATCATCACGATGTTCTTCATCGGGGATGGTCTGCGTGACGCTCTGGACCCGAAGGATCGCTGATATGAGCCTGTTTTCCGTAAAAGACCTGAAGGTCCAGTTCGACACCCCCGATGGCGTGGTCGAGGCCGTCAAAGGCATCAGCTTCGACATCAACCCCGGCGAATGCCTTGGCATCGTGGGCGAAAGCGGGTCGGGCAAAAGCCAGACCTTCATGGCCGCGATGGGGTTGCTGCCACCCGCAGGACGGGCGCTGGGGTCGGCCACTCTGAACGGCACCGAAATCCTGAACCTGCCGATCAACCGCCTGAACAAGATCCGTGGCTCTGACGTGGGCATGATCTTTCAGGACCCGTTGACGGCACTTACCCCGCATCTTCGGATAGGCCAGCAAATGCGCGAGGTTCTGCAGGTGCATGAAGGGTTGCAAGGCGCGAAGGCGCGGGCCCGTTGCCTGGACTGGCTGAACCGCGTCCGTATCCCTGAGGCCGCGCGGCGACTGGACCAGTTCCCCCACGAACTGTCCGGCGGGATGCGCCAACGCGTGATGATCGCCATGTCGATGCTGTGCAATCCCAAGCTGCTGATCGCGGATGAGCCCACCACGGCGCTGGACGTGACCGTTCAGGCCGACATTCTGGACCTGATGGTGCGCCTGCAAAAAGACGAAGGCACCGCCATTGCCCTTATCACCCATGATATGGGCGTAGTCGCCCGTATGTGCGACCGCATTCAAGTCATGCGCATGGGCGAATTTGTCGAAGCCGGAGACACCCGCGAAATCTTCCGCGACCCGCAGCACGACTATACCCGCACCCTCCTCGATGCGATGCCGCGCATTGATGCGGGCGATGCGCCCAAGGCGTTGGAGAAGGTCGAAGAACCGCTGCTCAAGGTCGATGACGTCAAGGTGCATTTCCCGATCAACGTCAAAGGCGGGTTGTTCGGCCGCAAAGTGCCGCTCAAGGCTGTCGATGGCGTCAGCTTTGACATCCGCAAGGGTGAAACTCTGGGTGTTGTGGGCGAATCCGGCTGCGGCAAGTCCACGCTGGCGCGCGCCGTATTACAACTGATCGAACCCAGCGGTGGAAATGTCAGTTGGTTGGGCCATCCCATTGTGGGTCTGAAACGCGCCGAGCTGAACAAGTACCGCAAGGACTTGCAGATCGTCTTTCAAGACCCACTGGCCAGCCTCGATCCGCGCATGACAATCTCGGCCTCAATCGCCGAGCCGCTCAAGACCTATCGCCCCGATCTGACGGACCGCGAGCGCAAGCAGATGGTCAGCGAAATGATGGAGCGTGTGGGCCTGAATGCCAACATGATCAACCGTTATCCGCACGAGTTGTCAGGCGGTCAGAACCAACGGGTCGGCATCGCGCGCGCGATGATCAACAAACCCAAGCTGATCGTCTGCGACGAGGCAGTCTCGGCCTTGGACGTGTCCATTCAGGCGCAAATCGTTGAATTGCTGCGCGAGTTGCAGCAGGAGTTCGGTCTGTCGATGATCTTCATCAGCCACGATCTGTCGGTGGTACGCGCCGTGTCGAACCGGATCATGGTGTTGTATCTGGGTCGGATCGTGGAGCTGGGCGATGGCGAGGTGATCTGCTCGGACCCGATCCATCCTTACACCAGGTCACTGATCTCGGCCGTTCCGATCCCTGACCCGGATGTGGAACGCACCCGTCAGCGGCTGAAGCTGCCAGGAGAGCTGCCCTCACCCATGGACCCCAAAGCCGCGCTGCGCTTTTTGCCCAGCCGGTTGTCTGCCGGTGAGACCGACTATGTTCCAAGCCTCAGCGAAGTTCGTCCTGATCACTTTGTCGCCGAACACGACCCGTTGGATGCCATCATGGCCAATGGGTGATACCCGGCCCGAAGTCAGAATGCTGACTTCGGGCGTATTCAAACCCTGCTTAATTTGCAGGCAAGATTAACTAATAATTCAGCACTAGTTTAACTCAAATAAGTAAGATTGTTTCCAAACCGTTGGAACTCATTCGCCCGGCGCGCACCTTTGACATCGGATCGTTTTGACTTCCTGCCGTCTGAGTGGCACGCTTGTCGGCGATTGGTTATTTGATACGAGTGTTGACGTTGTACATTCCGGCCGCACCGCCTATGAACTCGCCGTGGGCACTTGACGGAATTTCCGGCACTATAGATTGAACTTGAGAGGTACTATGGCACGCAAGGTCACCAAAGCAATTTTCCCGGTAGCGGGACTTGGTACCCGCTTTTTGCCTGCGACGAAATCCGTCCCAAAAGAGATCATGACTCTGGTGGATCGCCCGCTGGTTCAATACGCGATCGACGAAGCCCGGGCAGCCGGAATTACGGAATTCATCTTTGTCACGTCACGCGGGAAATCCGCCCTCGAAGACTACTTTGATCACAACCACATCCTCGAACAGGAATTGAAAGCCAAGGGTAAGGATGACCTGCTGGAAGCGCTGAATGCCACCAATATGGAAAGCGGCGCGATTGCCTATATTCGTCAGCACAAAGCACTTGGTCTTGGGCACGCAGTCTGGTGCGCCCGCCGCCTGATCGGGGATGAGCCCTTTGCCGTTATGCTGCCCGACGATGTGATTGCGGGGGACAAACCTTGCCTTCAACAGATGGTCGAAGCCTATGAGGAAACCGGCGGCAATATGGTTGCCGCGATGGAAGTTCCGCAAGAGAAAACAAAATCTTACGGTGTTCTGGATGTCGGTGAAAACATCGGATCGGTTGTGCGCGCGCGCGGCATGGTAGAGAAACCAAAACCCGAAGAAGCCCCGTCGAATCTGGCTGTGATCGGGCGCTATATTCTTGGGCCGTCGGTTCTCTACAACCTCAACCAAAAGAAGAAAGGCAGCGGCGGTGAGATCCAGCTGACTGACGCCATTGCAGAAGATATCGGCAACGGAGTTCCCGTCTTTGGCTACAAGTTTGAAGGCCAGCGGTTCGACTGCGGTTCCAAGTCCGGGTTCCTGCAAGCCACCGTGGCCTTTGCTCTGGCCCGCCCGGATCTGCGCGACGATCTGCGCGAATATCTGCATGACATTGTTGCGACGGATCAGGCGGCCCAGTAATCGGCCACTCTTTCCTTTGATCGCAAGACGCGCAATATAGGCGCGACGCGCTAATAGGCAGATATTGATGACTACGATTTATCCCGTGATTCTTTGCGGTGGGGCGGGGACTCGACTGTGGCCCTTGTCGCGCAAGAGCTATCCCAAGCAATTCGTGCCGCTGATCGGCGCGACAAGCCTGTTGCAGGATTGTGCCGAGCGGATGCGTGGCCCTGCGGATGCCCCTTATGCCAAGCCATTGATTCTGACCAATGATGCTTTTCGCTTTGTGGTGCCCGAACAACTGGCGGAAATCGGCATTGATCCCGGCCCCATTCTGATCGAACCCGAAGGGCGCAACACTGCCCCGGCGGTTCTGGCCGCCGCGCTCTATCTGCACGCCAGCGACCCCGATGCGGTGATGCTGGTCGCCCCGTCCGATCATGTGGTTCCGGACAAACTGGCATTTCATACGGCCGTTGCAGCCGGTGTGGACGCCATCACCACTCGCAGTGATTTGGTCACATTCGGTATTCAGCCCGACCGCCCCGAAACCGGCTATGGCTATTTGAAACTCAGCCATGCACCGACCGGTGAGGGCCAAGCTGTTCCACTGGAACGGTTTGTTGAAAAGCCCGACCTGGCCCGCGCACAATCCATGTTGGAGGATGGCAGCTATCTGTGGAATTCGGGCATCTTCTTGTTTGCGGTCCGCGATATCATCGCAGCCTTTGAAGGCCATGCGGCCCAATTGATGGACCCTGTGCGCGCCGCAGTCTCGAACGCCAAAACGGACCTTGGTTTCTTGCGCCTTGACCCCGAGGCTTGGTCGCAGGTCGAGGATATCTCGATCGACTACGCCGTCATGGAAAAAGCCCCGAACCTGAGCGTCGTGCCCTATGCCGCAGGCTGGTCCGATGTCGGCAGTTGGTCCGCTGTTCACGAGTTAGGAGAACCAGACGCGCAAGGGGTCGCAACTGCAGGCGAGGCGACCGCTATCGACTGTCAGAACGTGCTGATCCGCTCGGAATCCTCGGCGCAGGAAGTAGTCGCGTTGGGGGTACAAGACATGATCGCCATTGCAATGCCAGACGCCGTTCTTGTGGCCAGTATGGATCGGGCGCAGGACGTGAAGAAAGCTGTGGCCGCCCTGAAGGAAAAGGGCGCGAAGCAGGCAGAATCCCTGCCGGTGGATCATCGCCCCTGGGGCTGGTTCGAAAGCCTGGTGATCGGCGACCGCTTTCAGGTCAAACGCATCCACGTGCATCCCGGCGCCGCGCTAAGCTTGCAATCGCATCACCATCGGTCCGAGCACTGGATCGTTGTGGAAGGAACGGCGAAAGTCACGATTGATGACGAGGTGCGTCTGGTCTCGGAAAACCAATCGGTCTACATCCCGCTGGGCGCGGTCCATCGGATGGAGAACCCGGGCAAGGTTCCGATGGTTCTGATCGAGGTGCAGACAGGCTCGTATCTGGGTGAGGACGACATCATCCGATACGAAGACATCTACGCCCGCGACTAACCAACATCTGCTTGCAAACTGGAAGTTACCAACTGGTTTCGCCGCCGTGCGTGCCGGTCACACGGGATTCATGCGCTTAATCTCATTGTGGCGCGCAGTGAATGCCGGACCGACAACCACAGGAGGGCGCGCCCAATGTCACAGAACTCACCCCGTTTGAACCTGCCATTTATCCAGCCATCGCAGGCGCAAAAGCATGTCACCCACAACGAAGCTCTGCGCCATCTGGATCTGGTCGTGCAACTCAGCCTTATCGCAACCGATGCTGTTACCCCGCCCGCGACGCCCGCGCAAGGTGACATCCACGCTTTGGGTGCCGCGCCCACCGGCGATTGGGCGGGACAAGGCGGGAAGCTGGCTGCATGGCTGGACAATGGCTGGGTGTTTTTTGACCCGAGCTTGGGATGGCGCGCCTGGGATCAGGGTGCGAGTGTCCTCAAGTTGTGGGACGGGTCGAATTGGATCGCGCCCCCGGCGGGCACGCAGAATCTAGAAGGTGTGGGCATTGGAACATCGTATGATGACACCAACAAGCTGGCGGTGCGGGCAAATGCTACGTTGCTAAGCCATGATGGCGCGGGTCATCAGTTGAAGATCAACAAGGCAGCGGCGGGCGAGACCGCGTCGCTGCTGTTCCAGTCGGAATGGACAGGTCATGCCGAGATGGGTTTGACCGGAACCACTGGGTTTACGATCAAAGTATCCCCGGATGGCAGCAACTGGAGCGACGCGTTGGCTTTGGACCCCGCAACCGGCACTGCATCCGGTACCGCGATCCAGCAAAACGCCAGTGACACCACAACCGGCCGGTTGATGCGGGCAGATTATGGTTATGGTCCCGGCAACCTTTTGGGCTCGGTGCAAGAAAACGCAGGCACTCCAACTGGCGCAGTGATCGAACGGGGTTCAAACGTGAATGGCGACTATGTCCGTTTTGCAGATGGCACCCAAATTTGCACAGCCCGGCTAAACCCGACGGATTGCACCACGGCGACAGGCGGGGGGTTCACCAGCGCCGAAGCCACCTGGACGTTTCCAATGCCCTTTGCGGCGGGTTCTGTTCCCGCGTTGTCAGGTGATGGCGGCGACACAAACCGCTTTGCTGCGTGGGGCACCCCAAGCACGACGCAGGTCAGCTTTAAGGTACAATCGTTCACCTCAGGCGCAGCCATGGTCGCCCCCGGCGCTGTCGCCATCGGTCGCTGGTTTTGATCCTAAGGCCGCCCGGCAATCTGTCGGGCGATTACTTCGCGCGGATTTGCGTCTGAGACTGATCCAGAAACCACGCATAGGTTTCGCGAATACCGTCATCCAGCCCGACCCGCGCACGCCATCCCATGTCGGCCAGCCGCGAGACATCCATCAACTTGCGCATCGTCCCGTCCGGCTTGCTGCTATCCTGTGAAATCCGCCCGTCATACCCCACGGTCCGCGCCACCAGTGCGGCAAGTTCCGCGATCGAGATATCTTCACCACAGCCCACATTGATATGGCTCAGCATCGGCTGGGTATTGGCCTCGTAAATATCGCGCGGCAGGTCGAGCACGAACAACGAGGCCTCGGCCATATCGTCCACATGCAGGAATTCGCGCCGGGGCTTGCCAGTGCCCCAGATCACCACCTCATCCAGCCCGTCGCGCTTGGCCTCGTGAAAGCGGCGGATTAGGGCGGGCAGCACATGGCTGTTCTCGGGGTGGAAATTGTCACCCGGACCATAAAGGTTCGTCGGCATGACCGAGCGGTAGTCGACCCCATGCTGCCGGTTGTAACTTTCGCACAGCTTGATCCCCGCGATCTTGGCGACTGCATAGGGTTCATTTGTCGGCTCCAACACGCCAGTCAGCAGGGCATCTTCGCGCATGGGTTGCGGAACCGCGCGCGGGTAGATGCAGGAACTGCCCAGTTGCAATAGGGTCTGAACCCCTGCAGCAAAAGCCTGATGGATCACATTGCACTCGATCATCAGGTTTTCGTAAATGAAATCCGCTGGATAGGTGTTGTTGGCATGAATGCCCCCAACCTTGGCGGCGGCCAGCACCACCACATCGGGGCGTTCGGATTGCATGAAGTCGCGAACTGCCGCCTGATCGGTCAGATCAAGCTCGGCATGGGTGCGGGTGATGAGCTCAAGCGCTTCACCTGCTTTTTTACGGCCTTGCAACCGACGCAGGATCGCGCCACCGACCATGCCGCGATGTCCGGCAACATAGATCTTTCGCATGCCCCGCTCCTCAGCCATTTTCCAGACTGACCGGCAAGTCATACCCGTGCTCTTTCAACAAGGCATGGCGTTTGGCGGTCTTCAAATCCTCACGCACCATTTCGGCGCACATTTCCTGAACGGTCAACTCGGGTTCCCACCCCAGTTTGTTTTTGGCATTTGACGGATCGCCCAACAGAGTTTCCACTTCAGCCGGGCGGAAATATTGCGGGTCGATCCGCATCACAACGTCCCCGGCCTTCAATGCAGGCGCATCCGCGCCTTCGACCGAGACCACAGTGGCAATCTCATCCACGCCGTCGCCCGAAAACGCCAGCGTCACGCCCAGTTCGGCCGCTGACCATTCGATGAACTGACGCACCGAATACTGCACCCCGGTTGCGATCACGAAATCCTCTGGCGTGTCCTGCTGCAACATCAGCCACTGCATACGCACATAGTCCTTGGCGTGACCCCAATCCCGCAGGCTGTCGATATTGCCCATATACAGACACTCTTCCAGACCCTGCGCGATATTGGCCAACCCCCGCGTGATCTTGCGGGTGACAAACGTCTCGCCCCGGCGTGGGCTTTCGTGATTGAAGAGGATTCCGTTGCAGGCATACATGCCATAGGCTTCGCGGTAGTTCACCGTAATCCAATAAGAATAAAGCTTGGCCACCGCATAGGGTGAGCGCGGATGGAACGGCGTTGTCTCACGCTGCGGAATTTCCTGAACCAGACCGTAAAGCTCCGAAGTCGAGGCCTGATAGAACCGGGTTTTCTCCTCCAGCCCCAGAAAGCGGATCGCTTCCAACAGGCGCAGGGTTCCGATGGCGTCCACATCGGCAGTGTATTCCGGCGACTCAAAGCTGACCGCCACGTGGGATTGCGCTCCCAGGTTATAAACCTCATCCGGTTGCACCTGCTGGATGATCCGGGTCAGGTTCGACGTGTCGCTCAGATCGCCATAGTGCAGATGAAGGCGTGGATTCGGCACGTGCGGGTCCTGATAGATATGGTCGATCCGCTGCGTGTTAAATGACGAGGCACGGCGCTTGATACCATGCACCTCATATCCTTTTTCCAGCAAAAACTCGGCCAAGTAAGAGCCATCCTGCCCAGTGATGCCGGTAATTAATGCTGTTTTTGTCATCGGTCCATTCCACACATTCTATCTGCTTGATCGCAGACTCAGAAACAGCAAGATACCCCGGAATGCAACCCAAGGTCACGGCTGGGCATTGAAACCGGCGAAACTTTCCTGAATGAATGCGCCACAAGGCGGTTTCCGAAGAAGGATATTGATACATGCGTATTGCAATGATCGGCACAGGGTACGTGGGGCTCGTGTCGGGGGTCTGTTTTTCGGATTTTGGCCATGACGTCATTTGCGTAGACAAGGCCGAAGGCAAGATCGAGATGCTTCAGACGGGCGAAGTTCCGATCTATGAGCCCGGTCTGGACGTGCTGATGGCCAAGAACGTCGCCTCGGGACGGTTGAGTTTCACCACCGACCTCGCCGCTGCCGTAGATGGGGCGGACGCTGTGTTCATTGCGGTGGGCACCCCGACCCGCCGCGGCGACGGGCATGCAGACCTGACCTATGTGATGGCCGCCGCCGAAGAGATCGCCAATGCGCTGACCGGGTATACCGTGATTGTCACAAAATCCACTGTTCCCGTGGGCACCAACCGTCAAGTTCAACAGGTGGTCGCCGCCGCCAACCCGCAGGCCGAATTCGATGTCGCCTCGAACCCGGAATTCCTGCGCGAAGGGGCCGCCATTGATGATTTCATGCGGCCCGACCGGGTGGTTGTCGGTGTCGAAAACGACCGGGCCGCCGGGGTGATGGCCGATATCTACCGCCCGCTCTACCTGCGTGATTTTCCGATCCTGACGACCGACCTGGAAAGCGCCGAGATGATCAAATACGCGGCCAATGCATTTCTGGCGACCAAGATCACCTTTATCAACGAAATCGCGGGCCTGTGCGAACGTGTGGGCGGCGATGTCAAAGAGGTGGCTCGCGGTATCGGTCTGGATGGTCGGATCGGTAACAAATTCCTGCATGCTGGCCCCGGTTATGGCGGATCATGCTTTCCAAAGGATACCAACGCGCTGGCGCGGATCGGACAGGATCACGCCTATCCGATGCAAATCACCGAGACGGTCATTCGGGTCAATGACGGTGTAAAAAACCGGATGATCGACAAGATCCGGGATGCCTGCGACGACAGTTTCAATGGCAAGACCATCGCGGTGCTGGGCGTGACCTTCAAACCCAACACCGACGACATGCGCGACGCGCCCTCATTGACCATCGTGCCCGCCCTGATCGGGGGCGGTGCCCGTGTCCGCGTCGTCGATCCGCAAGGCCGCGCCGAAGGCGAGGCCCTGCTGCCCGGTGTCGACTGGTTCGACGATCCTTATGCCGCCGCAAAGGATGCGGATGCGGTCGTGCTGCTGACCGAGTGGAACGAGTTCCGCGCCCTGAACCTCGGCGATATGGCGGCCTCGATGACTTCGGCCAGAATGGTCGACCTGCGCAACATCTATTCCCGCGACATGGCCCTGAAGGCCGGGTTCGAGAGCTATTCCGGGGTCGGTCGCTAACCGTACAGCGGCACATCCGCCTGCGCGCCCTCGGCCAAAGCCTTGCTCTGGTCGCGCCGCACCTGGTCGTACAGAGCCAGCGATTCTGCTGAAAACAAACTGTTGGGCGGGGGAACGGGAACAAAATTGCTCTGCCCGTCGCGCCCACGCGCCAGCATGGCATAGTCCTTTTCGGCCACCAATTGTTTGGCATTGGGGTTCAGATACCGGATCGCCAACCCGATGCGCCGGTCGTCCGAGCTGTTCGGTCCTGACCCGTGGATCGTTAAACCGTGATGCAGCGACATTTGCCCCGGCGACAGCTCTATCCGGGTTTTGTCCTCCTCCAGCACCTCCACGGCGATCTCTTGCCCGCGTGACAGAAGGTTCGTGTCAGAATAGGTGTCGTTATGCGGCAGGATCGGGTTCTTATGGCTGCCCTGCACAAAATCCATGCAGCCGCTTTCAGGCGTCGCAGGCGACAGCGCGATCCAGGCCGTAACCTGATCCGGCGTCTCGCCCATACCCCAATAGGTCAGGTCCTGATGCATACCGACCGTGTGCGCTGTCCGCGGTTCCTTGACGAAAAATTCGGCTGACCAGATCATGATATCGGGGCCCAAAACGCCCTCGACCAGATCCAGAACACGGGGGTCCATGGCAACGCGGGCGGCCAAAGGCATTACAAGATGCGAATTGACCCGCTTATAGGTGTTCAACGGCAAAGGCAGATCGGCATCCAGCCATTCCCGCTCAATCTGTTCGAACTCGGCCCGCAGGGCGGCCGTTTCCGTGCCCGTGAAAACGGTCAGGGGAAACAAATACCCATCCTCCCAATACTGAGCGGATTGTTCGGGCGTCAGGGCGGTTTGAGCCATTGAGACAGGGTCAGACATGCGCGCTCCTCCTTACTGCATGTGATTGCAGTCTAGTTGATGCGTCATTAATGGCAGAGCACAGGTTCTTGCCCGTCAGGCTAAGTTCAGCTTAGTCTAATTGCCATGGCAGGCCGTATCCCATCGCTGAACTGGCTGCGCGTGTTCGAGGCCGCCGCGCGAACCGAAAGCTTTGCGCGCGCGGCAGCCCAATTAAACATGTCCGCCGCCGCCGTCAGCCAACAGGTCAAGGCTCTCGAGACGCAATTGGGCTCCCCTCTGTTTCACCGCCATGCGCATTCCGTCACCCTGACCGAGACCGGACGCGCCTATCTGCCATCGGTGCAGCAATCACTGCTGATGCTGGAAACCGCAACGACCGGATTGTTCGGCGAAACACGCGAACAGCGGCTTTACGTGCAGTCGGTTCTTCTGTTCGCTCATGGGGTTTTGGCCGGGAGTCTGCCCGATTTTCACACGCAAAATCCCCATATCAACCTGTCGCTGTCGACCGGCAATCTGGACGCTGATTTCAGCAATCGTTTCACCGATCTTCAGATCGTGTTTGGCAATCCAAACCTCTTTGGCACGGAAAGCGATGAACTGGTGCGTGAAAGGCTGTATCCCGTGGCCCCGCCCGAATTGGCTGCGCAGATCGACACGCCGCAGGATTTGTTCAACTTCACCCTGATCGAGGTCTCGACCCACCGGGCAAGCTGGCCACATCTGTTCGAAACGCTACGCCTGCCCGGGGGTCAGGCGCGGTATTTCTTTGCAGACAACTCACTTATCGCGGCCGAGCTTTCGGCGGCAGGCGCGGGCATTGCGCTTGCCCGAGCGCCTGCGTCAGACCGTATTGTAGCTCTGTCAGGCTTGGTTCCATGCCTCGACGGGATCGAGGTACCGGGGCAAGAAGCTTATCACTTGATCTATCCGTCCCGCCGAACTCTGCGCCCTCCGGCTCGGCGTTTTCGGGACTGGATCATGGATCACAGCGCGGCAGTCCAGACGCGGTAACGCCCCTGCCCGGTCACTTCACGGATCAAGCCGCGATCCGAAAACCTGTCGATATTGCGCTGAACCGCCGCACGCGAGGCACCCGTCAACTCTTCGGCCAACGGGGCCGACACCATGGGCCAGGCTGTCAGCGCTTCGATCAGTTTGGGTGGGGTTCGTCCGCTCAGGTCGCCGGTCGCGGCGCGGGCACGGTTATCCCAGGCGCTGACACGGTCCAGATGCAACAAGGCGGCCAAGGCGGCCTGCCCAAGACCCCGATACCACGCGCCCAGCTTTTCCCCGGTATCACCCATGCCGCGCAAAGCGCCAGGGCCAGACAGGGCCAATGGCATGAAAAGCGCGCCGCCCCGACCCATCGTGGCCGCATGGCGTGCTGCGATGATGGCTGCTTCGGTGTCGTGCCCGACGCCGGGTGAAACCGCACGCCACGCATGAAAAGCAATCGCGGCTTGCGTGACCGGGTGCAGCCCGTCTGCATTTCCCATCACCTCGGCCAGATCGGCAATGGCCTCGGGCACTTCGTCGATCCCCTGCGCCATCCGGTCAAGAAAGGCTGTCACCCCGGTGGCCCATCCACCCTCGGACGGTCCAGCACCCGATGTCAGACGCCGCACGGCCCAGCCGGACCGAAACAAAGCCTGCACGTCATCACCGGTCGCGCCGATCCGCAACCCGGTCCACAGCGCCAAGCGATCCACACCGATCCGATCACCAGTCCACCAACCCAGATCAGACACATCCATCAATGCCAGACGATGCGTCCAGCCTTTGGGACCAGCCCGTAGCCTTTCATCCAAGGCGCCGAATGTGGCCGCCAGATCCGCCAGTTCCAGTGACAGTTCTGCCTGCGCCGCCCGCCAATCCCGAGGGTCGAACAACAGCCTGCGATCGGCCTTTGGGCCGGGCAGGATAAAATCCTCTTCGGGCTCTTCGTCGGGGGGCAGAAACCACAGATCGTCATCCTCGGGCGGGTCGACATCATAGATACTGCCGGGGCCCAGCGTTTCGTCATCCTCATCGGGATCAGGCATGGCAGGGTTCGTGGTCATACCCGACATATTTCGGGTATTTCCACCGGTTCACAAGGTGTTTCTGTGGCTGCGGACCTAGCTGGCGAAACCTGTGGTCAGAATGTCCAACTGTCCCTTCAGTGGGGTCTGAGGGCTACTGCCAATCAGCATATAGCCATAGCCTCCTTCGGACCATGTCGCGGTTGCCAGACCGCTCAACTCGGCAAGCTTCACGGCCTTGCTGGGGGCGCCTTCGCCCTGACGTATGATGCAGAAGGCGAAGGGCTGCCCCTGTTCATCTGCGAACACGACCTGAATCAACGGCTTTCCGTTGAACGACAAAACCTGCGCGCGCTTTAGCTCCATCCCCGGCAGGGCTTCCAGCGTGTCGCGGTTCAGCGACCGTCCCAACTCGGCCTCGGCCAATTCGAACTGCGCGTCCAGCGCCTGAGCCGAATTGTCCAGCGAAGCAATCGTATCGGGCACATATAGCGACTGGTAGATCGCCGCCTGTTCGGCCCAGCCCAGCGGCTCGGGCCGGGTGCTCCAGAAGGTTGCCGACACCGCCAGCACCGCGACCGAAGCGGCGACAGCCACCAAACGCCACGGGCTTCCGGAATGGTGAACAGGAACAGCCGACTGCGGTTCAGGCAGATCGACCTGCGGTGCCTCGGCGGGCACGTTTTCAAACACCGCCTGCACAACCGGTGCAAACGGATCCAGCGCCATCAGGCGCGCTTCCAGCTCGGGGTCGGCCGCAACCGCGGTTTCAATCGCGTTTGCCTCGGCCTCATCCACATTGCCTTCCAGATACGCTGTCAGCGTCTCATCGGAAAACTTCATTTGCCACTCCGTCGAACGGCGCTTGCAGCATCCTGCTGCATCACGGTTTTAAGTTTCTGCCGGGCGTTGGACAACCGGCTCATAATCGTACCAATGGGAACGTCCAGCATCGCCGCCGCTTCGCGGTAACTGTAGCCTTCGACAAAGACCAGCATTACCGTTTCGCGCTGCGCTTCTGGCAGTTGCATCACTTGGGTAAACACCTCAGCCGCGAAAATATTCGTTTCGGAATCGGAATCATGTGAAATTAATTCCGCCTCGGGCGTCACCGACAACGCCTGCGCCTTGCGGACCGAGCGCGAGCGCACCTCATTCAACCAGATCGAGCGGCAGATCGTCATCAGCCAACTGTCCAATCGATCATGCGAAGTCACCTGATGGTGACGCTCCAACGCACGCAGGCACGTGGATTGCAGCAAGTCATCCGCCACATCAGAGGCTCCGGACAAGGCAAGCCCAAAGCGCCAGACGCGTTTCGAATGCGTCTGTATCGCGCCGCGCACGGCCTGTTCGGAACTAATTTCACCACCCATTGAATAAATAGTGACCTGTGTGTGTTTGACATTCACGGATCGGGCCCGCGAGGTCAGGAATGTCATAACCTGTGGAGGAATGAAATGAAACTTATGTTGAAAGCAGTCACGATTGCGTCGGCAATTATTGCAACCCCGGCCTTGGCTGAACATTGGACCTTGTCGCCCGAAGGCTCGCACCTGGCCTATGGCACCATCAAGAAAGACACCGTGGGCGAAGTCAATTCCTTCACCAACCTGTCGGGCCATGTCAGCCCCGATGGCAAGGCCGAGATCGAGATCGACCTGTCCTCGGTCGAGACGAATATAGACATCCGCAACGAGCGCATGATCGAGCATGTCTTTCGCAATGCAGGCACGGCGACTTTGACCGCCCAGATCGATATGGACGAGGTGAAGGCGCTGGCCGTCGGTCAAACAGCAGTCGTTGATGTCGAAGCGGCACTGTCGCTGATCGGCACGGATGTTGAGTTTGATACTGAAATGTTCGTCCTGCGGGTTTCTGAGAAATCCGTGATGGTCTCGACCAACGACATGGTGTTTCTCAGCACGGAAGACGCGGGCGTAAATGCCGGGGTCGACAAGCTGATGGAGCTGGCCAGCCTTCCCGGCATCACCCGGACCGTGCCCATCACCGCACGCCTATTCTTCAAGATGGACGAGCAAAAAGCCGACGCTGGGACCGCTGCTCCGGTAGAGGTCGCCGCTGTTGCCGCAGTTGAAGGGGATATCAAGGCGGGCAAAAAAGTTTATCGCAAGTGCAAGGCGTGCCATCAGATTAAAGAGGGCAAGAACGGTGTAGGCCCCTCGCTGTACGGCATCGTTGGCGCGTCGGCTGCCCAAGCGGATGGGTTCAAATACTCGGACGCGCTGAAAAGCTCGGGCATTGTTTGGGATGTCGAGACCCTGACCACTTTTCTGGCTGACCCCAAGGGCACTCTGCCCGGCAACAAGATGCAGTTCGCCGGCTTGAAGAAGGATGAGGACATCACCAACGTCATTGCCTATCTGCAATCAGAATCGGAAGGCTAACGCCGGAAAGCTGTTCCTTCGCCTGCCCCGCCGCGCTATTCCTGTCCATGGCAACATGGAAAAGGAAGGCGGGGCATGAGCGAAACGGTCAAACTGACTTTGGATGAGATCCACGGGCTAAGCCTGACCATCCTAAAAAACGCGGGCTATGGCCCGGACCATGCCACCGCCATCGCGGATTTGCTGACCACCTGCCAGATCGACGATTGCCACTCGCACGGACTGTTTCGCCTGCTCATGTGCGCAGAAACGATGGACGCGGGCAAGGTCGACGGCCATGTCGCGCCAGTCATCACCCCCTCAGACAATGCCATTGTCCGTGTCGATGCACGCGGCGGGATCTCCTTGCTGGCCTTTCATGAGGCCCTTCCCCACCTGATCGAGAAAACGCGCACGCACGGCATCGCCGCAATGGCGATCAACCGGTGTTTCCATTTCTCAGCCCTCTGGCCCGAGGTTGAACAATTGTCCTCGGCTGGGCTGGCCGCGATGGCGATGGTGCCCAGCCATTCCTGGGTCGCCCCAGCCGGAGGTACACGCGGGTCACTTGGCACCAACCCGCTGGCCTTTAGCTGGCCGCGTCAGGGTCAGGATCCATTCACCTTCGACTTTGCCACCAGCGCCTTTGCGCGGGGAGAGATCGAGCTTTACCGCCGCGCAGGCAAACCCCTGCCCGACGGCGTAGCGCTCGACAAGGAGGGCAACCCAACAACCGACCCGCACGCTGCGATGGAAGGCGCGATGCTGACCTTCGGCGGCTATAAGGGGTCAGCTTTGTCGATCATGATCGAGCTTTTGGCTGGGCCCTTGATCGACGATCTGACCAGTCTGGAAAGCTTGGCCTATGCCGACGGCACCAGCAGCGCACCTTATCATGGCGAGATCATCCTGGCCTTCGACCCCGCCCAGTTCAGCGGCGGCCGCGTGGACGAAAACGATGCCCGCGCCGAGCGGCTGTTTGCCGATATCACGGGTCAGGGCGCGCGCCTGCCCTCGCAACGGCGCTATGCCGCGCGTGCGCGCAACAGGGCGCGGGGCTATGCAGAAATCTCAAAAACGCTGCACGACGATCTGCTGGCTCTGGTCCGTTAGAATTCGACCTCTTTCCCTTGCCGGTGCCTGTGGCTAAGAAGACCCTCCGACCCAGTTGAAGGAGACCCCCTTGGACCGCATCGCACGCACCATCGCCGCCGAGATCAACGCCCGCCCCGATCAGGTAGGCGCTGCGGTCAAACTGCTGGACGAGGGGGCCACAGTGCCATTTGTCGCCCGCTACCGGAAAGAGGCGACCGGCGGGCTGGATGACAGCCAGCTACGCACCCTGTCTGAGCGACTGGACTATCTGCGCGAACTCGATGCCCGCCGTGACACGATCCTGAATTCAATCCGCGATCAGGGCAAACTGACCGACGACCTGGCCAAGTCCATCGCCGGGGCCGAGACCAAAGCGCAGTTGGAAGACATCTATCTGCCCTACAAGCCAAAGCGGCGCACCAAGGCGATGATCGCGCGCGAAAACGGGCTGGAGCCGCTGGCAGAGGCGATATTGGCCGACCGCTCTGCCGATCCCGAAGCGCTGGCCGGGGGCTATGTCTCGGACGCAGTACCCACCACCAAAGATGCCCTGAACGGTGCCCGCGACATCATCACCGAACATTTGACCGAAAACGCCGTCCTGCTGGGTGAGTTGCGCAGCTTCATGCAACGCGAGGCCCTGCTGACCGCAAAAGTAATCGACGGCAAGCAGACCGAAGGGGCCAAGTTCAGCGATTATTTCGACCACAGCGAACGCTGGGCCGATACACCCTCGCACCGGGCGCTGGCGATGCTGCGCGCCTCGAAAGAGGGGATCGTGACGCTCGATATTGCCCCCGACCCCGAAACCGGCGCCGCAAGGGCCGAGGCTATGGTCGCCGCCCATCTAGGCACGCGGACCAATTCACCCGGCGATCTTTGGCTTCGCAAGGTGGCGGGCTGGACATGGCGGGTCAAACTGTCTCTGTCGATGTTGGTCGAGTTGATGGCCGATCTCAGAAGCAGCGCGCAGGACGAGGCGATTCAGGTCTTCGCCCGCAACCTGAAAGATCTGCTGTTTTCCGCCCCCGCCGGGGCCAAGGCAACGCTGGGACTGGACCCCGGTATTCGTACTGGTGTCAAAGCGGCGGTGGTCGATCCCACCGGCAAGCTGGTCGCCACCGACACCTTGTATCCGTTCCAGCCCAAAAACGATCTGCGCGGCGCGCAAGCCGCCATTCTCAAGCTGATCTCGACCCATGACATTGACCTGATCGCAATCGGCAACGGCACCGCCAGCCGCGAGACTGAAAGCTTTGTCGCCGATACGCTGAAACTGCTGCCAAGCGCGGTGAAAGCCCCGACCAAGGTGATCGTCTCAGAGGCGGGCGCGTCTGTCTATTCCGCCTCGGAACTGGCCGCGCGCGAGTTTCCCGATTTGGACGTGTCCCTGCGCGGCGCGGTTTCAATCGCGCGCCGTTTGCAAGACCCGCTGGCGGAACTGGTCAAGATCGAACCCAAGTCCATCGGCGTCGGGCAATACCAGCACGATGTCGACCAGCACCGTCTGTCGCAATCGCTGGATACTGTGATCGAGGATGTGGTGAACGCGGTCGGTGTCGATCTGAACACCGCCTCGGCCCCCTTGCTGTCGCGCGTATCGGGTTTGGGTCCGGGTTTGGCCGACGCGATCGTGGCACATCGGGACGTGAACGGCGCGTTTGACCGCCGCGAAGACCTGCTGAACGTCGCGCGCCTTGGCCCACGCGCTTTCGAGCAATGCGCCGGATTCCTTCGGATTAGAGACGGATCAGAGCCGTTGGACGCCTCTTCGGTCCACCCCGAGGCCTATAGCGTGGCGCGCCGCATCGTGGCCGCCTGCGGGCGCGACATTCGTCAAATCATGGGGCAGAAAGACGCCCTGAAAGGGCTGCAAGCCCGGCGTTTTGTCGACGATGCCTTTGGCCTGCCCACCGTGATGGACATCTTTACCGAGCTTGAAAAGCCCGGCCGCGATCCGCGACCCAGTTTCAAGACCGCCTCTTTCGCGGAAGGGGTCAATGAGATCACCGACCTGAAACCTGGTATGCGGCTTGAGGGCACCGTCACCAATGTCGCGGCTTTCGGCGCATTTGTGGATATCGGCGTGCATCAGGACGGGCTGGTGCATATCAGTCAACTGGCCGACCGCTTCGTCAAAGATCCGCATGAGGTCGTAAAGACCGGTCAGATCGTCAGAGTCTCGGTCGTGGAAGTGGACGTCAAACGCAAACGCATCGGCCTGTCCATGCGCAAGGATGGCGGGGCCGGTCAAACTGGGCGCGGGCGTCGTTAACAGATTATCTATTTGGGTTGCCCGCTCGGTTTCGCTAGGTTGACGGAAAATCACAGTCGGAGAGACCAGAATGCCCTCATTGTTCAGTCCATTTGACCTGCGATCTGTGTCGTTCAAGAACCGTATCGCGGTCTCACCGATGAGCCAGTATCGGGCGAATGAAGGCCGCGCCAATGATTGGCATCTGGTGCATCTGGGCCGGTTTGCCATGGGCGGTGCGGGGCTGATCTATGCCGAAGCGACCGCCGTCACCCGTGACGGGCGGCGCACGCCCGGCGATCTGGGTTTGTGGGAAGACGCCCAGATTGCCCCGCTGAAACCCATCGCCGATTTCATCACCCGCGAAGGCGCGGTGCCGGGCATTCAGCTGAGTCATGCGGGGCGCAAAGCCTCGGAGCGGCGTCCCTGGCACGGCGAAACTCCGCTGAATGATGAAGACGCCACGCAGCGCAAGGAAGCGGCTTGGCCTGCAATGGCACCCTCTGCCCTGCCCTATGCCGAGGGCTGGCCGACCCCGCGCGAAGTGACCCAGGCCGATATCGAAGACGTCATCGCCGCCTTCGGTGCAGCGGCCAGACGGTCACAGGCGGCCGGGTTCAAGATGATCGAGGTCTATGCAGCCCATGGTTTTCTGGTGCATCAATTCCTGTCTCCGATCACCAACCAGCGGGCGGACCATTGGGGCGGAAGCGCGCAGAACCGGGTGCGCTTTGCCGTCGAGATCGCACGTGAAATCCGACGAAACTGGCCCGAGGACTATCCTCTGGCTTTTCGGTTATCGGCGTCGGATTGGGTGGACGGCGGCATGACCGTCGAAGACACCGTTGACATCGCCAAGGCGCTCAAAGCTGCCGGCGTGGACATGATCGATTGCAGCTCGGGCGGGATCGGCGGCAAGGATCGCCCACAGCGGATGACCATCGAACACGGCTTTCAGGTGCCGTTTGCATCGCAAGTCCGGTCCTGGGCGGATATGCCGACAATGGCAGTCGGTTTCCTGTGGGACCCCAAGGTGTGCGACGCGGTGATTCAAAAGGGCGACGCCGACATGATCGCCGTGGCCCGCGAATTGCTGGACGACCCGAACTGGCCCCAGCGCAGCGCCGCTGCACTAGGGGCCGACCAGAACCATGCCCTATGGCCCGTCGAGGCCGGATGGTGGCTGATGAAACGCAACCGGCTATTGTCCAAACTGGGCCTGCGATAGCGCATCAGATCGCGCCTCGAAGTCCAGCGAGGCGCTTCTCTGTGTCGAAAATGGCGTCGCCTGCGCGAACATGGCTAAGACGGACACATCCGATACAAATGATACACGTCTGGGGATATTCTGGCGGACAACGGATCGCTAGCATCTGCGCCAAACTCGTAGTTTGTTGGTCAGGATTTAACGATGTCAGAATACCAGTTTGTCGAATCTGCCCCGTTTGAGACCGGGTTTTCCCGGATCTTTGACCAGCAGATCGCCCCATTCCTACGCGAGAAAGAAGTTGAACGTCAGGCCGCCGTCTCGCGCAGTATGTTCTGGATCAAGTTCTCTGGCGTTGTTGCCGTCGTACTGGCCGGATTAGGCGGGTACTACATTCATCCTCTTTTTGCGATTTTTCCACTTGCTTTCGGCGGGGCCGCGGCCTTGATCCTTTATCTGGAACGAGGCGGAAAAGTCAGTTCCGATGTTTCGAAATACATTCGCCCCATCCTGTGCAAATTCCTAGGGCATATGGAGCTGCACTCGGACGTACCTATGAGCTTCCTTCCGATTGGGCGCTTGGTTTCATTGCAAATCATACCTGAATCCGAACGCGTGCGCGAAAATCACGCGATCAGCGGCACCTGGCGGGACACTAATTACAAACTGCTGCAAATGAGCTGCTCGGACACTTACAGAGACAGCGACAACAAACGAAAGACCAGAACCCTGTTCTCGGGCATCGTGCTGGAAATCGACTGCCCGGCCGCATTGCCACGCACGGTCTTCGTCAAGGACTTCGGTGAGACCCTAAACAAGCTGTATAGCTGGGCAAGCCGCAACGTCTTGCCCCAACATCGCTGGGATCTTGGCCTAGAGGATGCCGAGAAGATCTTTGAGGTTTTTACCGACGACCCGCACCAGCTGGAACAATACGTCAAACCCGAATTCGCTTATACGCTGAGCGAGATCGCCAAACGCTACCAAGGTGGGCGCGACTATTGCTCAGCGGCATTTTCGGGCAAGAAATTCTATCTGGCGCTCAGCCTTCCCCACGGGTTTCTCAGCTTCAACCTTGGTGGTGCCCCGCTGAGTGAAGCGGATGAAACCATCCATCGCGCCTTCCGCGATCTGGTAATGCCACGACAGATCATTGATGCACTGCATCAATGAACGCTGTCGGGCGGCTCAGTCTTTCACCGATTGCATCGACACATGGGTCGAGGTGCTGTCCACATGCGGGAGCGTGGACACGACACGGCCCAAAATCTCACGGTAACTGCGCATATCCTTGGTGCGCAGTTTCAGCAGATAGTCAAAGGCACCCGCAATCATGTGGCATTGTTCGACCTCGGGCGCTCGTTGCACAGCTTCATTGAACTCAGTCAAAGCCGCTTCGGTGGTGATTTTCAGGCTGACCTCGACAAAGACCACCTGTTCGACCCCCAGCTTCGAAGGGTCCAGAATCGCGCGAAACCCCTGTATATACCCTTCCGAGATCAGACGTTTCATCCGCACCTGACAAGGTGTCTTGGATAATCCGACCCGCGCCGACAATTCCGTCACCGGAATACGGCCTTCACGGCTCAGAATACGTAGGATTTTCAGGTCATGTCGGTCTAGTTGACTATTTTTCTCTATTAACACGGTCTCAATCGCCAAAACTAAATAGGAAATTTGGTCAATAATCACGCCTATTTTGAAGCTTTAGTCAACATAACTTTCGGCGATTTGGTAAGATTATTTAAATCGAACGCGGATTGGAAAGAACATGACTGGGCTACATGATATTCGTCTGAACCTTCGACACAACCACCTGCGGGCAGAATCCAAGGTATTGCGGGACCTGACAAGCCGCAATCCGATTGACGCAGCAAGGCGGGCGGTGGTCCAGAATCGCGCGGCTGATCTTGTACGCGCGATCCGCAACGACAGCCGCCCCGGCCTGATGGAAGTCTTTCTGGCCGAATATGGCCTGTCCACCAATGAAGGCGTGGCCCTGATGTGTCTGGCCGAGGCACTGCTACGGGTGCCCGACGCAGATACGATTGACGCGCTGATCGAGGACAAGATCGCACCTTCGGCCTGGGGGCAGCATCTAGGGCAATCGTCGTCGTCTCTGGTCAACGCCTCCACCTGGGCATTGATGCTGACGGGCAAGGTTCTGCAGGATGGCACCGGCATTGCTGCGACCCTGAAAGGGGCGGTGAAACGGCTGGGGGAACCGGTGATCCGGGTCGCGGTGGCGCGGGCGATGAAGGAAATGGGCGCGCAGTTCGTGCTGGGTGAAACCATCGAAGAAGCACTGGAACGCGGCAAGAAACAAGAAGCCGAGGGCTATACCTATTCGTACGACATGCTGGGCGAGGCTGCTTTGACAGCCCACGACGCCAAGGCGTTTCTGGCCGCGTATTCGGACGCCATCGCCAAGCTGGCCAGGGAATGCGACGCGCAAGACATTCGGGAAAACCCCGGCATTTCGATCAAGCTCTCGGCGCTGCATCCCCGCTATGAGGTCGGGCAAAAAGACCGGGTGATGGCCGAGCTGGTGCCCCTGACGTTGCAACTTGCACAACAGGCCAAGGCCGCCAATATGGGCCTGAATATCGACGCGGAAGAGGCGGATCGGCTGGATCTGTCCCTTGACGTGATCGAAGCTGTTCTGCGCAACCCGTCGCTTGCGGGCTGGGACGGGTTCGGCGTGGTCGTGCAGGCCTATGGCAAGCGCGCAGCCTATGTTCTGGATTGGCTGCATGCGCTCGCCGCTGAATTGGACCGTAAAATCATGGTGCGTCTGGTAAAAGGTGCCTATTGGGATACCGAGATCAAGCGCGCGCAGGTCGAAGGGCTGCGCGGCTTCCCGGTTTTCACCCGCAAGGCGGCCACCGATATCTCGTATATCTGCTGCGCCCAGAAACTGCTGGGCATGACAGATCGAATTTATCCGCAATTTGCCACCCATAACGCCCATACAGTGGCCGCGATCCTCGACATGGCCACAGACACACGCAGCTTTGAGTTCCAGCGCCTGCATGGCATGGGCGAAAGCCTGCATGATCTGGTCCTGAAGGGCAGCGGCACCCGTTGCCGGATTTACGCGCCGGTCGGGGCGCATCGGGATCTTCTGGCCTATCTGGTGCGGCGCTTGCTGGAAAACGGGGCGAACTCTTCGTTCGTGAATCAGATCGTGGACCAATCCGTGGCCCCGGAAATCGTCGCCGCCGACCCGTTTGATGCGCTGGACTCAGGCTCTAATGCGGCTGTTTGGATGCCTGCGGACCTTTATGGGACCGAGCGCCCGAATTCACGGGGCTGGGATTTGCACGGCGCCGACGATCTGGCCGAGATCGAACAGGCCCGCGCGCCATTTCGCGCAAAGTTCTGGCAGGTTGGGCCGCTTTTGGAGGGCGCGTCGCAGAACACCACAGACCGCCCTGTCCTTAATCCCGCCGATCACGCGGACAAGGTGGGTGTGGTGGCTGAGGCATCGGTCGAGGATGTCAAAACGGCACTTGGCGCGGCAGCCCAGTGGAACGCGGGTGCTGAAACGCGTCGCCAGACCCTGTTTCGCGCCGCCGAGCTATATGAGCAGAACTTCGGAGAGCTGTTTGCCATCCTCACCCGCGAAGCGGGGAAGACCCCGATGGACGCCATCGCCGAGCTGCGCGAGGCGGTCGATTTCCTGCGCTACTATGCTGTGCGCGGCACCGAAGTCACGCGACCTGCGCGCGGTGTGATGGCTTGCATTTCACCATGGAACTTCCCGCTGGCCATCTTCACCGGGCAGATCGCCGCCGCACTGGCCGCTGGCAATGGTGTCCTGGCCAAACCGGCGGACCCAACGGCCATAACCGCCTGGGTCGCCGTCAACCTGATGCATGAAGCCGGGGTTCCGAAGACGGCGTTGCAACTGCTGCCGGGCCGCGGCTCGGTCGTGGGCGCACGGCTGACGTCGGACCCAAGGATCAAAGGGGTGTGCTTTACCGGCTCGACCCACACGGCGCAAACGATCAACCGCGCCATGGTGGATCAGATCGCCCCCGAGGCCCCTTTGATCGCCGAAACTGGTGGGCTGAACGCGATGATCGTGGACTCCACGGCGCTGCCGGAACAGGCGATCAAGGATATCGTCGCCTCGGCCTTCCAATCCGCCGGTCAGCGCTGTTCTGCGCTACGGCTGCTCTACGTGCAAGAGGACGTGGCCGAACCATTCCTCGAGATGCTATACGGAGCGATGGATGAGCTGGTCGTGGGCAACCCATGGGACTTGCGCACAGATGTCGGGCCAGTGATCAGTGACGGCGCGCAGGGTGAAATTCTAGCCTATGTCGAAGGCGCCCGCGCGCAGGGACGCGTGTTGAAACAACTGGATACTCCGACAGACGGCACTTTCGTGGCCCCAACCGTCCTGCGTGTATCGGGTATTGCTGATCTGGAAAAAGAGGTGTTCGGCCCGGTCATGCATGTGGCCACCTACAAGGCGTCGGAACTGGACGCGGTGGTCGCTGCGATAAATGCCACCGGCTTTGGCCTGACCTTCGGAATGCACTCGCGCATCGACGACCGGATCGAACAGGTTACGTCGCAACTGAACGTCGGCAACATGTATATCAACCGCAACCAGATTGGCGCGATCGTGGGGTCCCAACCCTTCGGGGGTGAGGGATTGTCGGGCACCGGGCCCAAGGCGGGCGGTCCGTCTTACGTCAAGCGTTTCACCAAACCCGCGACGCATAGCCTTACCGCGGCCACGGGGCAGGCCGCCGATCAGGCCACGGTTCAGGCTGTCCTGACGGCAACCAAACGCCCGCCGCGTATCGCGTTGAAACGGCACCAGCTACCAGGACCGACGGGCGAGTCGAACACGCTGTCGACCTATGGCCGTGGCATCATCCTGTGTCTTGGCCCATCGCTTGAGGCCGCGCAGGCGCAGCGCGAAATCGCTGTGGCGCATGGCTGTTCCGCCGTCGTCGTTGCGCCTGCGGCGAGCGGTCCGAACACGGTGGACGGTGTACTGGAACCCGCTGTGTTAGGCTCGATTTCGGGCTTCGATGCGGTTGTCTGTTGGGGAGAAGAGGCGCAGCTTCGGGCCATCCGCACGGCCTTGGCGCAGCGAGCCGGTGCTTTGATCCCGCTGATCAATGACGCGGATTTTGGCGATCGCTGCCAGCTTGAGCGTCACGTGTGTATTGACACCACCGCCGCCGGGGGCAACGCCTCGCTTTTGGCGGCAGCAAGTTAACCCGCGACCGCCCCGGCAGACCGATTTGTCCGGGGCGGTGCGCAAAAATGAGAGGCTGTCAGATCAGCCCACCTTTACGACCATTTTACCAAAATTTCCCCCGGCCAATAGCTGATTGAACGCTTCAGGCGCGTTTTCCAGCCCCTCGACCAAGTGTTCTTTGTAAGTGACCGAGCCGTCTTTTAGCCAGCCGGTCATATCGCGAACGAATTCCTGATACACTTCGGGGCCGAAATTGTCGAAAATGATGAAACCCTGCATGCGTACCTTCATCCGCAACAACGTCCCCATGATCACCGGGCCCATATCCGGCCCCTCGGGCAGACCGGGCAGGTTGTACCAGGCCATGACGCCGCAAACCGGAACGCGCGCAAACGGGTTTAACAAAGGCAGTACGGCATACAGCACCTTGCCGCCGACATTCTCGAAATAGACGTCGATGCCATCCGGGCAGGCATCACGCAGTTGTCCAGCCAAATCATCCGAGCGATGATCCAAACAAGCATCAAATCCCAGATTTTGCACCACATGCGCGCATTTCTCGGGCCCACCCGCAATGCCGACCACCCGGCAACCTTTCAGCTTGGCAATCTGACCCACAGTCGCCCCTACCGGGCCTGAGGCTGCGGCGACAACAACGGTTTCACCGGGTTTAGGCTCACCGATTTTCAGCAGCCCGGCATAGGCCGTATAGCCCGGCATCCCCAAAATCCCCAGCGCCCAGGACGGGTTGTCTGGTGATTGACCAAGATTGACCACCTGCGCCCCGTCCGAGATCGCATAATCCTGCCAGCCGCTCATGTTCAGGACATAATCGCCAACCGCAAAGCCCTGAAGGTTCGACTGCTCGACCCGTCCCACGACCTGCGCAGTCATAACACCGCCGATCGCCACCGGCTCGGCATAGGATTTTGCATCATTCATGCGTCCACGCATATAGGGGTCCAAAGACAGAAAGACCGTGCGCACTAGCATTTCATCTGCCCCGGGCGTCGGGACATCGGTTGTCTCTAACCGCAGAGTGTTCTCGTCTGGCTGGCCCTTGGGACGTTCAGCCAGAACAATACGGCGGTTTGTGTCGGGGGATTGGGGCATGGTGCTCTCCTACAAATCGGTTTGCCGTAGCAGAGACCGGATAGCTAAGATGTGCAACCCAATCTGCCCCGGAATTGTGGCGATACAACCATAGGCTGCTGAAACCCACCGATCTTTTCACCTTGCAAGGGTTTGACAATGCCGGGCCAATCGCCAACAACTTGCATGTCTCATTTCGTCAACCGACCCGCTGCGCCCGTGGTTTACAATCCTCATTTCGAAGGGCTGGCGCGTTTTGGGCCTGTTGCGGCGGGGACACGGCCCTCGGGGGCACGACACAACCAGGAGGATAGGCAATGAAAGTCGGCGGCGTTCACTATCGGTCGATCTGGCGCGATGCGCAAAGCGGCGCAGTGCGGATCATTGATCAACGCTGGCTGCCGCATGAATTCAAAGTCGTCAACTTGTCCGCATTGGAAGATTTCGAAGTCGCAATCCGCGACATGTGGGTGCGCGGGGCGCCTCTGATCGGGGCGACCGCCGCCTATGGCATGGCCGAAGCGATGACGAGGGACCCCTCGGACGTGAATTTCGAACACTCCAGCACCGTTTTGAACGCGACGCGGCCCACGGCGGTAAATCTGGCCTGGGCGCTTGCGCGGTGCCGCGCGACTCTGCTGCCGCTGCCCCCTGAAAACCGGGCTGACGCTGCTTGGGCGCTGGCGCAGGAGGTGTTCGAGGAAGATATCGAAATCAACCGCCGCATTGGTGAAAACGGCCTGGCCCTGATCAGAGAGATCGCCGCGAAGAAGCCCGCAGGCGAGCCAGTGAACCTTCTGACCCATTGCAACGCCGGCTGGCTGGCGACGGTCGATTGGGGCACGGCCACCAGCCCGATGTACCACGCCTACAACGAAGGGGTTCCGATCCATGTCTGGGTCGACGAAACCCGCCCCCGCAACCAAGGGGCCCTGACCGCGTGGGAGCTGGGCGAACATGGCATCCCGCACACCTATGTGGTGGACAATGCAGGCGGGCATCTGATGCAGCGCGGGCTGGTCGATCTGGTCATCACCGGCACCGATCGCACCACCGCACGCGGCGATGTGTGCAACAAGATCGGCACCTATCTCAAGGCGCTGGCGGCCCATGACAACGGCGTGCCGTTCTATGTCGCCCTACCCTCGCCCACCATCGACTGGTCACTACAAGACGGGGTCGCCGAAATCCCCATCGAAGACCGCCCCGAGGCCGAGATTACCCATATTCAGGGTCTGCAACAGGGTCAGATCGGCGATGTTCAGATCACGCCGCAGGGCACACCCGGCGGCAATCCGGCCTTTGACGTCACCCCCAACCGGCTGGTCACCGGCCTGATCACCGAACGCGGCATTTGCGACGCCAGCGCCCAAGGCTTGGCGGGTCTGTTCCCCGACAAAACCCATTGAAAGCCCACAGACTGCAAACTGAAAGAACACCGATGATTGAGAACTGGTACGACGCGGCAAAAGCACTGGAATGGCGCGCAGCGGCAGGTGATGACCCTGCCGATCAGGAACTGGCCGAGCGTGTCTATACCTCGCGCCTGATCGGCCAGAACCCCGACCTGTTGATGCATGGTGGCGGCAATACTTCGGTTAAACTGGAGCGTCCTGATCTGTTCGGCGACCAGCGCCAGGTGCTGCATGTCAAAGGTTCGGGCTGGGATCTGGACACGATTGAGGCACCGGGTCTGCCAGGGGTCTGGCTTGATCCTTTGCTGAAGGCCCGGCAACTTGAAACCCTGTCCGACGAAGACATGGTCAACTACCAACGCTCGAACTTGCTGGATTCGACCTCGCCCAACCCGTCGGTCGAAACGCTGCTGCATGCGTTCCTGCCGCATAGATATGTTGACCACACCCACGCGACACCTTTCCTGATCCTTGCTAACCTGCCGAACGCAGCCGAGATCTGCCGCGAGATCTTCGGCGATCGTTTGGGCATTGTACCCTATATCATGCCCGGCTTCGATCTGGCCAAAGCGGCCGCTGATGTCTACGACGCCAACCCTGCCGTCGACGGGCTCTTGCTGCTGCAACACGGGCATTTTGCCTTCGGTGACACGGCGCAGGAAAGCTATGACAAGATCGTCAGCCACAGCAATGAGGTCGCCGCCTATCTGGGCCTGACGGGCGTCACCCCTATCGGCGAACGCCGTCCAGCTGAGGGTTTGCAGGTTCTGCCTATGCTGCGCGGTGTCATCGCCGAGGTGAATGCCGAGCGCGACGACGCGATGCCCATCTTTGATCTGCGCAACGGCGATCATACCCATACCTTCATGGCCCGCCCCGATATCAACGCGCTGGCCACACGTGGGATGGCCTCACCCGATCACGTGATCCGCACCAAGGGCCGCCCGCTGGTGCTGCGCCGCGCCGATCTAGCCAACCGCGAGACCATCAAAGCCAAGGTCGAAGGTTTTGCCGACGAGTATCGCGCCTATTTCAACCGTCAGGCTCCGCACGCCAAGGAACCCAAAACCCTGCTGACCCCTGATCCCAAACATGCCTGGATCGAAGGGATCGGCATCGTCGGCATGGGCGGAAACGCCAAAGCAGCAGCAGCAGCGGCCGATCTGGCCGAGCAAAATATCCGCGTGCGCGCCGTTGGCGAAGATGCGGGCGGGTTCTATCCAATCAGCGAAAAGGACATGTTCGACTGCGAGTATTGGTCGCTGGAACAGGCCAAGCTGGGCAAGGGAACGCCACCGCCGTTTCAGGGCAAAGTCGTCATGATCACGGGCGGTGCGGGCGCGATTGGGCTGGCCACGGCCAAAGCCTTTGCCGCCAAGGGGGCCAACCTGGTGCTGATCGACAAGGACCCGCAGGCCTTGGATCAGGCACTGGACCAGCTTGGGCGGTGGCACGTCGCCCATGCCGAAGACATCACTTCGGACGGTGCGGCCCAGCGGGCGATGGACGCAGCGATCCTCGCCTTTGGTGGGTTGGACATCGTGATCTCAAACGCAGGCACAGCAAGGTCGGGGGCCTTGCTGGATCTGGACGATGCGGCCTTCCGGCAGGCGTTCGAATTGAATTTCTTTGCCCACAAGAATTTTGCCACCGCCGCCGCCCGCGTGATACAGGCGCAGGGACGCGGCGGGCAGATTCTGTTCAACATCTCAAAACAGGCGGTCAATCCCGGCAAGAATTTCGGGGCCTATGGCACACCGAAAGCGGCCACCATGTTCCTGATGCGCCAGTTGACTTTGGAACTGGCCGGTGCGGGCATTCGCGTGAACGGGGTGAATGCCGACCGCATCCGCTCGGGCCTGTTAACGGACGATTTCATCAAGGAACGCGCCGCCGCCCGTGGTGTCAGCGAAGACACCTATATGGGCGGAAATCTTCTGGGCCGCGAAGTTCAGGCTCACCACGTCGCCGACGGTTTCGTGACCCTTGCACTGTCCGAGCGTACCACCGGCCACGTCCTTACCGTCGATGGCGGCAACACTGAGGCCGAACTGCGTTAGCCGGGTGATTTCTGCGCCTGCTGCCACTCTCGCCAATGCTGGTCCAAAGGCCCCTGTACTGCAGCCATCACGGCCTCGGCCTGTTCAGCGGGAATGGCGACGCGGTCAATCGGATCGATACTGGGATTGCACCAGGTCGTGGCCCCCAGCCGGTTGCCAAAGCAATCAAAAATCACATAGTCGAAATGGTCAAACATATCGGCTAGCAGATAGCTGTTATTGGGTGAACTCGTGACATTGAACTCAAACGCCACAACGGGTCGGAAGTTTTCGAACGTTTTGTGAGCACCGTGCAGGACCTCAAGCTCGAACCCTTCCACGTCGATTTTGATGAAACCAGGTGTCAGGCCGAACTGATCGACCAGCACATCAACGTTCAGCATATCCATACGGATGGTTTCAAAATCATCCTCGATATCAGGGAAGAACTCTTCAATGTAATTTGGGCGCGCGGAGCCAAGCTCGTGATGAGTTTCGGAATAGGTAAAGCTGACATCGCTGGCCGCCCGAGACCCGATAAGCACATTGGCAATGTCGACCTGCGGGTCGCCCGCAAAACCTTGCTGCAACGCGCGATGCAGCGTCGGGTGGGGTTCGACTGCAATCAGCTTCTGGTCCGGTCGGCGAAAGGCATTGCGCATGGCATGGGTGTGAAACCCTTTGTTTGCCCCGATGTCGATAGCGTCACCGCCGCGTTCAAGCACTGGCGTATAATATAGCCGGACAACATCATGCAGCGCCTGCATGAAAGGATCAGGAAACCAGCCGTCTTTTACAAACGGAGCATACTGCGTTTGCAACTGCTGCGGCGTCGGTGCTTGAGGACTGGATTGCACCGTTAGATTTAACGCTTTGAACGTCATCAGGGTTATACGCGGGTCGCTGAACCGAAGGCCAATGATCGGATCAACTTCGGACCCATCCAGCTCGAAAACCAAGGTCTCGCGGCCCCAAGCATAATCCAGCAACCGCTGGTGAGAAGCCGCGTTGAAATTTCGATTTTCAGGGGCGCCCTGCTCCAAATAAGCTTCGAAAACAGGCGGCATGTCGCCGCTTTGATCATGGCGCCCAAACCATGAGAATGACACTTCAACCCACTGTTTTCCTCCTGACAGGTCAAGAACCTGGTCAAGGCGGAAAAATGCGGCATGGAAGTGCATATCCTGATTTTGAGAAACCCGGACGAAACGCGCTGTTCTATCCCTGACCTCGAAGGTCATATAATCTGGGCTTGTCGAAAATACTTCCATCAAATGCGATCCTTAGTGAGGCGTCGGAGGCCAAAAAAGCTTACGGCCCAAAATAGCTGTTGTGTGCGGTAAAGTCAGCCCGCACGCTAGAAGTCAATCGACATAAACACAAGCAATGACCCCTTAAATAACCCATTCGAAACTGGCGATTTTCCGCTTGTCCCGCTCCACTGCATTTGCCCCTGTTCAAATCCAATGTGCTAGTGTCTGGTAAATGTCACTTTAGTGTGCGAGTGACCTACCCGACGAATGCGGAATGAGGCTCAGTATGAGAGTATTGGTGACGGGTGGAACCGGTTTTCTGGGGCAAGCAGTCTTACGCCAATTGGCGGAGAAACCTTTTCACATAGGCAGCTTGCAACGTGCATCATCTACCTCTGTTGACGACCTTCTCGCAGATGGCGCCGCGACCGTTGAGACACTGATCCTGAAACCAGAACTGAAGGATATTTGCGCGCAGGTCGAAGCCTTTTCGCCTGATGTAATCGTGCATATCGCGGCCGTTTCTCGGGCCAAGGAAGACGAAGAGGGCATACGCGCGATGCTCGAGGTCAACACGCTATTGCCGTCGCTTCTGGCCCAAAGCGCGGCGCGCTGCGGGGCGAAGGGCATGGTGGTATGCGGCACAAGCTGGCAAACTTCGTCGCCAGAAAACATCTATGACCCGTTCAACTACTACGCAGCGACAAAGCAGGCCGCCGAAGATATTCTGGTTCCTTTCGCAAAGAACGGGCTGAATGTCATTTCCCTTAGAATGTTTGACAACTACGGCCCATCAGATTGGCGCAACAAAGTCGTCGATCTTGTTTTTAACGCGGTCGTCGCGCAAGAGCCCCTGAAAATGTCGCCGGGGTTTCAGAAAATGGACCTCGTCTACGTCGAAGATGCTGCGGCTGCGATTGTCGCCGCGACCGAGCGCGCGGCAGGCGACCCGCTGGACCAATTGGAAGTCTATGGTGTGTCTTCAGGTGAGCATCACTCGCTTCGCGATCTCGAAGCATTGATCGGCGAGATCACGGAGGCAGCACCCCCCATCCAATGGGGCGAACGCCCGTATCGTCCGAATGAAATAATGGAGCCCAATCGCAAATTGTCGCGCGTTCCGGGGTGGTCCCCTCGCGTCAGTCTTCGTAAAGGTCTTGAAAGAGTGTGGGAATCAAAACGCAAAGCATTGAGACTGGCAAAGTAAATGTCGCAAAAACACACGCTCACAACTCTCGCGCTGCTGGACAACATCCAGTTTCCAAAGCTGGAAAACGGCAAACCGCTTGCCTTGAACTACAGCCACGACAAGAACCTGTTTCAATTTGTGCACGAAGCGCTCAGACGCGGTCACACTGTATTCTTGGCCTCAGCGCAGGAATCTACGGACCCGAAATTCCGCGTGAAGGTAGTCAGCGCCTACCCCAACTATGTGTGCGAAACCGCAGATATTAACAACAAGGACGTCGATTTTGTCGTGAGCGTTTTCCCCGACGCTCTCAACATCAAGCCGACATTTCCCAATGCCAAGATCATCGCCATTATGCCCGCTTTGCATTGGGTTGAAGATCCCGGCTTGTTTACGCACGACTACTTGCGGCGGGTGATTACCGCGGCCCGCTATCATGTGGACTATTACGTCACCCAAAATATCCGTATGAAGCAGGTACTGTTTTCCTTGCTGCACCTGCTGGCGCGGTTTCCTTACGAAGATCGTATCCTGGTCGCACCCCAAGGGATCGTGGATGAGGTCAAGCGACAGGCCCCTGATCGGCAGGAACTGCGGCAGAAACTGGGACTAGAGCCCGATGACATCATGGTTCTGAATTCCGGCGGCATTTGGAAATGGACAGACTTCAACACTTTTTTCCAGGCGTTCTGCGAATTTACTGTCGAAAACCCGTCTCATAGGCTGCGGCTCTACATGATGGGAATTGTGCAGCCTTTTAACCGCGATCACGACGAATACGTCGCGCAATTCCGTGCCATTCTGGACAAATACCGGGATAAGCTGGGTAAACACCTTGTCCTGTTTGAAGACTGGGACGAGGGCGGTAAACATGTCCAAGACTATCTGAGCATCGCCGATGTTGGGATCAATGTCAGCCAGGACACGCTCGAGGCGTGGCAAAGCTACAGAATGCGCTTTCTGGACTACATGTATTTCGGCATTCCAGTGATTAACACGTCCGGGGATGATTTTTCGACCAGGCATCCCGACGCGTTGTTCGTTTGCAAACCCAAAGATACAGAATCGTATAAAACCATATTCCGGCAAATTACGGATCGCCCGGAGCTTGTCAGCGAAAAATCAGCCATGATGCGCGAAATTGCAGCTGAATATGATAGCCAGCAAACCTATGGCCGCCTGATCGAAAAGCTCGAGCGTTTACCCGCGCGCCCTGAAAAAGACCACGTCATGTGGGATGCAAGCATTGCCGATCAGCCAGATTTTTCGGCAACACCTACGCTGCACCATGCTCAGGAACGGCATAAAAACTGGTTTGTCAGAACTTGGAGACGCCTCACCCAGAGCCGAAAACGCAACCGAATGCGGATGAGGCACATGTTAGCCGGACAAAGTTATCTGATCGAGCGGCAGGCGGTGGCTGTCGACCAGCTTTCGAAGATAGATATGCAGCAAAAGGAAATTGCCGACGCTCTGGATCGCCTGAACTCGGCCGTCAATCAAAAGGACGCGCCAACGCAACAAAAGTAGGAATGGAATACTTGTTGCAAAGGGCAGCAGCATTTGGGAAGCGTAAACCACAATAAATACTAGAAGAAATTATTTGCGTTCAATAAATCCAAACACCCAGGAACTGAAAGATAGAAAAATGAAGGCTGTTATTCTTGCCGGCGGGTTCGGTACGCGCCTTGCAGAAGAAACCGGATTGCGCCCAAAGCCGATGGTTGAAATAGGCGGCAAACCGATCTTGTGGCATATCATGAAAACCTATTCCCACCATGGCATCAATGATTTCGTTATTTGCCTGGGATATAAGGGCTACTTTATCAAAGAGTATTTCCAAAACTATTTCTTGCACAATGCCGACGTCACTTTTGACATCAAACAAAACAGCATGACCGTCCATGAAATGCGAGCCGAGCCTTGGACCGTTACACTGGTTGAAACCGGCGAAAACTCTCAGATTGGCGGCCGGATCAAGCGGGCTTCGCGGTATTTCAAAGATGACGAGGCCGTGTGCATCACCTATGGGGACGGCGTCGCTGACGTTAACATCACTGCTGCCATCGAATTCCATAAACAACACGGAAAACTGGCTACCGTCACCGCCGTTCAGCCTCCGGGGCGGTTTGGCGCACTGGACCTTCAAGACGAGAAGGTGCTCGGGTTTCAGGAAAAGCCGGTCGGCGACGGCGGCTGGATCAATGGCGGATATTTCATCGTTTCTCCGAAAATCGTGGACTATATCGACGATGACTTCACGGTTTGGGAGCGCGAACCTCTGGAAAACCTTGCAAATGACGATCAGTTGCGGGCTTGGTACCACCATGGTTTCTGGCAACCCATGGATACCCTGCGGGACAAGGAGCATTTGAACCGTCTTTGGTCCAACAACGAAGCAAAATGGAAAGTGTGGTGACGTAGCATGTCTAAGAAAATCCTAGTGACCGGAAACACAGGTTATGTCGGCCCCGTTCTGGGGCGTTTTCTGAAACAGCGACACGCGGACCTGCATCTGGTCGGGTACGACGCGGGCTTTTTCTCGCATTCGCTGACCGGGTCCGATTTCCTGCCCGAAATCGTGTATGACACACAGCACTATGGCGACACACGCGACATCACCGCTGACCATCTTGCGGGCTGCGACGCGGTGGTCCATCTGGCCGCCGTTTCCAACGACCCCATGGGCAAAGAATTCGAAACAGTCACCCATGACATCAACCGCGCCGCAAGCGTTCGGCTGGCCAAGCTTGCCGCCGAATGTGGCGTATCGAATTTCGTCTTTGCCTCCTCCTGTTCCATGTACGGCGCGGCCGAGGGCGGCCCGCGCAAGGAAACCGACGCTACCGCCCCGCAAACCGCCTATGCCCGGTCCAAAATAGGCACCGAGCTTGACCTGCAAGAGGCCGATCTGGGCGACATGACCCTGACCTCTTTGCGGTTCGCAACTGCCTGCGGCATGTCCGACAGGCTGCGTCTGGATCTAGTGCTGAACGACTTCGTGGCCTGCGCCATGGCTACCAACAAGATCGTCGTTCTCAGCGACGGAACGCCGTGGCGGCCCTTGATCGATGTCGAGGACATGGCTCGCGCCATTGAATGGGCAGCTCTGCGCGAAACGTCGAATGGCGGTAAATTCCTGGCCGTGAATGCCGGACGTGACGAAAGCAATGTGCGTATCTCTGAGCTGGCCGAAAAGGTCAAAGCACAATTCCCCGGCACCGTGGTCGAGATCAATACCGACGCGCCGCCCGACAAGCGCTCGTACCAGGTTGACTTCGCGCTGTTCAAATCGCTGGCCCCCGAGTCCATCCCGCAAGTGACGCTCGAGCAATCCATCGAACGTCTGCGTGCAGGGCTGGAACATTTCGGCTTTGGCGACACTGATTTCCGCAGTTCGTCCTTCATCCGCCTGAACGCACTGCGTGCGCATATCGACAGCGGACGTTTGTCGCGTGATCTTCGCTGGGGGTCGCTGTAAATGCTGTTCACCCCGACCCCGCTTGAAGGGGCTTACCTGATCGAGCTGGAAAAACGCGGCGATGACCGCGGCTTCTTTGCCCGAATGTTCTGCGAGGACGAGTTCAAAGCACATGGCCTTGTCGGAAAGTTCATGCAGATCAACAATTCATTGACCATGTCGAAGGGCACAGTGCGGGGTATGCATTATCAACTTCCCCCCCACGCCGAGGTCAAGCTGATGCGCTGCGTAAAAGGTGCGATCTTCGATGTCATCGTCGATCTTCGGGATGGGTCAAAGACGTTCGGTCAATGGTTCGGCGCTGAACTTACCGCTGAGAACCGCAAGATGATGTATGTGCCGAAAGGCTTTGCCCACGGCTTCATGAGCCTTACTGATGACACGGAAATTATCTATCCGGTCAGCGCGGCATACGCGCCGGAAAGTGAGCGTGGTCTGCGTTGGGATGATCCGGCGATCGGCATCAATTGGCCTATGGCAGCTCAGGAAGTTTCGCAGAAAGACCAAACGTGGAACGATCTGGACAGATCGACCCATGCAGTAAAAGAAACTGAGTAATTTGCGGAAACTGGCCCAGGATTTCTGCAGGTCAGCTTCGGAAGTTACCCGATTTTGAAACTCAGAATGTTGTGGCATAGCCGCTAGAGCACACGGAAGGCACCGTAAGATGAAAAACCCTATGAAATCGCGGATTCGAAACAAACACATCAAGCGCAGCGTTGACGAATTGATCGCACAAGTTAGCGAGCTAAAACAGGCGCTGACAGGTGACGGTTCGCTTTATCCAGCGCAACCTGCGGAACTTGCCTTGAATCTACACAAGGCGATCGTAGGGAACTGGAGCGCGGTTGCTGCTACATGGCCGCTGGCTCGGACACCCAATGTCGACATTGCTCCTGACTACGAAACCCCCATACCGTCGCGCGACAATATTGGCAGGATACAGGGTAAGTATAATCCCTGTGTCGTGGGCACAGATGGATCTGAACCGGATGCGCTGAATAAGTCGTTTATTTCAGGCGGCATAGAAGACATGACCGTTGTCATGAACATCAGCGAGGTTATGGGACTGCCGCTAACCAAGGACACCGTTACACTTGATTGGGGCGTCGGTTGCGGACGCATCGCCAGACATATCCCCGACATATTGAAACCAAACTTGTTCGGCGCTGACGTTGACCCTGTCAATATTGCCTATTGCAAGGAGAACATGCCGTTCGGGGACTACACAGTGCTCGATCCATACAGCGCAACACCTTACGATGACGATCAGTTCGATCTGGTCTACTCTCATAGTGTGCTGACCCATCTTGCAGAACCTGACCAAAATCACTGGCTCAAAGAATTGTCGCGCATAACCCGTGGCTTGATGGTTCTGTCTGTTCACGGCCCGTATAGCGTGTCTACCGCCGAGTGGTCGAAAAACCCCTACGCGGTCGAACACTACATGTTGCAAGGCATCGTAGACGCACCCGACCCGAACCCAGACATCGCAGACGTAACCGACCCGGAATATTATCGCGATATTGGCCATACACCCCAGTACATTCAAAACCACTGGTCAAAATTCGTGGAAGTCGTCGAGATTATTCCTAAAGGCTTCGGGCATGTGCATGATGCAGTGGTCTGTCGTCCAAAATAAGATAATTCCCGCAGGTTCAACTAACCTACGAGCCTGCGGAAAAACCACTTGGGCTCGGCACCTGAGCGGACCGATACATTGAAGGCCGGCGCATTTCCGCGATAAAATGCGGTGGTCAGATCCCGGTTTCAATTGGTTGCCACCTTCAACAGGGCTCGAACTTAAATAACAGGTATGAACAACTTGGCTCCAAGCGATCAACTGCTCGAACGCGTCGATTCCTTTGATTTTCTATCGGTCGATATTTTCGACACGCTTCTGTTCCGCCACTGCAAGTCTCCTGTTGATCTGTTCGAATTCATGGCGGACCACCCTGAGGTCCTCCTAGCTACCCAACATTTCAAAGACTATCGCACTGGCGCCGAGGCAATGGCGCGAGAGGATGCTTCCGCACAGCGGATCGAAGACGTGACGCTGGATCAGATCTATGCCTGTTTCGCGCAACTGACAAATTGCACAAAAAATCAGGCTGACAAGATCAAACAGCTGGAACTTCGGACTGAACGCGATCTGTTGCATGTGACGAGCCTGGGTAGAAAACTTCTGACACGTATTCAGGACAGTAAGTCGCGTTGGGTGATCACCTCGGACATGTACCTGCCGAAAGACGAGTTGGAAGATCTCCTGACGCAAAAGGGTATAACCGGATGGGAGCGCGTCTTCGTCTCCGGTGAACAGGGTAAGACCAAGCACACGGGCAGCCTGTTTGACGACGTCGCAGCGCATTTTGATGTACCCCGCAACCAGATCCTCCACATTGGCGACAACCGCCATGCAGACGGGAAAATGGCGACGCAGGCAGGGTTCATATCGCATGTGCTACTGGCCAGCAAAGACCTGCCAACGCGATCTCCAAAACCCCGGCGACACACTAGTCTGCTGAATGGAACGCAGCCGATCTCACAGATTTTTACCGCCAACTACTTGGAAACACATCACTACGACTCGGAAAATGTCGACTTTCGAAAACTGTCCGACGACCAGTATCTTGAAGCGTTTGGCGCCTTGATGATTGCTCCGCTCATTACATCGCTGTTGATTTGGATAAAGCGGGAAATGGACAAACAGGGCATTTCGCGGCTCGCGTTTCTGGCACGGGATGGAATGTTTCCAAAAGCTGTTTTCGATCTACTTTGGCCGCAAGGATATGAAACTCAATATGTCGCTGCTTCCCGGCGTTTGTTGACCCTTCCTTTTACCGAGTTAGACCCTGATACAATCGCGGGAATGTTGCATGCCACGCTTGAGGGTTCGCAAACGCTCGACGCGTTTCTCGGGAAGATTTCCGCAGGCCCGCTGTTGAAATCTCTATTTACAGACGCCGGCCTATCCGGCACGGACGAACTGACAAAAGAGCGCCGCCGCACCATCCTGAACCTGTTGCGTGAAAACCCTGACGCTTTCTATCAATCTTTCGCGCATGAAAAGGAGGTCCTGTCCGACTACTACCGCTCGGTCTTCCCTGAAGGCACACATACAGCCATCTTCGACGTCGGGTGGCGCGGCAGTTTACAGCGGTCTATTGATGAGATTATCGGCAAGGACGCACATGTTCTGGGTCTTTATTTTGGCACGAGCGCTCAGGCTGCCTCTATTCTGCGCCGAAATGGGCTGGAGTACGAAAGTTTCGCCGCCTCCAATGGCCTTCCTCTGTTCATGTATCCTTGGGTCGAAGACTTCCGCGATATCGTAGAATTCTTCTTTTCTGCCGATCATGGCAGCGTTCTGGGTCTACAGGAAAAACCGCAGGGCGAAATCGCTTGGAAAACGTCTGACGTCAGTAAGGCAGAAGCTGAAAACCTCCAACGCGCCAAAAAGATTCAGGATGGCGCGCTGTGTGCCATCAAGTCGGTCACTTCGGCCATACCCATCGATGTGCTCGCTAAATATGCCGATCCAAGGGACGAAAAGGATCTTCGACAGTTTCTAAGCAAACCGCACCGCCACGATGCCGCCCGCTTCAACAAGGTCCGCATATTTTCAGGTGTGGGCGATACCACCGGAGAAAGCCTGACCCGCGTTGGCGAACGCAAATCCCATTACCGAAATGCGAAAGGCAGCCGGTGGAGGGCTGGCTACGTTGCTCAGCTAAACCCGATCGCATTCGCCTGGGTGAAATTGCAGTTCCGGAAAAGGAAGCGCATCCGATTGTAACGGATCGAGCCAGAACGCGAATCTAGCCCGGGCATTACTGGCACTTAATGTCGAAACACACAGTGGCTTCCCTGAGGATACGGCCCGTAAACCTGACGTCAAACCACCGCTTCGGCCGCATCGGGCAGCAACAAGGTCAGATCATCTTCCGCAAACAGGTCAAAAGACACGACCCATGCAGCGCCGGGCCACAGAAGTTGCAGCTGTTTCTTCGCGGGCCGGTAGACGGCTGTATAAAGCGTCCCGAACCCGGATTTGAAGGCGGTGGAATAAAGCGGCGGGCGCAGGAACGCGTCGATGAAACGCTTTTCGCTTTCGGGGTGCTGGTTCAGGCGGTTCAGCAGAAACCGTTCCCGTTCGACCGTTGCGGTAAACCGCGCATGTTTGGACCACTCAACCTGCCCCTGATGGTTTGTCGCCACCGACACATCTGAGATTTGAGGGTGCCGGTCAGGGGCAAGATAGACCGTGCTGTGATTGTATTTCGCGTCCAGAACGGTGACGTTATAGCTCATGTGGCAGGGAATGCGGCAGAGCGCATCTACCGCTTGTGCCGTGGTCTCACAGGTCTGCAACACATAGCGCAGGATCAGCGGCACGCCGAAGCCGTCGCCCACCTCGCGCCGACCGCCAAAGGTCAATGAGACCGTAAGGCCGGTATCGTTGATGCCATCCAGCAGGCCCAGAATGCCATCGCTCATCCCGATCACGCCGCGCCCGCCCCAGCGGGTTTTCAACAATGCAGCGTCAAAGGTTTTGGGGTGGTAGTCGTAGTTGCGCACCAAAATGGGTGTCTTGCCACGCCAGATCGCCTGGCTACACCCCGACAGATATTTGGGCGGGCAATAAAAGCTGAGAAACCGCGCCTGACTGTCGCTGCCGCCCACCAGTTCAACCACCTCTTCATATAGCGGCAGGATCTCGGGCATGTGCGTTTGCAACGCGCGCAAGCATTCGCGATAGGTGGGCCGCGCCGAATACCCCTCTTGCACCCACCATTTATGGTAGGCGGGCCAGTATTCGGCAAACAGCCCGGCCAGCTTGGGACCGGGCTGTTCCTCGTCGATTGAGCGAAAAACAAGCGCCATGAGGCCTTCTACATGATTTTGAACGCAGGATCTTCCATCGGCTGCGCGGCTGGCAGCGGTTCGGCGGCGTAGGCCGACGTAATGCCGTGAATCCACTTTTTCGACTTGTCCGTCAGCTTGAACCCCTTGGTCATTGACCGTCCCCGCGTCACCAGAATGCCCAGATCGGCCCCTTCATAGCGGTAGTCGCCGACATTCGAGATGCGCAGAAAGAACGCCTCATTCTCTCCCACTGCGCGGCGGTGATAGTCGAAGCGGTCAAACACCACACGGCCATCTTCGAGCATCTTGTAGATGCCCGATTGCGGGGCCTGCGTGATGCGGTCGACGCTGTCATCGGTATGCTTGATCACCATCTGCGACCAACTGTCGATCATGTCAGGGTCGGCCCAACGGGCGTTCAGTTCCTCGACATCCAACTCGAAGGGCTTCTTCGAAAATTCCAGCAGGTGGAACAGGAACAGCGGCGCGTCGGCATGGGCAAAAGCCGCATGGTTGGTCATCGAACTGGCCCCAGTGATACGCGGGTTCAGCTCACCCAGCCATAGCTCATCGGTTTTCTTGTCGATCAGGAAATCCAGTTCGAAATAGCCACGATAACCGGATTTGCGCAGTTCCTCGCCGAACTGGAAGGTCAGCTGCCGCGCCTGTTCGCGCGCCTTGGGTGGGAAGGCAGTCGAGAATATCTCGTTCCCGCACCAACCGCCGCGATAGGGGGTGAGTTCGTTGAAGCCCACGAGCTCGGTCATCAGCGGTCCCACAATAGTGCCTTCGGACGTCGCGCAGGCCTCGATCGCCGCACCGCGACAATCGATCCGCTTCATGATCTTGATCTCGCCCTCGCCTACGATCTCATCCTTGTGTTTGTTGAAATCCGCCTCGGATTTGATGAAGAAAGTGGTGTGACCGCTGTCGCCAAAGGCCGATTGTAGCACCAGATCATGCCCCAACCCGGCTTTGTCGCAAATTTTCTTCAGGTGATCATAGCTTTTGACCACGCTCAGCGTATTGGGCACCGACGGCACACCCGCCTTGTTGCCGATGCGGACCGTTTCGATCTTGTTGTCGCATTTGGTGCGCAGCTTGGCTTTGGGGAACCACAGCTGACCACCCAGTTCCTTGACCAGTTTCTCGGTCGTCTCATCGAACATCAGGAACACAAATTTGGGCTTGCCACCGCGCCGCTTGACCAGGTCAATGACCTCTTTGTGCTGTAGCAGATAGTTGTTGATGTCTTCGATCGACTGGAATTCGTCATGCGGCATCTCAGATGGCACGAACACGTTAGGATGCCGCCCGTCAAAGCAATCCATGTAGCAGATATAGGTGAAGTTCATCACCCACTCATCCAACCCCAACAAGTTGAAATTAGTCGCCGACACGAAATAGATCGGGTCCTTGTTGGTGTGGAAATACCGGCGGATTTCCGAAATGTTCTTCAGCACCTTCTTAGGCATATGGTCCTCCCAGTCCCTTATGTTTTCTTGACTGATTTCAAAGCGTCTTCGGTAAAAACGCGCAGGCCCAGATCGGCGCGGAAACCGTGGATCTCCGACACGTCCAGTTCCTGCATGAATTTAAGAATTTCCGGGCTGATCACCTGCCCCGGTACCAGAATAGGAAAGCCGGGCGGGTACGGGATCACGAAGGTGGCCGAGACCATTTCTTCGCCCGCCTCCAGCCGGTCCAGCATGTCATGATCGGGTTCCACGTAGTCACAATTGTCCTCGTCATAGGACAGGAAGAACGCGGTGCGGATATCGCCCGCTTCGGTGCCTTCAACACAGCGGAACGCATCATGGAAGCGGCTGAAGTCGGGCAGTGGCGGGACGTGTTCGCTCAGGTTGCGGACACGCTTGTCGAAGGCGCGCTTTTCCATCTTGGACGCATCGTCCATCAGATCGTCCAGCTCCTTGGCGATCTCGACCAGCACCTCGATCAGATAGGCGACCGAGCTGCGCGTGGTGCCGATATTGGTCATGAACAGCACGGTATTGCGCGAGGTCTTGTTGATCTGGATGCCGTATTTGTCCATCAGGATCTTGGTCTTGAACGTATCACCGTCCCAGCCCGTTGCGCCCACATGCAGCGTAATCCGGGTGGCATCCAGAACAAATTCATCCTTCGCCCAGCAATCCCAAACGTCCGCCCAGCCCTGATCGGGATCGAAATAGCTGCTCATACCGCTTTCGCGGTACTCCTCGGGGATCATGTCGCCCGCCGTGACCAGTTTGAAGTATTTCTTCAGCAGCGGATGCGTCGTGACCGCCCGGCGGATCGCCATGGCGCTTTCGACCTGACGCTGGACGAACTCATAACCTTCGATCTCGACCTGCCTGCGGCCAACATCCAACGAAGCGATGATCTGATAGTTGGGCGAGGTCGAGGTGTGCGTCATGTAGGCTTCGTGAAACGCTTCTTCCACAGCGCCTTTGAACTGTTGGTCGTAGACGTGGATCATCGAGCCCTGCCGCAGCGCGGTCAGCGTCTTGTGTGTGGATTGCGTGGCATAGACACGCACCCGTGCGTCCGGCGGGGCGATCAGACGGGTGTTCAGCAGGGTCTCATCATCCGCGCCCTCCAGCTCGACCTGTTGGGCTGCATAGGCTTCGGAATGGTCTGCGGAGCGGAACTGTTCGCGCAGGATATTGGCCGAGCGCATCGCCGTTCGCACGCGCGTGTTGGGTGCGAAACGGGCATAACCGAACCAGGCTTCATCCCACAGGAACACAAGGTCTTTCTTGATCGCCAGACATTCCTGCATCACCCGCTGAACGTTGTAGACGATGCCATCAAAGGTGCAGTTGGTCAGCAGCACCATGCGCACCTGATCCAGCTTGCCCTCGGCTTTCAGGGCCAGCAGCTTGTGCTTGATCTCGCGGATCGGCACCGCACCGTACATCGAATAGTCGTGCAGAGGGTAGCTGTCCATATAGACTACGCTCGCCCCCGCCAGCACCATGCCGTAATGGTGCGATTTGTGGCAGTCACGGTCGACCAGAACGATATCGCCAGGGCGTACCAGCGCCTGCACCACGATCTTGTTGCAGGTCGAGGTACCGTTGGTAGCAAAGAAGGTCTGTTTTGATCCGAACGCACGGGCGGCGGCCTCTTGCGCTTCCTTGATGGGGCCGCGTGGCTCCAGCAGAGAATCCAGCCCGCCCGATGTGGCCGAGGTTTCGGCCATAAAGATGTTCGACCCGTAGAACGCCCCCATATCCTGAATCCAATGGCTACGGCTGATCGACTTGCCGCGGCTGATCGGCATGGCGTGGAAAACGCCGGTGGGTTGCTTGGAATATTCTTTCAGCGCGGTGAAGAACGGGGTTTTGAACCGCCGCTGCACCCCGCGCAGGATGTTCAGATGCAGTTCCAGAAAATCTTCCTGATTATAGAACACCCGCCGGCACAGGCCCAGATCAAGCCCGGCGATATCCTCGGCCGAGCGGTCGGTGATCAGATAGGCATCCAGCTCAGGGCGCAGCATTCCAATCCGGCGACAGGTTTCCGGCCCGTATTCCGAAGGGGACAGCGCATCAAGATCTGCGCCTTCGCCGTAAAGGCTGATATAGCGCCCCAACACGTTGGTTTCGTTCTTGGACTTCAGGCTCAGACCCGGACGAACGATCACGGCCTGCACATTCTGGTTGAACAGAACGCCAATCAGCGCATCCTCGACGCTGGGCACCACGACGGTCTCATAAATGAACGGGTCTTCGCTGCGGCGCATCCGTTGCAGGCTGGATTGCAGGAACCGTTCCTGATGTTCGTTGACATTGTCGACGATCATTACCTCGAAATAGGGTCGCCCCAGCGCACGAGCTTCGTGGCTTTGAGCCGCTTCATCCTCGAACTCGTCGCCCTCGGTCTCATCCGCGATCAGAGGGATCGAGCGACGCCGATACGCCCCCGATGTCAGCGCGCGCGAGACCCGGCGCACGGCGGTCGAGAAATCGCCGAAATTGCCGTGGTCCAGCAGCCTGCGCAAATAGTCAAACGCCGACGCGCCAGGAAACGCGAAATAAACCTCGATAGGGGCCAGTGCCTGAAGCAGACGGCGCGCCCTGTCCCGATCAGAGTCACCGGCGTTTTGATCCAGAGATTCGGCTGTTTCCCGCAGCGCGCTCCACCTGTCCGCCCGCAATTGCGAGGCGCTGTAATAGTCCGAGATGGTGTGGAGCTTTTCGCTGTCGGATAAGCCGTGCATGAGATCAATGTCCTTTCTGCAATTCCCGAAAAGCTGCGCTGGTATCAGTCTGTGCCTGAGCGCCCTTTGTAGAGATAAAGATTATCGGGCTTGGTCGAGGTATCTTCGTTGTATCCCAGCGCTGTTCTGGGGTCGGAAGCGGCAACACCGGCAACATCGCCCTTTTGCGGGATGCGCAGCGGCCCCAGCGTGTGCAAATAGGCATCTGCTCCGCTGGCCCGGTCATAAACCGGGAAATCCGCCTCGCGGTCGCGGAAGCTTTTGAGGACCTGACCCAGACCTTTCAGCCCGACCTCGCGCTGGCGGCGGACCTGATCCAAATCGATCTCGATGGGGAAGATGTCCTCTTGCCCCGCCGATTGGTGCAGCACCGTGGCCGAGGGATCAACCACCAGCGACCGCCCCACCCCGCCAGCGGCCAGACCGTTCACGTCGAACACGTAACACTGGAACTGCGCCGCGGTGGCCTTTGCAATCGACAATTCGGCCTCACGGTCAGTGGTGCCGGTCAACACCGGATGCAGCAGAACCTCGACCCCCTGGCTGGTCAGGTGGCGAGTGGTTTCGGGGAACCAGATGTCATAGCAGATCGACAGGCCGAACCGACCCACATCCGGGACGTCAAAAATGCAGAATTCCGTGCCGGATGAAATGCTCTGTTCGTAGGGTTTGAACGGGAACATCTTCGAGTATTTCGAAACGATCTCACCCTCGGGGTTGATCACCACCGAGGTGTTGAAAATCCGCCCGTCCTCGCGCTTTTCGAACATCGAGCCGGGGATCAGCCAAATTCCATAGCGACGCGCAGCGTCCTGAAAACGCGACAGATCGTCATTGGGAAAAGGCTGGGCAAACCGGTCGAGCGGACCATAGGGGGCCAACTCGCTGAACAGCGCCATCTGGGTCCAGGGAAACCGCGCCATCATGATGTCGATCCGGTGCAGCATCGCATCTACATTCGACTGCAACGCGCCCACATGCATCTGAATTCCGGTTATCGCAAAAGGGGTCATCTTGTTTGTCTCTTCTTCTTGCCGATTGCGACCGCCGAGGTGGTCCGGCGTTCTTCATCGGAACATGAAAGCACGGATTGGTGCAAGCCCACGATCCGCAAGGGGGTGATTTAGTCGGCCTCCTCCTCGCCGGGGGATTCCACAAAGTCGATATCGTTGCGCACCCAAAAGAACCGGAACCCGCAACTACGCAGCCATTTCTCCAACCGGTCCAGACTGGACCATTCCCGCCGCAGACCGCGCGTGGATTCCACCAGCGCCCACTGACCGTCGACCAAAAAATAGACCGTCCAGGTGTTGGGATGCGCCGAGTGGTTGGCAAAGCCGCCGCTAACTACCTCGCGCGCAGTGCGCACGGCGACAGGATAGTCTCCGATCCGGTTCTCAGCGGCAAGGATGGCCAAGTCGTTCTGGCGGATCGTGAAAGTGGGAAAGGGAACGTCGTTCATGATTAGCCTGTTAATGAACACACCCATTCCGGCACCCCACGATCCGTCTGTAGATCAGCATATGACGGATCACGCGGCCACGGTCTGGTTTGCCGGCTCAGTGGTCTCGACCACAGCTTCAGCATCCTGATCCTGAATGGCGCGGAACAGGGCCCTGCGGCGCTCGCTGATATCTTCAGACTTCAGATTTTCGATCCGCGTCGCCAGTGTCCAGATATGGCCAAACGGGTCGGCAACCGTGGCGCAACGTTCGCCCCAATAGGTGTCGATTGCCTCGGCCATCAGGGTTGCGCCGTTTTCCAAAGCGGCCTCCAGCGCGGCATCCGCGTCTTCGACATACATGTGGTGGCCCACCGGGGTAACGGTGCCCGCAACTGTCGGAACATGTGCGCCCCAACCCGCAGTGACGAACAGCATCGAGTTGCCGATCTTGATGGCGGCAAAGCCGGGGGCCTCATCCGCGTCAAAGGCCTGAATCTTGGCGTCAAAGGCTTTTTCGTAAAATGCCAGCGCCGCGGGCACGTCCGCAACAGCCAGCGATGCCGTGCAGGTGCGATAGCCGCGAGGTAGGGTGGCAGGCTTCTTTTTCATATCTCAAATCTCCGAATTGGGCGGGGGAGCGCCCGATGAGACATGCGGGAAAATCCCGCACTATGAATCATACTGTGGATCAACTGGTCATTCATTGCAACACTATGGTTCATAGTGCGGATGCATCCGCGATGACGGTCAGAAAGTCGGCGGGGTACAGGCGCTGACGATCCGGCATTTTTCCGGTCCAACCTGACGGAACCGGTGCGGGGTGCGGCTGTCGAAATAATAGGCGTCCCCCGGCCCTAGCACCTTGCGTTGATCGCCCACCGTAACCTCGACCCGACCCGAAATCACCACGCCGCCCTCTTCGGCCTCGTGGCCATACATTACACGTCCGGTATCCGCGCCCAGATCATAGGTTTCCTGCAAGATCATCATCGCGCGCCCGTGCAAGTTCGATCCCACCTGCCGCAGCGACAGCCCGCCCTTGCCGATCTCGGTCAGGTCTTCTGCAGCATAGAACACGGTCTGCTCGGCCTCGATCTCGAACGAGAAAAAGTCGGACATGCCAATCGGAATACCCTGCAAAATCCGCCGCAACGCTCCGACCGAGGGGTTCATCTTGCCCGACTCGATCAGCGAGATGGTCGAGTTCGGCACATCCGACTTTTTGGCCAACGCCCGCTGTGACAGACCCGCGCGTTCACGCAGGGCGCGCAGGCGCAATCCAAGGGTCAGATCATCCTGATTGGCGTTCTTCATGTTCACTATCCGCATCACTTGAGGGGTGCAGGGACCGTAAATCAAGGGCTTATGGTTGGCAAGAAACAGGCTTTCGCTCAAACCTGTGGCTACTACAGTCACGCGATCAGATTTACGGGCGCGCGCCCGACAACCCGAAAGGACGCAATATGCTGAATGCTCAGATTGCTGAACGCCGCAACACATCGATCGCGCAAGGCGTGGGAATGCAGACGCAGGTCTATGTGGACCGCGCTGCGAACTCCGAGGTGTGGGACGTCGAAGGCAAGCGTTACATCGATTTCGCCGCAGGCATAGCCGTTGTGAATACCGGGCATTGCCACCCCAAGGTTATGGAGGCGGTCACGACGCAGGCCGCGAACTTTACTCATACCTGCCATCAGGTTCTGCCTTACGAAAACTACATCCGTCTGGCCGAGCGTCTGAACGAAAAGGTGCCGGGTGATTTCACCAAGAAGACCGTCTTTGTGACCACCGGTGCCGAAGCGGTGGAGAACGCCGTAAAAATCGCCCGTGCAGCCACCGGCCGCCCCGCCGTGATCGCCTTTGGTGGCGGCTTCCATGGCCGCACCTTCATGGGCATGTCGCTGACCGGCAAGGTGCAGCCCTACAAGGCCGGCTTCGGCGCGATGATGCCCGACACCTATCACGTCCCTTTCCCGGTTGAGCTGCACGGCACCTCGACAGAGGATTCGCTGGGCGCGCTGACCAAACTGTTCAAGGCCGATCTGGACCCGGGCCGCGTTGCTGCCATCATCATCGAGCCGGTTCAGGGTGAAGGTGGCTTTTACCCCGCCCCGGCCGAACTGATGCGCGGCTTGCGCGCCCTGTGCGACGAACACGGCATCGTTATGATCGCAGACGAAGTGCAGACGGGTTTTGCCCGCACCGGCAATTTGTTCGCGATGGAAGCCTATGACGTGGCCGCCGACATCACCACCATGGCCAAAGGTCTGGCGGGCGGTCTGCCGTTGGCCGCAGTCACGGGTCGCGCCGACCTGATGGATGCGGCGCAACCCGGCGGTCTGGGCGGCACCTATGGCGGCAACCCGCTGGGCATCGCCGCCGCCCATGCGGTGATGGACGTGATCGAAGAAGAGGACCTGTGCGCCCGCGCAAACGAGCTGGGCTCGCGTCTGAAACAACGTCTGGAATCGATCCGCGCCCGTACACCCGAGATCGTCGACATTCGTGGCCCCGGTTTCATGATCGCGACCGAGTTCAACACCACCGACGGTAGCGCAACAAACCCCGAGATGGCCAACGCCGTGCGGGCCGAGGCGCTTAAGCGCGGATTGATCCTGCTGACATGTGGCGTATATGGGAACGTAATTCGCTTCCTCGCACCGCTGACGGTGCAGGACGAGATCTTCGCCGAGGCGATGGATATCCTCGAAGCCTCGGTCGACGCTGCCAAAGGAGCCTGAACATGCTGGATACCAAAGTGACCAAGCTGGAGCTGAAAGATCCCAGCCTTCTGGAAACCCGCGCCTATATCAACGGCACATGGGTTGAGGGTGAAGCGACCTTTCCCGTTTACAACCCTGCAACCGGCGATCTGATCGCCAATGTGACCGATGTCAGCATCGAAGGCACCGCGCGAACCGTGGACGCGGCCTATGCGGCAAAGAAAGAATGGGCCGCGCAAACCGGCAAGGAGCGCGCCGCAATCCTGCGCAAATGGTTCGATCTGATGGTGGAAAACGCCGACGATCTAGCCACGATCCTGACCGCCGAGATGGGCAAACCCTGGGCCGAAGCGCGGGGCGAGATCCTGTACGGGGCGTCTTTCATCGAGTGGTTCTCGGAAGAGGCCAAGCGGGTCTACGGCGACGTCATCCCCGGCCATCAGCGTGACAAACGCATTGTCGTTCTGAAACAGCCTGTGGGCGTGGTCGGTTCGATCACCCCGTGGAACTTTCCCAACGCCATGATTGCCCGCAAGGTTGGTCCGGCACTGGCTGTAGGCTGTACCTTTGTGGCCCGTCCGGCAACGCTGACGCCTCTGTCTGCGCTGGCGATGGCTGTTCTGGGCGAACGTGCGGGCATCCCGGCAGGTGTGTTCAACGTCATCCCCGGCACTGACAGCTCGGGCGTGGGCAATGAGATGTGCACCAATGACAAGGTGGCCAAGATCACCTTCACCGGGTCGACCCGTGTTGGCCAGATCCTGATGCGGCAGGCGGCAGGCACGATCAAAAAGATGAGCCTCGAACTGGGTGGCAACGCGCCGTTCATAGTGTTCGACGACGCCGACGTGGACGCTGCCGTAGATGGCGCAATGATCGCCAAATTCCGCAACAACGGCCAAACCTGCGTCTGCGCCAACCGCATCTATGTGCAGGCGGGCGTCTATGACGAATTCGCCGCCAAGCTGGCCGAGAAGACCAAAGCCCTGAACGTGGGCGACGGTTTCGGTGACGGTGTCACCACCGGCCCGCTGATCAATGACGCGGCCGTCGCCAAGGTCGAGGAACATATCTCGGACGCGGTGTCCAAGGGCGCAACGGTCACGCTGGGCGGCAAACGCTCGGACCTTGGCGGCACGTTCTTTGAACCCACCGTTCTGACCGGTGTGACCCGCGACATGGTGGTCGCAAAGGATGAAACCTTCGGCCCTGTCGCGCCCCTGTTCAAGTTCGAGGACGAGGACGACGTCGTCGCCATGGCCAACGACAGCGAATTCGGTCTGGCCTCGTATTTCTACAGCCGTGATCTGGCGCGCGTCTGGCGCGTGGCCGAAGGGCTGGAATCGGGCATGGTGGGCATCAATACCGGTCTGATCTCGACCGAGGTCGCGCCCTTCGGCGGTGTCAAACAATCCGGTCTGGGCCGTGAAGGCTCGAAATACGGGACCGAGGATTTCCTCGAGATCAAATACCTCTGCATGGGCGAGATTTCCTGACCTTATCGGGCAGGATCTGACCCCGCGGCACCAAAGAAAAGACCGGGCTTCAACGCAAGCCCGGTCTTTTCTTTCCAATTCTGGCGGCTTCAGAACCCTACCGGATCACCGCCTCACTCTTTAGTGCGAAAAGCCAAAGATCTTCAGTATCCCTTGCGCACAGAGCGATCCGCCGACAGCGAATTTTGACTCTGTTCAACCAGCATTTCGATTGCATCTGCCAGATGTTCCCGGTTGATGTGATGATCCCCGCGCGCGACGCGAAGTTTATGCGCTTTTAGCAGTACATCAGCATGGCGACAGCCTTCGGGCGGTTCGAACCTATAGCTTGCAATTTCAAGCCGGAGCCCCAGCGGATCGCGGAAATAGATCGAATCCATGAAGCCCCGATCGACGGGACCCGTGTTATCAACGCCCCGCGCATCCAAACGCGCTGCCACTTGCCAGAATGTGGCTTGGCTGACGTTGAACGCGAGATGATGCAAAGACCCGATGGCCTCTGGTACAGGGGTCGCATCCGGTTTCCGGTCTTCATTGGTAAAAATTGTGATGAGGCGCCCATCGCCGGGGTCAAAATACAGATGCCCCTCGTTAGGGTTGTCGAGGTTCGGCTGATCAAAAATGAACGGCATTCCCAGAACCCCTTCCCAGAAATCAATCGACGTCTGTCGGTCCGCTCCGTTGATTGTGATGTGGTGCACGCCCTGCGTTTGAATTTTCTTAATCTGATTGGACTTTGACATTTTGCGACTCCGGGGTTTGTTCACTCAGGCCCGACCTGTCGGGTTTGATTTCTGCTGCATCACAGGTGCGGGCCCAAGGTTCATAAGCTTTGCCAGTGCAACAATTTTGCGCCCCACATTGGTTTTCAAAAACGTTTCAGCCGGGCCCTTTCACGTGTTGGTGACAGAATACAGCATTTCCCTTTTGCACGGCTCATTTGGTCAACCGGTCTTCTGCGAAAAGCTTAGGGTCAATGATCGCGACAATGTCGCTGCCGCTGTCCTGCAATCCAAGCCTTTCACACAAACAGGCAGACGCAACATTGCCGGGCGCAATGCCCGTCTTGAACCCCGCAGCGCCAAGCTGTTCATGAGAGTGTATCAGAGCCATTGCCCCCAAGATTGTCGCAATCCCCTCGCCCATACGCTCGGGTTTGGTCGAAAGCTGACCCCATTGCGCGCGACGATGCAACGGGCTGCTGGGTGGATGACACAGAACCGAGCCCGCGGTTGCGACCGGTGTACCCGACCTGTCAACGGCGACCATGGCAAACCCGGGCCGGGACACTCCACGCATAACCGGTCCGATCGGCGGCAAAACTCCGTGGCTCAATGCAACTTCGGCAAAAGCTTCCAGCCATTCCGGCGGAGAGTCGCGATCAATCACGCGCACGGTCAAATCCTCGGGCAGCGTCCGCGTCTCGACAACGTGGCGCGCGATGTCAACGCAATTCAGACCTCCCAGATAGCAGGCTATCGTATCTGTTTTGAAACCCTGGCTTTCAATTTTTGCCAGCGTTTTCGCAACCTCAGGACGTGGTATGCTCTCTATCGCGGTCACGCCAAGGATCCGGGCCATTGCATAGGCATCATCCAATGCCTCGCTATACTCATTGGAAACCTGAATACCCCGCCCATGGCTACAGAACCGAGGGTCGTCCCCCAGCAGATGCAAAAGATGCTCGCCCGTGGTGGACATTTGTCGCTGGGCTTCACTACCAAACACTTCCATCGGTTTTCCTTCAGGGCACCCCATGACAGTGAACCGATGATCATTTGATCAGGGGTGCGCCGTCAAGACGCTCGACCGTATTCTACCCGCCATGTCTCGGACTTGAGATTTCCCTCAGAAAACTTGCGCTTGCTTCGTCGGATGGAAAGAACAGTTCGATCTTCAAGTCATCCAGAGTGACATCCGTCACTGTGCTGAATTGCGCAACAGTCCCAAACATCGACACCCGTTGCTCCCCAAAACGATAGATCGCCGGAACCGTTGGACCGGGAACCATATCCCTGTGGATGCTTGCATAGGGCGCAAGCGCCTTGGCCGCAGCGTCCAATTCGGGCAACCCGCCAGCATTCGCGCTTTCCGAGCGCAAACGCAGCATTGTATGATGCGCAACCTCGGGCCAGTTTTCTACTAGCTCGGCCATGACCGGGCTTGTAACAAGCGCCAACAGGCTTTGCCCGGTTTCGATCCCAAGCGGTGTAAACAGAAGCTCGGCCGCTTTGTTCAATCTGACGATCCTCCAAACCCGATCCAACACCATCCCCGGATAGGGGTCATGCTGTTTCAGTGTCCATTCTACGGCATCGCGGATCGGGGCCATGGCGGCGTCGTCAAAGGGTGTTTTGGCAAAGCGGGCGGCAAAACCTTCTGCCTGCAGCATCTGGTTTCTGGCGTCGACAGGTACATCCATAACGTCCGAAAGATGAAGGATCATATCTGGGCTGGGCCGGGACCGACCGGTTTCGAGAAAGGATATATGTCGCGCACTGACATTGGCTTCGGTCGCCAGGTCAAGCTGGCTCATCCGCCGAAGCTTCCGCCATTCTTTCAGCAAACTGGAATACGGGGTCATGGTGCCACCTTAGTGACCCTGCAGGTAGAAATCACTTACCTCTGACGTAATTGATCTCGACCCGCCCCGACCGCATGAAGGACACCATCGAAAGGAGGGCGTCATGACCCCACAACACATCGCAATGCGACGGTCGGGCACGGCATTGGTCGCCACCGGAGTTCTATTTACATTGACCGCACTGCCTGCCTTGCACAGTCTGGCGCATATTTTTCTGACAGTGGCGTATTGGCCGATCCACTCGGTTGCAGCCGATATCACCGTCCCAGCGCCATTGTTGCTTGCAATTGTTGGCGGTCTGACGGCCGGGCTAGGCGCGATGCAATGGGCGTTGGGAACCTACGTTGTGCCGATATCCCCTGCCGCCGCAGCCAAAGTGGCACAGATCACCGCATGGGTCTGGTTTTGCACCGACAGCACTGGCTCGGTCTTGGTCGGAGCGCCCTTAAACGTTGCCCTCAACATTTCCTTCCTGCTGTTGATCCTCTGGTCCAGCCGACCGCAACCAGATGAAAATCCTTGAGGATCTGACGTTTTCGATCACCCAGCGATGGGTTCAATCTCGAATTGTCGAGGCCCGCTGCAAGCAACGGGCACGACGTCAGGGTTTTCAAAATCCATATCGACGGACACACAAATACAAATTCACCAGAGTTAAGTTGGAAATAGCCGGGTGGGATACAAAAAGTACTGGGTCAGCACAAAGGTGCCCTGCAACATGCCTGTAAAATCTCACTCGATGAAACTGATGACTGATTTCAGCAAGCGCCGGATGATCGTTTATAAAAAGCGATAGAACTCCAGGGGTGCTGAGTTGCAAAATCACGTTGAGAAACCTGTTTCCAGCTTGAAAAGGTCAGAGCCCCAAGGGGCTCTGACCCGTACCAGCGGCGTTACATGTCACTATCCGAGAACGGACGCGGACAGTTGTTGATCTGCTCGGGCGTGAAGGGCAAATTCTCGACCTCGACTGGAGCGGTATAAAGCTGCCGCGTCTCGGGCCGTTCGTTTGCGATACCCGTCAGGGCAGGCCCCGGAGTTGGATCGGGACGGTTCGGATATTGGTCCATCCACAGCTCGTGCCGAGCGCGTTGGCGATTGAACATCGACTTGATGTGGAACTGCTCGATTATCTCGCCGGTTTTCTCGCGCGGGTCGGTATAGAGATCATAGAACTCGTTCTTCGACAGGCCGGGAGTTGCGTTTTTCCAATCCCGCTTGAACCGGCCCTTGACGCCAGCCGACAGGTTGGGACCCTGATAGATCATGACATAGTCGCGGCGGCTGAAGCCGTCTCCGTTCAGCAACAGCGAGGTCTGATCGACACCGTCGATCACCCGGTCGGTTGGGATGGCATCCATCGCACCTCCAAGGCGCGCGAAGGTGGTGAAAAGGTCGCTGACATGCAAGATGTCCCCCACGATCTGATCGGGCTCAATCACACCCGGCCACTTCGCGATTGCCGGAACCCGCACACCGCCTTCGGTAAAGTCACCCTTACCGCCTGTATACAGCGTCTCGACCATGCCACGCGGCCCGTAGTGAATGAATGGACCATTGTCGGCCATCACGATCACCAGCGTGTTTTCAGCGATGCCCTTGGCCTCGAGATAGTCAAACAACTCTCCCACGAATTGATCGATTGCAACCAGACCTTCTTGCGCAAGGTTCTTGTTGGCCGTGTCTTTCTGCGTCTTGCGCGGATCAGGAAAAAATGCCGCCAGGATCGGGTGATAAGCGATGAAAAAAGGCTTTTGCTCCTCGACACTCTTGTCGATGAACGCCAGTGTCCGGCGCTGCGCTTCTGTTTCGATATCCCAATAGTTCTCGATATTGGGCGGCGGGCCCCATTCCAGCGTCTCGCCGCCTTTGGTTCCCTCAAGCGTCCAGACCTGACCCAACGGCTGCCAGGAGTTGTCGATGTCATATTTGTCTTCACCATAGAAGTCCGGATAGAGGCCGGTGATCACGTTGCCGACCTCGGCCTGCGGTATCCACATCGACGGAACCTGATTGTAGGGGGTAAACAAGGCCTCGTCATAACCCTGGTTGTGGGCGTATGAGAACTCGGTATCCCCCAGGTGCCACTTGCCGTAAAACGCGGTGTTGTACCCGGCACCCGAGAGGACCTCGGCAATGGTCACCTCCTCAGCATCCATGCCTGAATATTCAACGGGGAAGGACACTGTGTGCATCCCGCTGCGCACGGCGTAGCGACCGGTCTGAAATGCTGCCCGCGTGGGGGTGCAAGCGGGTTCGGTATACATGCGCATGAAGTTGATCCCTTCATCCGCCATCTGGTTCATATTGGGGGTCTCGAACCCACGCACGGCCTGAATTTCGGGGATGCCAACCTCGCCCACGGCGGTGTCGTCCCACATGATGTGGATGATGTTGGGTTTGGTGCCGTGTTCAGCCGCAAGCGCATCGAGTTTTTCCTGAAGCGCGGCATCTTCGGTCGCCCACCGCTCGCCGTGCTGAGCATGAAGGATGTAATGTTCGGCGTCGTGGATGATGGGCTGAGCCGCCACATCCGACGAAAGCACAGCTGCCGCTGCGCCACAGATTGCCAGACTAAATTTCATTTCAATTTCCCTTTCCTCTATGCTGTTTCCAATAAGTTGATCGGATCCGCGCGGCTGGCGTTCAGCCCCCAAGATTGCGTTCAAGTACGGTTTCGATTTCGCGGACCAGCCCCTGCAGGCTTTCAAGCAGAAGGTCGCGTTCGGCCTGTGTTCCCGGATGCGAGCTGGGACGGCATCGGATCAGAGCGTTCAGGTCACCGGCCAGCAGCTCGTAGTCGCGGCAGATTTCGGCGAAAACTACGTTGGATTGCCGAAGCTGCGTGATAAGCACCTGCCGGTCCGGCAGGTACAATTCGACCGTCGAAGGGTATAGTTCCGATCTGTCAATATGCAGAGCCATGCATGGCAGCATGAGCGCGGTTGAAAGGACCCGATAGGGGTTATACGGTGAAATACGACGTGAAGCCGTGACTTCATACCGGTTTAGAAACTTGTTTTTGTTGACTTAAGCGACTCTGAGATGAGCGGCGCATCGAATATGGAAAAGCGTGACGAGCCTTTGACCGAAGCCCAGATCCGAGAGGCGTTGTCCAGAGTTCTCAACAGCCCGCAGTTGTCAGCCTCGGCGCGGTTGCAGGACTTTCTGACTTACGTTGTCGACGAAAGCCTGCACGGTCGGGGGCAAGCCATTGTCGGCAAAATTATCGCGCAGGATGTTTATGGGCGCGACCCCACCAAGGGCAGCGACAACGTTGTTCGGGTTGATGCGCGTAGGTTGCGACGGGCGCTCGCGGAATATTATGGCGCGGATGGTGCGGATGACCCAGTGCTTATCCATATCGACAAAGGCCACTATACGCCGCGGTTCGAAGCACGGTCGCAGGCAGATCGGCCAGGACCACAACATGCGCGTGCTCAGTGAAGACGAATGCCCGCGCTCTGGCCCATTCTGATGGTCGGCGCGATCGTCAGTTTGGCAGTTGTATTCTGGATGTCTTTTAAGGAAACGCCGCAACCCTCAGAAACAGAAAACACAAGCAATGCTGCGCAGGAACGGCTGGCTCTGGCGGCAAAATCAATGGCAACATTGCAGGCTGCCAACATGTCGCAAAAGGCCAGCGAACTTTTGTTTCCCATAGCGGATACAGATCATCAGAATTCGGCCACGCAAATGTTCAAAGAGGCCATCCGCATCGATCCCGAGTATTCAGGCGGCTATGCAGGTGCCGCGCACAGCCTGTCAACTCTGGCTATTCTGTCCCCGGATGAAACCCGGCGGCAGGCGATGCTTCGCGAAGCGTCGCAGATGTCGCAAAAGGCGGTCGATCTTGACCCGACGAATGGGTGGTCAATCTCGTCTCAAGCATGGCTGGCTTTTGCTTCGGGTGACTTGGAAACCGCAAAAGAATTAGCGGATCGGGCTTTCAAACTCAGTGACATGGATGCGCGGGTTTTGGATTTCAGCACGGTGATCTTTTTACTGACAGGTGATTTTAAATCCGCTCAGATGATTTCTGACCCGGAACAGCCACGCAGAGCTGCGGCATTGCATCACGCACATCGAAACATTTTTGGCGTCGCGAGTTTCCATTTGGGCAACTACGAAGCCGCTATCTCGGCCTTTGATACGGCCATTGCTTCCGGAGGTCCCGTCAGTGAGTTGACACTGCTTTTCAAAGCCGCCTCCTATCAAGCTGATGGTCAGACAGATATGGCAAAAGTGCTTCTTTCAGAACTGGCACAGATTTGGCCCGATTTTCATCCTTCTGTCGCGCTGAACGGGCTATACATCAATCCCGATCACGCGAGCGCTGTGCTGTCGCAATTGAAAGCCGCGGGTTGGCAAGAAAACCCGAATGTGCCGAAACACTCGGACGCCAATTGACGGGCACGACGGCCCGTTCTGCTTTGCTTGCGACGTCTCCCTGTTAGTGAAACACGGTTTCACCAGCGTCGTCGCGGATGGTCGTTCCCTTGGTACCGGCCGCGATCCCAGCCAGATCAGCCAGGGCGCCGATGGCGGCGGATTTGCCGGTCAAGCGGGCGAACTGAACCGCGGCATCCACCTTGGGACCCATCGAGCCTGCGGCGAAATCATAGGCGTCGATCGCATCAGGTGTTGCCGTCTTGATGCCACGTTGATCATCAGTGCCCCAGTCCAAATAGACGCTGTCCGCATCGGTGGCTGAAATGAACAGGTCCGCCCCCACTTCGCGAGCCAGCAGTTCTGAGGCCAGATCCTTGTCGATCACCGCTTCGATCCCCTCCAGCGTACCCGCGTCGTTATAGACGGTGGGGATTCCGCCGCCACCGGCGCAGATCACCACGGTCTGTTTCTCCAACAACCATTTGATCGGCCGGATCTGGAAAATCCGCTTGGGCAGGGGTGAGGCGACCACCCGCCGCCATTTGTCGCCATCGGCACGGATGTCCCAACCCTTGTCAGAGGCCAGCCGTTCGGCCTCGGCCTTTTCATAAACAGGCCCGATGAACTTGGTCGGGTTGTCAAAGGCGGGGTCCTTGGCGTCGACCTCGATCATGGTCAGCAGCGTGGCCAGAGGGGTTTCCTGCGGCAGGCGGTTGCCCAGCTCCTGTTCGACCATATAGCCGATCATGCCTTCGGTCTCGGCCCCCAACACGTCCAGAGGGTAGGCTTCGTCCGGTTTGTAAGCATTGCCTTGCAGCGCCAGCAAGCCGACCTGTGGGCCATTGCCATGGGTCACGATCAGCTCGTTGCCTTCGGCGATGGTGGCCAGCGCCTCGGCGGCGATGGCGGTGTTTTCGCGCTGGTTCTCCGCGGTCAAGGCCTGACCGCGGCGCAGCAGCGCATTGCCCCCAAGGGCGACGACAATGCGCATGGCTCAGCTCCCTAATGTGGCGACCAGAACCGCCTTGATGGTGTGCATCCGGTTTTCCGCCTGCTCGAACTGGATCCCGGCGGGGCTTTCGAACACCTCTTCGGTCACTTCCATTTCGGTGATGCCGAATTTCTGATGGATGTCCTCGCCCACCTTGGTTTCCGTGTTGTGGAAAGCGGGCAGGCAATGCATGAATTTGACGTTCGGATTGTTCGCCGCCGCCATCAGATCGCTGTTGACCTGATAAGGTGTCAGCTCCTTGATCCGGCTTTCCCAGACCTCGGCTGCCTCACCCATCGAGACCCAGACATCGGTATGGATAAAGTCCACGCCGTCCACCGCCTCTTTCGGATCGTCGGTGATGGTCAGCTTGGCGCCATAGCGCGCGGCGGCCTCTTCGGCGGGACCTCGGAATTCGTCCGAGGGCCACAGCTCTTTCGGGGCGCCGATGCGCACGTCCATACCCATCATGCAGCCCGCGATCATCAGCGAATGACCCATGTTCGAGCGCCCGTCACCAACATAGGCATATTTGATGTCATGCAAGGGTTTTTCGCCATATTCCTGCATGGTCAAAAGGTCGGCCAGCATCTGGGTCGGGTGGAACTCATCCGTCAGGCCGTTATAGACGGGCACACCCGCATAGTCGGACAGCGTTTCGGCCAGATTCTGACCGAAGCCACGGTATTCGATCCCGTCGAACATCCGGCCCAGCACGCGGGCGGTGTCTTTCATGCTTTCCTTATGCCCGATCTGCGACCCCGAGGGCCCAAGATAGGTGACGCCCGCGCCCTGATCCATCGCCGCTACTTCAAAGGCACACATGGTCCGGGTCGAGGTCTTTTCAAAGATCAGGCAGATATTCTTGCCCTTCAGGTGCTGAATCTCGGATCCGGCGTATTTCGCACGTTTCAGGTCGCGTGACAGGTCCAAAAGATAGCGCAGTTCGCGCTGGTTGAAGTCGAGCAGTTTGAGGAAGCTGCGGCCCTTGAGGTTAAATGCCATCGTCTTCGTCTCCTTTTCGTCATCAGTCTCAATAATCTACGGGGTCGCGCCAGATCGGGCAGGTCATGCAATGCCCTCCGCCACGTCCACGGCCCAGTTCGGACCCGGAAATGGTGATCACCTCGACACCCGCCTTACGCAGCAGCGTGTTTGTATAGGTGTTGCGGTCATAGGCCACGACCACGCCGGGCTCTAGCGCGACCACGTTGTTGCCATCGTCCCATTGCTCGCGCTCCTGATTGAACGCATCACCACCGGTCTGCACGATGTTTAGCGATTTGATGCCAAGGCACTCTGCCGCGACATCAAACAGGTGTTTGTCCTCACGCCGGAACTCGATCGAGCCCTCTTTGTTGCCCGGATGCAGGCTGATACACTGGATCTCGTTACAGACATCCACAAAAGCGGTCGCGGTTTCGCGGTCGCAATGGCTAAACACCGTATCCAGATGCATGGCCGCCCGGCTGCGTGGCATCTGGCAGGCCACAACCCGTTCCGCCGCTCCCTTGGCGAACAGCGCGCGTGCCACCTGACCCACCGCCTGCGGGCTGGTGCGTTCGCCCATACCGATCAACACGCTGCCATTGCCCCAGGGCATGACATCGCCGCCCTCGACCGTGGCCGCGCCATGATCTTCGTCGGGGTCGCCCCACCAGATTTCGAAATCCCCGTTCTTGAAATCAGGGTGGAACTTGTAAATCGCGGTGACCAGCAGCGTTTCAGGCCGCCGCGCGGGCCAATACATCGGGTTCACCGTCACACCGCCGTAGATCCAGCAGCTGTTGTCGCGGGTGAACTGCGTGTTGGGGATTGGGGGGATCACAAATCCCAGAGGGCCAAGGTAGCTGCCGAACATGCCCGAGGGCTTGAAGGGCATATCCTCGACCGCGATGCCGCCGATCAGGTACCTGGCCAGTTCTTTGGCCGGCATTTCATCAAGCCATCCGCGCAACTCAGTCAGCATGCCGACGCCAACCTGATTTTCCGTGATCCGCCGTTCCAGCACCCAGTTGCGGGCATCTTTGTCCTTGAGTGTCGTCTCTAGCAAAGCGTGGAATTCCAGCACTTCGACCCCGCGCTCTTCCATTTTCATGCGGAAATCAGCGTGATCGGCACGGGCTTTGTGCACCCATAGAACGTCATCATACAAAAGCTCGGCTGCGTTGCCCGGGGTCAGGCGTGAATGGGCAAGGCCCGGTTCGCACACCATCACCTTGCGAAGTTTGCCAATCTCGGAATGGGCTCCAAATCCAGTCATGATGTCTCCTTCGGTGTTGCTTTGCCGGACTGCCAGCGCAGCCAGACATGGATGGGCAGACCTGCCAAAAGCAGCAGAACGCCCCAGAAAACCACATCCTCACCCGCGCCGTAGATCGCCCAGAGCGCGTAGGCAAAGCCCAACGTGGCAAGGATAAGGATGTTGGGTGACAGCCGGATGTGGTCGCCCCGACGCGCACGGATCATGATCTCGGCCAGGGCGCATAGCAGATAGGGGATCAGGGTCGACAGCGTGGCCAGCAGGATGATAAATTCGAACTGCTCGGCCAGCGACCGTGTGTAATTCATGGCAATGAGGGCACTGGCCAGAAGACTGGACACGATCAACCCAAAGGCCGGTGTACCTGAGCGGGACAGGCGCGCGAAATAGGCCGGGAACAACCCGTCGCGGGCCGCGCCTAGGGGCACCTGCCCAGTCAGAAGAACAAAACCGTTCAGCGTCCCAAAGGTTGAGATACAGGCCCCGATGGCGATAAAGACAGCGCCACCGAAGCCCCACATGACTGTGGCGACATCGGCAAGCGGCGCATTGCTTCCCGCCAAAAGTGACGAGGGCACGACACCGAGCGCCACATAGGTTGTCGCGATATAGATCAATGCCGCCACGCATGTGCCAAGGATCGTGGCGCGGGGAATGGTGCGCTTGGGATCTTTGACCTCACCTGCCGGGACGGTCGCCGATTCCAGCCCCACAAAGGCCCACAGTGTCAGCGCAGCACAAGTTGAAATCGCCGAGATGTTGGACATTCCGCTGACATTCACCGGTTTGAAATTAGCGCTGTCTACATATGCAAAGCCCAAAACGATCAGCACCAGCAGCGGAGCCAGTTTCATCACGGTGGTCACGACCTGAATGATCCCCGCTTCACGCACGCCGCGCACGTTGATCCAAGTCAGCAACCACATCGACCCCAGTGCAGCGGCCAACCCGGCCAATGCGCTTTGGCCCACGGCAGGGACCATAACGCTGAGATATCCAGCAAAGGCCACGGCCACGGCGGCATTTCCCGACCAAAGGGCGATCCAATAGCCCCACGCGATGATGAACCCTGCAAAATCCCCAAAGCCTTCGCGGGCATAGGCATATGGCCCACCGGTATCAGAAGACAGGCGCGCCAGCCGTCCGAAGATCAGCGCCAGGACGATGGCTCCTCCGGCGGTCAGAACCCATCCCGCCATCGAGATCGGCCCAAACGCTGCAAGAGACGACGGCAGCAGGAAAATTCCCGACCCGATCATATTGCCCACCACCAAGGCGGTACACATCCAAAACCCAAGAGCGTGTGGGGTATCAGAAGAGGTCATCGGACAGCCTTACGCAATTGCCGACAGGCTGAGACCGACCATGATGATCACGATCAGTACACCCAGCAGCGGAAGGGTGAATTTCAACCACCGTTCATAGGGCACACGTCCCAACGCCAAGCCACCCATCACCACAGCCGAGGTCGGCGTGATCAGATTCACCAGACCGCTAGCGGACTGATAGGCCGTGACGACCAAAGAACGGTCCACGTTCGAAAAATCCGCCAGTGGCGCCATGATCGGCATGGTCAGAACCGCCAGACCCGATGAGGACGGCACCAGGAAAGACAACAGCCCCTGCAGCCCGAACATGGTATTGATGAAAGCCACCTGACCCAACCCGTTCACTGCACCCTCGGCCCAATACAGGATCGTGTCCGTTATACTGCCAGCATCCATCACGATAACGATGCCACGTGCAATCCCGATCACCAGCGCCACGCCCAACAGATCACGCGCGCCATCCACGAAAGTCGAAGTGAACTCTTCTTCTCCCATCCGTGCGATCAGCCCGACGACGATGGCGGCCACAAGAAACAGGCCCGACATCTCGGCCATCCACCAACCTCCGACGGATACGCCCCAGATCATCACGCCGAAGCTGGCTGCAAAGATCACAAGGATTACACCATGGGTGCCCGTAAAGGTGACAGGCGCATCGCCCTCGCGTTTGCCTTTGAGGAAATGTGTTTCATTGCTTTCGCGTTTGTCGGCGACGATCGACAGCTGAGGGTCGGCTTTGACCCGCGCCGCGTAGCGCATGACAAACGCGACACAGGCCAGCCAGCAGACCGCAAGCAGTCCAAAGCGCAGCATGATCCCATTGGTGAACGGTACCCCCGCCGCGTCCGAAGCGATCACGGTGGCAAAGGGGTTGATGGTGGACCCCAGCGTACCCACGCCCGCGCCCAGCATGATGATCGCCACACCTACTGCGGCGTCATAACCCGCCGCAATCATCACCGGAATGATCAGGGTGTAGAAGGCCAGCGATTCCTCAGCCATGCCATAGATGGTGCCGCCTGCAGCAAACAACGCCATCAGGATGGGGATCATCCACTTTTCATGCCCCTCCATCCTTGCCATCGCTTTGGCGATGCCTGCGTCAATGGCTCCGGTATGGGCTACGATCCCCAGAAAGCCTCCAATCACAAGAACAAACAGCGCAACGTCGATGGCCTGAGCCTCATAGGTGGCGGGATTGTAGAAACCCGCAATCGGTGCCAGAACCACGTCGAAAAAGCCCTGCGGCTGCGGGTCAACTACCTGATAGCTGCCTGGAACCGGGACATCCTTGCCCAGCTGTTCATTTGCGACTCGGTCATACTGACCGGCGGGCACGAACCAAGTGGCGATCGCAACCACTGCGATCAAAGCAAAGAGAATGGTGTATGCAGTAGGGAACTTGAACTTCATTTGAACGATCCTCTGAAAATACCGAGAATGAAAGCTAAGCTGCCTGCGTGCCCGATGATCTTCCGTTCAGTCCGGCCAGGTTCGTTGCAAGCTGTTGCGTGAAATGTGCAAAGCAAAATCAAACAGGACTTTGACTTGGATCATTTAAAACCCAAAAAGATGTAACTGATTTGTGAAATTTAGCCCTCGGAATTTTGCATGGGCAGACAAAAGCCGTTTTTTGCGGGCTAGCTGTTCACGTTATCCGGATCGAACGTTCCCGATGACAGATCGACACGCGCGTCGACCTCAGCTGCGTTGACGGTGGCGTCGGCCACCGGATCGCTCACAATAGTAGCTGTCTAAGGGGCCGGCTTTTGGCGTGTCACACTTCGAACTTTTCCCGGCACAGGCTTTCAATCTGTGCCCAAGTTGATTTGAATTCAGGTGTATTTTCGGCCGCGTAGTGGAAGTTCTTCATCAAGCCTGTCAGCTGCGTAAACACCTGACGTACTTCGGCTTTATCGGCGAAATCGGCGGTGGATTGGGTCACGCCATAGACCAGCTTGAAGGTCATCTTCTGCCGCTCCAGCGGGACGGTTGCGTCCACCTGATCAAAGGCGTCCTGCTGCAGATAAACCATGTCCACAAACAGTGCTTTTTGCTGGGTGACAAAGTCCTCGATCGTGACGCCCTCTTCGCCCGTCACCTGCATCATTTGATCGACCTGTTCGCCCTTTTCGATAAGCGCCAGCAGATCGCGGACCTTGCCGGTCCAGCCAGCTTCGGCATTCTTGTCATACCAGTCGGACAGCTGATCCAGATATCGTGACCAGCTGAGCATCGGGTCCACCGCCGGGTAAAACCGCTTGTAAGCGCGCTCGGACGACAGGCCGAGGAAACACTTGACCGTAGACAGGGTCGACTGCGTGACCGGCTCGTCAAAATTGCCCCCGGCGGGTGAGACCGTGCCGATCAGGGTCAGGCTGCCCAACGCGCCGTCATTGGTCTTCATCGCGCCTGCGCGCTCGTACAGACCCTTGATCGAGCTTTCCAGGTAGGCCGGGAAGCCCTCCTCACCCGGAATTTCCTCAAGCTTGCCCGAAGTCTCGCGCATGGCCTGCGCCCAGCGGCTGGTGCTGTCGGCAATCAGCAGCACGTCATAGCCCATCTGGCGGTAATATTCGCCCAGTGTGATGCCTGTAAAGATCGACGCCTCGCGCGCAGCGACCGGCATGGACGAGGTGTTACAGATGATGATTGTCCGGTCCATCAGGCTGCCGCCCGAGGTCGGGTCGGTCATCTTGGGGAATTCCGCGATAGTTTCCACCACCTCGCCCGCGCGCTCGCCGCAGGCGACAACGATCACGATATCGACCTTGGAATTCCGTGCGATCAGGTTCTGCAGCACGGTCTTGCCTGCACCGAACGGGCCGGGAATACAGGCCGTCCCGCCGCGCGCGATAGGGAAGAACGTGTCGATCAGGCGTTGCGAGGTCAGAACCGGCTCGGTCGGGTAAAGACGTTCAGACAAGGCGCGCTTCAGGATGTTTTCCGGCAACGCCCTCCGGACGGGCCATTTCTGTGACAGGGTCAGCGTGTGTTCGCCGCCCTGCGCATCCTCAAGCCGGGCCACGATGTCGTGGATCATGGCAGCCCCTTTCTGGACCCAGACGACCTTGTAATCGCCAACCCAGTTAAACGGCAGCATGATCTTATGCTCGAACCGCCCCTCGGGCACCGTACCGATGCTGTCGCCCGCTGTCACCGTGTCGCCCACCTTTACCGAAGGTGTAAACGACCATTTCGCCAGCGTATCCAGCGGGGCCACGTCCGCGCCGCGCGGCAGGAAAGTGCCAAACTCAGCGGCGACCTTGGGCAAGGGCGATTGCAGCCCGTCAAACACCTGACCCAGCAGACCCGGACCCAGTTCGACCGATAACAACTGGCCAGATTGCTCCACCGGGTCGCCCACGGCCACGCCGTCGGTGCTTTCATAGACCTGCACATCCGCTGTATCCCCGCGCACGCGCAGCACTTCGGCCTTGAGACGTTCCTGACGACCACCGGGGCCTGGGCGCGTGGGCAGGATGAAGACCACCTCGTTCTTGACCAATTGCCCCGGCGCGCCCGAGGCATCTGCGTTGGCCTGAATTTGCACCAGCCCCTCTTGCACCGAGACAACGCGGGCAGTGGCGGTTTGCGTGACGGGGGTTGCGGCGGTCATGCGTAGGCTCCCTCAAAGTCGATATCGGCGACGTCGGCCATTGCCTGTTGCGCCAGTTTTTCAAATCGCGTTGCCGCATCCTGCGCATTGCTTTGCGCCCAGCGGTTGAAAATATTCCAGATCAGAACGTAAATCGCTAGGGCCTCGAAATCGAACAGATGGCGGGCGGCGTGGCGTTTCAGCTGTTTATGGCTAACCGACAGCAGAAGCCGCTCCAGACCCAGCGGGTCCTCGGCCTCCAGCAGTTGCTGCGCTTCCTTGAGCCACGGCATCGAGGTCTCAAGCTTGAAGGTCGGATCGCTCCAGTTGGCCGGGATGTGGCGGGCCCAGCGGCCCATGCCGAAGGTTCCGGTAGGCGGGCTTCCGCCCTGTTTGCGCAGGCGCAAAGCGGCTACGGCGGTACGCAAGTCCATCCGCTCCAGAAACAGCTTCTGTAGGGTCGGCTGCGGGATATCAGCCAGCGCGGCCTTGCACCGTTCGACGGCCTGCACGTCTGTCACGTCCATATCGTAGTCACCCCAATTCAGAGCGTGCTCCAACACCCGCAGCACCTGCGCATCCTCACGCGCCAGCGCGCGCAACCGACGGTCCAGGCGAAGGCGCGAGATCGGGGGCTGCTTGGCGACGAACAACCGCTCCGAGCCCGGGAGGCTGCTGATTAGCGCGATATAGGCGTCGGGGTCCGACATGTCAGCGGATCACCCCTTCCAGCACGGCACGGAACCGGGGTTGCAGATGCTCCATCAGCAAGGAGGCAACAGCCTTGTCCGTCAGGTCCAGCACCACGCCCTGATCCTCGGCCTGCACCCGGATGCCATCCTGCGTGCTGTCTGCAGCGTGCAGTTCCACCTGTTCGCGTAGCATGTCGGCGGTCAGGCCCAGCACGTATTTCGTCAGCTTGCCCGACTGGATATCGTCAGCGTTCTGCTTGATATCCTCTTGCGTGGCCACCTTAGCAGGCAGGATCACCTGCACCTTACCGCCCAGCTTGGCCCCTTCAGCCCCGCGCCCGACGACCTCAAGGATCATCTGTTTCAGCATCTCGGGGTCAGCCATTTCTTTGGTGACAAGGCGTTCGACATCTTCGCGGAACCGGTCGGTCAGGCCCGCCTTCATGGTCAGCACCGCATCACGCATGGCGGTGTTCAGCGCCTCTTCCCCGGCGGCACGGTAATTGTCGGATTCGGTGCGCGCCTTTTTCTGATACTCATCCGCTTCGCGCTTGGCATCGGCGAGAATCTTCGCCGCCTCGGCCTTGGCTTCAGAACGCAACTTGTCTGCATCCGCCTGCCCCGCCGCGACACCGTCGCTGCGCAGCTTGTCGATCAGCGCATCGACCCCGTGCGAGATCATTCCGTCCTGTGCCATCAGCTGATCCCCGCGCTAATGACCAAGGCAAAGACAAAGGCAAAAACGCCAAAGCCTTCTATGATCGCCGCAGGGGCCAGTGACAGGCCGAAGATTTCCGGTTTCTCCTTCGTGGCATTGATCGCCGCCGCACAGGCCCGGCCCTGCCAGATGCCGCAATACATCAGCGCAATCCCCGAAAGGATGCCGATGCCGAACAACCCGCCCGCGTTTTCCGGCGTCACATCGCGGTTCAGGGTAAACATGATCACGATGCCGTAGATCACCATGGTCGACGGAAAGGCCGAGACGCCGATGAACCGGCCATAGCCGCCCTCGGTCTCGGTCATCGCGCCGATACTGGCCTGCCCCGCAATGGCACAACCAATGGCGCTAGACGCCGCACCCAAAGCCATGGGCGCATAGATTCCCAGCCAACCCAATGTCAGTACAAGCTCATTCATTCCTGAACCTCCTTGCGGGCGAACGGGCGAAAGACGATGCCTTCATCCGGCAGACCCCATTTAAAGAATTCGATGTAATTGAGACGTAACCCGTGGACGACGCCGCTCATCAGTGCGAGTGCGAAATTGAGGAGATGCCCGGCAATCAGGATCAGCAGCCCGAACAGGATGCCCGGCCCTTTCAGCGCCTGCATCACTTGGACCGCCAGATCGTTGAACGTGATCGCCAGCGAGGCCGAGGCTAGCCCCAGCGCGAACAGGCGCATGTAACTCAGAACATCGCCAAACGCCCCCATCGCCCCCGCCAGCCCCTGCAGCCCGTCGATCAGACGCCACAGCCAATCGGTGGGTTTGGTGATCTGACGCTCGCTGGTGAACAGCAGGATCGCCAGAAAGCCTGCGCCCATCAGCACCGCTCCGGGCAATGTCGCGCCGTCGTTCATGTAAGCCAGCCACAGAACGAACCCGCCGATCAGCACGGCAATCCAGCCCAGATTGGCAATGGCTCTGCGCCGCCCCCACGCCGCCCGCGCGGCCAGTGCGTTGGCCAGCACCAGATGGAACACGCCAACAACGATCGAGATCATCATCATCACGTTGAAATTGTTCAGATCCAGTATCTTGAGCCGCGCCCAGATCGACCCCTCTGCCGGGGACGCGCCAAAATAACTGCCAACCATGACACCGTAAATTACCGTCGCACCCGCGATGATCACACCATAGAGCCGCCACGACCGCTGCGCCGGGGACTTGTCCATCTTTTTCCAGAAGGCCAGCAGGCCCAGCAGGATCACCGCGCCATAGCCCGCATCCGCCACGATCATCGCAAAGAAGATCGCGAACGAGGCCGCAACGATGATGCTGGGATCCCAATCCCGGTAGCCCGGTATCTGGTAAAACAGCGCCAGATCGACCGCTGCGCTGCGGTTTTCGGGCTGCTCCAACAGCGTCGGAGGGGCGTCATCCGGGCCCGGTTCCTCGATCAGAACAGCGGCGTCTCGCGCCTGCGCCATCTCCAGCACCGCATCCACACGATCTTCAGGCACCCAGCCCTGCAGGGCAAACATCGCGCCCTCGTCGCGAACCTTCTGCGTGGCATGGGCGAGTTCAGCCGCGCTTTCCGCCGCCGACAGGTTGCGGCGCATCAGCGTCAGGTAGCGGGTTTGGGCGATGCGTTCGGCCTCCAGCGCCTCGATCGCAATCTCGGCCTCTTCCAGCTGCGCCTCAAGCTCATGGATCGGCAGCGATCCGGTATGGGTACGCGGCACCGGCAGAATATCATCACCCGGATCGTCGGGCGCGACCAGCACAGCGTAGATATAGCGGTGATCCTGTTCCAGAATGGCCCAGGGCAGTTTGACCTCGGACAGCGCCTCACGGTGTTTCACCGGTAGTTGGTAGAACCACAGCCGATTGCCCGCCAGAACGTCATTGGGCGGAAAATCCAGATCCCCCCACGGGCGGACTTGCCCAATCCGGTGCGCCAGAAAATCCCGCCGATCTGTTGCCTCTCGGGTGCGCTGCATCAGGTCCAGCACGTAGCGCACGAACTGGTCCATATCGAACGCAGGGTCACGTTGTATCTGGCGGCGCGGGTCGGCCACGTCGGTCAAAAAGCGCAGCGCCTTATAGGCATCATGCGCACCCCGTTCGCTGATCTTTTCCGGCTCGGCGGGTAGAGGCGCCAGCGGCAGTACATGCATACAGCCCAGCCCTTGCAGCGCCTCTAACGTGTCGCCCTTATGCGCGGCGGGTCCGACGAGGGACAGTTTCTTCAGCCGCGCGACGCTCATGTCAGCGCCTCCTGCGCATGTTTGCGTTTGGAGATTTTCGAGCGCACAACCGCCTGCATCTGCTCATCGCTCAGATAGATGCGGATTTTCTTGATATTGGCCTTGGCGCGTGGGATCAGAACCTTTTCGAACAGGTTGACCCGTTGCGTGATCGTGGCCACGGCCTTGTCGAAAATGCGCACCCTTTCTTCGGCGACCTTCACGCGTAGCCGCGCCTCGATCATGTCATGCAACAGGTTGGCGGCGGCATCGACCCAATGTGGTTTGGCCAACAGCGAATAGGGTCGCACGGCAACTTCGATTCGGTCCAGATCGGGCATCTTGACGCCGACCACGTTGACCTCTTTCAACTGGTAATCCTTCAACTCGACCAACCCGTCCAGGTCGACCCCCTGCTGCGCCAGCATCGGCAGTTTTTCCCCGACCTGCTGCGCCAGATTGTGCACCTCTTGCTGCAGGCGGTGGACGTCTTCGCGGGCTTTGGCACGTTCCGCCATCAACTGCTGGCGCTTGAGGTCCAGCGACGGCAGGAACCGCTCATAGCTTTTCAGCTGGGTCTGCTGACGAGCCAGCGACGATTTATTCAGCTGCAACCGCGCCATCGGTATCCTTTGGGAAATACTTCTCGACCAAAGCCTGCTTCATCAGCAACTGTTCAGGCTGGAAACACTCGGCCAGCGTCTTCCACCCCAGATCCAGCGCGTCCTCGAGCGGGATCGAGACGTTGATGTCCATAAACCGCGCCCGGAACAGCGCGCCGAATTTCAGCAACTGGTGATCGTAATCCGAAAGATCAAAGGCCATCGCCTGTTTCTGCGCCGCATCGCGGCTTTCGGAATAGAAGCGGATCATCGTGTTCATGATCTGCCCGTGATCTTCACGCGTGGTCTTGCCGATCACGTTCTGCTTGAGGCGTGACAGGCTGCCAAACGGATCAATCACCCCCGAATGCAGGTAAAACTGCCCCTCGGTGATATAGCCCGTGTTGTCCGGCACCGGATGGGTCACATCATTGCCGGGCATCGTCGTGACAGTCAGTACAGTGACCGAACCGCCTTTGGCATAGTCACACGCCTTTTCGTACCGCCGCGCCAGTTGGGAATAGAGATCGCCCATATAGCCGCGCTGCGAGGGCACGCGTTCCTGACTGATTCCCACTTCTTTCATCGCGTCGGCATAGGCGGTCATGTCGGTCAGTAGCACCAATACCCGCTTACCTTCCTCGACCGCGAATTTCTCGGCCACCGCCAGCGCCATGTCCGGCACCAAGAGCCGTTCCACCAGTGGGTCCATCGCCTGATTGACGAACATCACAGTGCGCGAGAACACGCCCGCATCCTCGAACGACGTCCGGAACGTGTGATAGTCGTCAAAGATCAGCCCCAGCCCGCCAAAGACTACGATATCCGCATCCGCCTGAATGCCGATCCGGCTGAGAAAGGCATTGAACGGCTCGCCCGAGACCGAAAAGATCGGGATTTTCTGGCTTTCGACCAGAGTATTGAACACGTCGATCATCGGCACGTCCGTGCGGATCATCTTGTTGGGCACTGCGCGTTCCGAAGGGTTTACGGTCGGCCCGCCAATCTCGATCCGCGGCTCGGATGACAGATCCGGCCCACCGTCGATTGCCACCCCTGCCCCGTCAAAGACGCGGCCAAGAATATTGGCCGAATAGGGCGTCTGCATAGGATGACCCAGAAAAGTGGCTGTCGCCTCGGTCGAGATACCCTTGGTGCCCGAGAACACCTGCAGCGTCACCACATCCCGGTCGATGAAAATCGCCTGCGCCAGCGTTTTGTGTCCGTCGATGGTTTCGATCACTGCCAGATCGTTGAACCTAACGGTTGCTTCAGCCGATCCGTCCAACGGAACCCTAACTTTGATCGTATCCCCAACGATTTCCAGAACACGAGTATATTTCAAGAGACTCTGAGACATCGCCTACCCTAAGTCGCATGATTAAGAGTTTATTTTTCTTTCCACCTTCAAACTGCCCACCGAACCAGTGCGCTCGGAGGGTTTAATATTGATTTGGTAAATCCGGTTGCCTCCAAGCTAATAGAGATTGCAGGCCTAAAGCAATGGAATCAGTTCAATTCTGACTGGATTTTGTGTCGCCATTCGATTTCAAGACTTTGCCATTGACGTCTGCGACGCCGCCTTTGGCCCCGTTTCAGCATCGGGACGATAGTCCAAAACGCGCAAAAGCAAGTTGGCCATCTCTTCAAGTTCTTTGGAAGGTGTTTTGACTTCCCCTATGATGCGTTTGACCAGATCAACGGCTTCAGTGCGCTGCTCCTCGTCAGGCAACAGATAAGGCAACGTCTCGACTGCACCCTTCGGATCGAAAGTGGCGACCAGAGTCTGCTCGTGCAACATACGTTGACGTTCTACAACCGAAATGGATTTGAACGGCGCTTCGTGCCGAAAGATATGCGCCCAGCGGTGCAGAATCTCAGCGCGAAAGCCTTTGTGACTGTCGGCCAATAAGATCAGCATTCGAATGACCGCCTCGGGCAGACCTCCTTGCCGCATATGCGCAAGCACCGTGTTGACCTCTGGCAAATTGCGCAAAGACGCTGGGTCTGGCAGGGTTCGGCGCTTGGAATACTCTTGCCCGAACCAAGTTGCGAACGGCCCGCCCCAAGTGGCGAAGAAGGTTGCCTCATACCATGCGTCGCGCAAATCACGGCCCAAATCCATCGATTGCTCGATCCATTCACCGGTGAGTTTTTCCCATTTTAGAAACAGGTTGTCAGCATCGGCTGGCGCGCGCTGCGCTCTGGCGTCCTGCGCCAGTTTCTCGATCCCTTTCCCCATAACTGTGTTCGAAGACATCGAAGAACGCTGTACGCGCAGCGGATGCGCATCGCGCAAAGCCTGCGCTGTCACCGGTGTCGACATTGTTTGCACGACTGGGCGACCAAAGGTTTCATAGGCACCCGCTTGCACTTCCGACATATGCGCCACGGCGGCAAAGCTGGTTTCATCCTGGCGACCGTCATCCAATGCAGCGACATCTGAAAGCGTTCGATCGACGAACCGAACTTCGAAGGATTTTTCGACCCCGTCCCCTTCGATGTTATCAATGACCATTTCATAAAGACCGGGTGCCATTGCCTCGACTGTTTCAAGTGTAGAGGCAAGGCCTGTGTGCTCTTTGCGCGCAATCTTGGAGGAAACAAAAATGCCCAGATGCCCCACTTCATCATGAAGCATGTAAATAATGCGCTGGCCGCGTACTCGTATCTCTTCTTCGTCCGCATACGTTTCAGCGATCCAGTTCAAAGCCTGTTGCGGCGGCGTGATATTGTCGCCATGACTTGCAAAGACAAAAATCGGCGCTTTGATCGCCTTGAGATCTACGGGAACTCCGGGTTCCAGTTGTGCGGTATTCTTGACGAGCCGGTTTCCAACGAACAGTTGTTCGACAATCCATCGAATTTCGGCCTCGTTCAGAAGAAAGAAACCGCCCCACCAACGCTCAAAATCGATGAAACGCTGACGGCCGGCTTCGGGATCGCGGTACAGGTCGAAATACTTGCCAAAGTAGTTGCGGCTGGGATTTAGCTGCTCGAAATTCATCACCAGATTGGCACCGTCAAATTTGCCGTTCCCCATATCTGACCAGAGCATCGGCTGCCATGTACCGCCAAGCATCCCACCATTGTAGCGCATTGGATTTTCACCAACTTCACCCGACCAAGGTGCGACCGGCGCACCATTGAGCACCAGAGGCCCAGTCAGATCGGGGTTGCAGGCCGCCATCAGCAAGGTCGCCCAGCCGCCCTGGCAGTTTCCTGTCACAACAGGTTGCGGGCTTTTTGGGTGACGCGCGCTGACGGTGCGAACAAATCCAGCTTCGGCATGCATCACATCCGCCAGTGTCTGTCCTTCGACCGGGTCACGGCCAAAACTCACAAAGTATACCGGGTGGCCCTTCGCCAGCGCCACGCCGACCTGGCTGTCGGACTTGAACCCACCAATACCACCGCCATGTCCAGCACGAGGATCAATAATGATGTAGGGGCGTTTGTGATCGTTTACGTTGATCCCTTGAGGGGGAACAATGCGCAAAAGCTGATAGTTGCAGGGCCGGTCGAGCTCCCTCCCGTCAACCATCACTTCGTAGTCATAGACAAGCACTGGCGGGCAACCGGCCGCTTCATGTTCGAGGAAAACGTCTCCGCGCTCGCGCAAGACGTCCATCGTCAGGGCGACGCGCTGACCTGCATCCTTGATATAGTCCGTCCATGCCGAACCTACGGATTTCGTCTGCGCGAATTGCACCGCAAGATCTCGCAGATCGTTTGACCATTTCGTAGACCGGTTTGAATGGTGCTCAGTTATTTTCTGTGCCTGATTAGTGGCGGCTTGCGACAAAATTTGGTACTGCATACCAGATTGATCAAGCACACCAGAAATCGCATCAAGCACGTTGCTGTTTACGGTCGCTGTGGTTTTTTCACCGGTTGAAGGGTGCGATGCATTTTCTTTCGCAATTGAATTCCGGGCCATAGGTCAATCCTTCCTCAGACGATGCTGTACCCACCGTCGATGGGGTGTACGCCGCCAGTCACGTTGAACGCCTCGCGGCTTGCAAGAAACGCGGCATAGGCACCGACATCTTCGATGGTCGCCAACTGATGGGTGGGTGCACGCTCGGCAGCGGCGCTCAACAGTGCATCAAAATCGGACAGCCCGGTGGCCGCGCGGGTTTTCAGAGGGCCAGGCGACAGAGCGTGCACCGAAATGCCTTTGGTCCCCAGTTCTGCAGCGGCATAGCGCACCGAGGCTTCCAAAGCGGCCTTCACCGGCCCCATGATATTGTAGTTTTCAACAACCCGAGTCGCCCCAAGAAACGAGACCGTCATACATGTTCCGCCACGCACCATCAGCGGTTCGGCCATGCGGATCATGCGCAGAAACGAATGAACAGAAATATCCATGGCCACCCCAAACCCTTCGGCCGAGGTATCAATAACCCTTCCGTGCAGATCATCGCGTGGCGCAAAGGCAATAGAATGCACAAGAGTGTCAATCCGGCCCCATTGCGCCCGGATTGCATCAAACAAGGCGTTTGTCTGGTCTGCATCCCGCACATCCAGCGGAAGACAGATTTTTGCATCAACCTCTTCAGCCAGCGGGACGACGTATGGTTTGGCCTTTTCGTTTACATAAGTCAGCGCGATCTCTGCGCCTTGTGCATGAAGCGCACGCGCGCATCCCCACGCAATCGACTGATCGTTTGCGACACCGATAACAACTGCTTTGTATCCGTCCAATCGAAACATAGCACGCCTTTTTCTGCAGTGCAGCATAGCGCCTTTTCCTCGATTCGGGAAAGACGATTGCGGGGCAATTCTGCCTACGCTGCGTCACAGAGCGATGAACACGCACCAGTATGCTCAAAAACGGGCGAATTATGTCCGGGCTCTTTCCGTTTCAGCAATTCGCGCAGTAGACGATAGTATACGCCCCTGCCTTGTCCGGCCACGAGTGTTGAGATGACACTCAAACGGAAACGACGCTCTAAACTTCGGCTCTGTACCTCAGCGGAGTGCGAAGGGGTTTTCTTGGATTGCCGTGTTTGCTCGTGTACTAGCTGTGAGCCCAAAGCAACCATACCCGCATTAACTAAAGCGCAAGACCGTATCGAAAGCTCAAATCAAAAAGAAATTTTAGCGCATTGCCTGCAATTGCTAAGGGCCCATCAATTTCGCGTTTCGACGGCGCGCAATCTCCTGTCGAATTAGGTCTATGTGCAAACGTGCATCATAAGCGCCTTGGCGATATGCGAGCGGCAGGTTCAGGTTTGCTAGTGCGGTGTCCACTTCTTCGAATTTATTGGCGACTTCTTCCACCTCAGCCAAAGTCTGTGCCTTGCTGAGTTCTTCCTCAAGCGCAGCGATGCGCTGGTAAAAACGCCAGACCCTACGCTTTTGAAACCAAACGTAGCCAGACGGGACGATCCGCAGAAAAGGAACTAAGAACAACAAAGGCAATAACAACAGCAATACACTGCCAAATTGCGCTGCGATCCAATATGGCAAGACGCCATGCAAAAAGTTTGGCCCAGAATTTATGAGTTCTGTCGCAATTTTGTTTAGTGGCACAGGCGGTGAAGCTGTGTTTGGATACTCGCGCGCACTTTGCAAAATAGTGGCTTCGCTATGAATGTTCTTCGCTGCATTCACCAACCTATCGGTTACTGCAGGATGAAGATCGGAAGCGGCGATAAGTGAAGCCCTCAACGCTAAGATTTTGACATCCTCCGGCGGCCTCGGAGGGTCCAGTGTGATTGATCCTGCCGGTACAGTTACCGAATTTGCGCCTGAAAGTTTCAATGCCAGAGCATCGACCAAAGCCATGGGAACGAAAACGATTTCTGGATCAAAAATTGCGTCCATAAGATAAGGCGCATCGAGGGGTGCGACAAACAACGCTGCATCGGCATCGTTGGAATACAACGCCTCTATTGCATCGTTTCCCCCGGCATCGACTAGGGTTATGCCGACATTTTGCAAACCTGCGGCCTCAATTAGCGATAAAGCAGCGGCGCGAGTACCAGACGCCTTGGTTCCTGCTGCTAAACGTATGTCTCCCCATTCGCCTGCATTGGCCCCAACTGAACTAGACGTTCCACGGAACACCACCATGGGTTCAAGAAAAATGGCACCCAGGGACTGTAAGTTTTCGTCCTGAGGTAGTTCGAGACCGCCTTGAACAAAAGCGGCATCCACTTCGCCGGAAACAAGTTTTTGAATGTTCTCAACGGACCCCTCGGTTTCAACCAGAATTACCTGAATGCCGTCACGTGCAAGTTCTGCTTTATAGAGTTGTCCAACTTGCCAGTATCCGCCGCCGTTTATGCCAGCAGCCAGCTTAATATTGTTGGGCGGTTTCAAACCAAAGATCAGAAAAACAACCAAACCGACAAACATAATCGGAAAGAGAATGAAAAGAGCTAAGCGCATTTATTCCCACATTCGGATGATCGGAACCGTTAAGTCGTTCTCATTTGATAGCAATCTTTTTGCCAACGAGAAACTGATCCCAGCGATTGGCACTCGTAGCTCTTATGAGCGTCAAGACCCATAAGTATGCACCTGATACTCCTGATCGAGTTTGTGTTTTGCGTCAGCCAACCAGTCTTGTAATGATCATAGTAAAGACTTTTTGCGCACTACATGATTGAGCACATAATCTATCCTCGTCACGAACTAGACAGCCAAAGCGGCATTCAAGCCTACTAAATAAGGATTTGACTCCAATACATCCCCTTGTGTCCACCTCCTGCAGCCCCCCCCTGCCCTTACATGTTGCGCCGTTGCCCTACCGACCGCTGTGCTTACTGGGTCCACGAACCCCTTCTTTGTAGACAAACCCAGTCATTGCGTTCCAAGCATCCAATCCCAAGCTCGCATCATATGCCTGGGCTCGGCCACAAGATTCTCTGCCAACTACCATCAAGTCCAAAACAGCTTATGGGAAAACCCGCTCTAAAAATGGCGCACGAAAAACGCCAGACACTAGCCCGGCGTTTCTGTTTGTTAGCATGTTGCTGATCTTACCCGTGGGTAAGGTCGTCGTCTTCCTGCAACTCGTCCAGCAATGAGGCGATCGCTTGCTCTAGCTTGGCACGGTTCACCCGAGTGAAGTCCAGATTATAGCGCAGTTCAATTCGCCCGCTTGAGGCCGAGCACTTCGCCACCCCTGCCCTGCCCGAAACTTGAAACGTAGTCTTCGCTCGCCGCGTCTTTCCACCGCTTGCACCTGGCACTTTCTTGGGGTTGTCAGCTGTCGGCTCTAAAAACGAGCGGAGAATAGCAACCTCGCGCGCGCCGTCGCGATCCGGTTCGTTCATCAAACTGGTGCTCACATGACGCGCCAAACCGGGATCGGCATCCAACTTACGTTTCAGCTCAACGCCGACATTGCGCGGAATATCGTTAGGATGCATCAGCACCTTGTCCAGCATCATCAGCAGGCTGGCGAAAGATCGGATATAGCTGCGTTTGGTATAGCTGGCGGACTTGAACAAAAGCGCAACGGCCTTGTCCACGTCCGGGCATTCATTCGCAGGGTTCTCGGCAAAGGCCCGCGCCAATGCACCCATTTCCGCAAATGAGATATCCTTGCGGATCAGGTTTTCATCTACCATGCGACGGTAGCTGTCATTCAGATCCGCGCCTTCCGAAATGCCCGCCGGGATAGTCGCATACACTTCATTGCCGGTTTCCTGATACAGAGCTCGATAGGCAGACAATCTCCGCATCCCTTGAATGAGCTCGTACCGACCATCAGCCCGACGCTCCAACCGGATTGGGTTCGACAATCCGATTTCGCGGATCGAATCCTTCAACTCGTCCAATTCAGGATCCGGGCCGTCCTTGCGATCCCGGGTCAGCTTTTCAGTTACCACATCAGCCAGAAGTACATGCTCAGTCACCAGACCTTCGGACCGCAGACGAACAAGCTCATGGGCCAGGCGATCGTTTTCGGCGCGTATGGTGTCCTCTGTCGATTGTTGCCCGCGCAACGCTTCGGCGTTTTCCGAGATCGCGGCGGCCATCGGGCCGCGGCGTTTTTCCAAGACCTTGTCAGGAACTTTGCCAACCGGGATATCCTCCATGGATGGCATGTCGATGTCGAACATTCTGCGTTTGCGGCTCATGCGTCATCCTCCAACTGGTCCCAGGCCGAAAGCATCACGCCCCGGAATTCCTCGTACACGTTATCAAATGTAGACCGCGCCCGGCGCCATGTCTCGCGCGTCATTTCGCGGTAGTCCATTTCATAGACCGAACTCAGAAATCGGCCGGACTGTTCGACCGCACGGGTCATTTCAACCGGATGCTCGGCCACATGTTCGCCAAACACTTTCTTGAACGCTTCGAACATAGCCGAATGCAACGCGTTGCCCGGCTCGTACCGGGTCAGCAGAAAGCGCATTTCACAGAATGTCTTGGGCAAGCCAATCTTACCCGTGGGTAAGGTCTTGTCGAAACCGTAGGCAAGGTCTTCCAGCGCTTCGGCCAGCTGGCCAATGAAAGAGGTTGTCGAGTCGTATTCCCAATAGCCGGGCCCTGAGGGAATATAGAGCATGTCTGCCGCGAACACCGCGTTCATGGATTGATACCCAATCGCAGGCGGGCAATCGAACAGGATCAGGTCATAGGCATCATCGGGGATCTGATCCAGATAACGCGACACGGCCGCGAAGAATGACCACTCTGGGTTCAAGTGACGATACTGGGCCGAGGCGAACTCGACAAAGGCGGCGTTGGCGCAGGAGGGGACAACGTCAATGGTCGACCACGAGCTTTGCTTGATGAAATCCCCAATCCGAAGATCGCCCAGGCCCATGTCCGTGATCGACGGCGGCAATTCGCGGCGGGGCAGGGCGGTGCCTGATTCAGCAGCGACGGGGCGGTTGTTCATACGCTCGGTTTCGCGGATCAGATCGCGGGCCATAATACCCCAGACCGTGAAATCTTCGGCCACATCGGTCAGGCCCATGGAATGGCTTAAAGTGGCTTGCGGATCGAAATCCACCACCAACACGCGGTAGCCATCCAGCGCCGCCGCATGAGCCAAGTGAAGCGCAACGGTCGACTTACCAGCGCCGCCTTTGAAATTTGCCACCGCCGCACGTATCGCGCGCTTACCAACGGGGCGGGGCGGCATAAGAGATTTGCGGTTCACCTTGAGCCGCCGGCGGAGCTCATTCACCTCTTCCAGGCTGAACCAGCGTTGCCGGCCGTCTGGTTCCACCTCACCACCCGGCAGCGAGGGATCCGCAGCCAACTTGCCCCGAAAGGTCGACTGGTTAATGCGAAAGATCAGCTCGGACACTTCCCAGCTGGAAAAACGACGAAGAGTCTTCTCCATCTCAGGACTAAAGGTTTGCTGCCGAATCCAGCCCTGCAACTTAAGGGACTGGTTCCGCAATGCGTTCAGGTCTTCGTGCGTATACATGCCTCGGGTCTCACTATTATGGACGCTATTTTTTATGATTTCACTATTTACGCCCTATTTGCACTTTAAGCAAAAGAAAATATACTCAGATCACGATCTTACCCATGGGTAACATAAACAAGGGAAATCAACGTCCTTCAGGACCCGAATCGCGGTGATTCGCGGTGCCTCTGGAAAATAGGGCAGGACGCTATATTTAGGGGGGCGTTAGACTCTCTATCGGTCGATTTGGGGGGACAAATATGCCACTTAAGGGGACAACTAGAATGTCCCCCATCACCAATACTTCACCATTTTTCTTTTTTAAAATTGGGTTTGAGTTGCTGAAAAACCGGGTCAAATCAAACTTCTCTTGACAGAATCGTCGCTTTGGACGCTAATCAGGGCATCAAGACGAAAAGCGTTGGCAAACAGCGCAACAGGGGTGGAAACTCCGCCCGAGGCAGACAGAGCGGTAAGATTGGAATGCAGGTTGCAAAACCGGTTGGGCTAAACGCGCCCGCCATAAAATATGATATCCTGTCCGCGATGACGGTGCACGCTTTGTCAGGCGACAAGCATCGGCAGCGCAGTATTCTACGCATCATTGCGTTGATCACCACGCGGTATAACTGGCGCGCGAATGAGTTGTCGATCGGGCGGGAAGAGATTGCGCGGCTATGGTCGGTGAATGAGCGCACCGTCAAACGTGAGATGTCCAAGCTGCGGTCTATGGGTTGGATTGCGGTCAAACGCCCCGCCGCGCGGGGCAGGGTGGCGGTGTATGAGCTGGACCTCAAACAGGTGATGATCGACACGTCCGAGGTTTGGCCGACGATTGGCGCGGATTTTGTCGCGCGGATGTCAGACTCGCCCGAGCCCGGCACAAATGTGGTGCCGTTCAAAGTGAAACCTCCGGCGCCCGAGGAAAGCGATGGAGATATCTGGACGCAGGTTCAGGCCATTTTGCACGGGCGCGATCCCGAGCTTTGGGCCAGCTGGTTTCGCCATTTGATCGAGGCCGAGAGGGCAGGGGGGGCCGTAACCCTTGTCGCCCCCTCACGGTTCGAGGCGGACTATATCCATCGCAACTGGTCCGAGCGTCTGCTGGCCGCCTATAGCCGCATCGCGCCCGAGATCAGAAAAGTGCGGATCGAATCTAGCGGCTAGACAGGAGGGTTAACCAGAAGCACTGAAATCACGCAGAACCTGACCGGAATTGCTGGATGTGCGCAGGCCGTTCCGCATCGCCAATGCCCCGTTCACCAGCACATGTGCAATGCCCGAGGCATAACGGCGGGGGTGTTTCGCGGTTGCGTTGCTGGCAATATTGACCTGATCGAACACGCAGATATCGGCCTGTTGCCCTGCGGCCAAAACCCCGCGGTTCTTCAGCCCCAACCGATTGGCGGGGATCGAGGTCAGCTTGGCCACCCCCTGTTCCAGAGACAGTGTCGACTTGTCCCGCACGTAGTATTGCAGGAACCGCGCGGCCCAGCCGTAACCCGATAGCGAGCCAATGTGGTCCTTCAGAACGCCCTCATTGGCGATGGCCACAGTGTCCGAGATCACGGCGCATTCGGGTTGTTCCAGACAGAGTTCCACATCCGAGTTGCGGAAGGATTTGGACGACCACATGCAGGCCATCAGGTTCTCGCCTTCCTCCATCAGGATATCGAGCACTGCGTCATAGGGGTGGCAATTCCGCATTCGGCCGATCTCGGCGAAGTCGGCGCCGACGATGTCCTTGTTGACGGTGGCGTTCAGCAAGACGATGTCCGACCATTTCTCGGCATTGACGATCAACCACATGGGTTGGGGGTTGGCCTTGATCCGCGCGCGGGATTCAGGGTCGGCCAGTCGCGCAAGCACATCGTCCACGGACCCTGCCTGCGCCCATTTCGGCAGGATCGCCGCCATGAGGGTATGGTTCCAGTCATGCGGGATGACGTCAAAGGCGATGTCCACGTCGTGGCGGCGAGCCAGGTCGATCATTTCCAGTGTGTGGTCCATGGCATAGTCCGGCGCGCCGAATTTGGGCTGGATATGGCTGATCTGCAGCTTGGAGCCGGATTGGCGTGCGGTGGCGATAGCTTCGGCAAAGCCCAGATCGTAATGCGTATCGCGGTTGCGTACATGGGTGGCGTATAGGCGTTTGTATTTGGCCGCGACCTCACACATCGGCACCAGATGTTCCGGCGAGGCGAGGCTGCCGGGGAAATATTCCAGACCCGAGGAGAACCCACCTGCGCCTTCGTCCATGCATTGATCGACCAACCGGGCCATTTCGGTGACGTCTTCGGCCTCGCCCGGATGAAGCTGATCGCCCAGAACCGCGCGATGCACGGTGCCGTGGCCGACAAAGGCCATGACATTCACGCCGAGCTCTGTGCGATCCAGCACATCCAAATAGTCGCCGAAACCCAGCCATGTGTCATGCTTGGCCTGATCGGTGTACCACGGGGCCACGCGGCTGATATCGCCGGGGCTGTTAACGGGCGCGCAGCTGATGCCGCATTGGCCGATCACCTCGGTCGTGACGCCCTGATGCACCTGACTTTCCGCGCGTCCATCAGCGATCAGCGTGAAATCGGAATGAGTGTGCATGTCGATGAAACCCGGCGCGACGACCAGGCCCGAGACGTCGATCTCTTGCGCGGACTTCTGCCCGGTCAACTCACCGGCGGGCAGGACGGCGCTGATGGTCTCGCCTGTGACTGCCACGTCGCCCAAATAGCCGTCCTGTCCTGTACCATCGACAATGGTGCCGCCTTTGAGAACAAGATCGAACATGGGTGCCTCCTATTTCGCTTCTCCGTACAGCCAGTCGGGCAGGAAGGTGGTGAGGTCGGGGAAGAATATCAGGATCACCATGCCGATGATATAGGCGAGGATGAACGGCAGGACGGCGACGGATATGCGTTCGATGGATATCCCGGAGATCCGCGCCGCAACCGTCAGGTTGGCGCCAAGGGGAGGTGTCAGGAACCCGATTTCGCAAGTGATGACGGTGAAGATACCGAACATCACCGGATCAACGCCCAGAGAGCTGACCAAAGGCAGGAACACAGCGGTGAAGAGGACGATCTGAGCCAGCGACTCCATGAAAGTGCCGATGAAGATGTAGAACACGCCGATCAGCAGCAGGACGAGGAATTTGTTCTCGGTGATCGAGGTGATGCCGTCTTGCACGGCCGTGGGCACGTCATAGAACGCGGTCAGTTGCCCGAAGGCCAGCGTGGGCGTCAGCAGGATCAGGATGCCGGTCAGCAGCGAGGTAAATCGCAGCGCTTCGATCAGCTTCTTCAGGGTCAGTTCGCGGTAGATGAAGAAGCCCACGAACAGTGAATAGAAAACCGCCACGCCTGCAGCTTCGGTCGGCGTGAAGGCCCCGCCATAGATGCCGCCCAGGATCAGAACCGGCGCGCCGATGGACCATTTCCCGTCCCAAGCCGCGCGCAGGAATGGACCCCATGAGAACCTCTCGCCGTCGCCGCCATATCCGCGCCTACGGGCGACGATATAGGTGGTGATCATCAGCAGGATCGTGACCATGACACCGGGGATGAGCCCCGCCAGAAACAGGCGCGGAATCGAGGTTTCAGACACCAGCCCGTAAATGATCAGCAGGTTCGAAGGCGGGATAAGACTGCCCAAGGCGCCTGCGCTGGCGGTGATGGCGGCAGCGAAGGGCACGTCATAGCCTTCGCGTTTCATTGCAGGCACGGTTACAGACCCAATCGCCGCCGTGGTGGCAGGGCCTGAGCCCGAAAGTGCGGCAAACAACATGCAGGCAAACACTGTCACCAGCCCCATCGAGCCGCGATAGGCCCCCACCAGATTGGTCGCGATCGAAATCATGCGGGTGGCCATGCCGCCCACTTCCATCAACCGTCCAGCCAGCACAAACAGCGGAATGGTCAGCAGCGGGAAGGGGGTCAGGCTGCCATAGCCGGTCTGCGCCATCAGCGTATATGGGATGTCGATCAGATACAGCGCCAGCGCCGTGGTCAGACCGACCGACACAAAGAGCGGCACGCCCATGACGGTCAGCACCACAAAGGCGATGGCCAGGATCATCAGAGCGCTCATATCTGATGCTCCTGATCCTTGGTGGTTGCTTCCCATTCCTCATCCAGCATTCCGGGCAGGCCGTTGCGCCCGTCGCGCCACCAGTTGACATAGGTTTGTGCCAGACGGATCAGCATCAGCGCGTAGCCGATTACCAGAATGGTTTGCGGGTAGAACTGGTTGATGCCTAGACTGGGGCTGGTTTCGGGAAAGCGCCAGAAGACGGTCAGATAATCCCAACTGATCCGCAGCATGAAGAGGCAGAAGAAGGCCCAGAAGATATCTGCGATGAAGATGACGATCTTGCCGAAGCCGGTGGGTAGCGCCTGTACCGCGACCATAATGCGGATGTGGAACCGCTCGCGCACACATAGCGATGCGCCCATATAGACCGCCCAGACCATGCACATGGCGGCGGTTTCCTCGGTCCAGTGCAGCGCCACCTGAAACACGTAGCGCGCCACCACCTGCGCAAAGACTGCCACGGCGATCACCGCCAAACAGGTGCAGCAGATCAGTTCCTCGAAATGCCGTTCGAGCCACTTGAGTGCAGCCATTTTGTCCCTCGTCCGCTTGCCGGGCCGAAAAAAGGGCGCCTTGTGGCGCCCCGGTTTTTTTTATTGGGCGGCGGCCTGAATGGCGTTCACCAAGGCGATGAATTCATCACCGCGTTTTTCCGCGAACTCCTGCTGCACGCCTTGGGCCGCGGCAATAAAGTCAGTGCGATCCGGGTCGGTGCGGGCCATGCCGCCTTCGTCAACCAGCCACTGGCGGACCTCTTCGGTTTCGGTCGCGACCTGAGCGGCAAATTCGGCCCCGGCCTCGGCAGCGGCGGCCATGATCTGGGCACGCTGTTCATCGTTCAACTTCTTCATGAAATTGTCCGACGCGAACAGAGGTGCGAAGGCCACGAAATGCTCGAGGATGACCAGATGCGGCTCGAACTCGAAGAACTTCATGTCGCGAATGAAGGATGTTCCGTTGTCGCCACCATCCACGGTGCCAGTTTGCAGCGCGGTGGGGGTCTCGGACCACGCAAGCGGCACTGGGTTTGCGCCAAAGGCTTCGAAGGTGGCAATCATCACCTCGTTCTTGGGGACGCGGATTTTCAGACCTTCCATATCCGCCATGGTGTTCACGGGGCGAACAGAGTTGTAGAAATCCCGATAAAGCGCCGGACCAAAGGCCAGCAGGTGGACGCTGGTATCGGCTTGCAACTGATCTTTCATCTGCTGTCCGACTTCGCCGTTCAGCACCCGGTCCAGATGTTCGGCGTTCTGGAAGATATAGGGCAGCACCGTGACATCCATCAGCGGCCAATGGGGCGAGACGTTGTTGGCGGTGATAAAGAACCCATCAACCGTGCCAAGCTGCATGGCCTTGAACGCCTCATCCTCGCTGGAGATCTGGTTGCAGCAGCGCAGTTTGACTTCGATTGCACCGTCCGAGTGCTCGGCCACTTTTTCCTGAAAAATCTTGCCGAACCGGCCATAGAGCGATTCCTCTGGCGCGCCAAAGCCGACATTCATCGTGATGTCAGCGGCCAGTGCGGATGTGGCGGAGAGTGCGAGTGCCAGTACCGGCATCGTCACCGTTTTCAAGTTCCAAAGTTTCATGAAGTCCTCCTGGTTGGTGCGTTCTTGTTGTTTGATCTTGCCGTTTGCCGCCCCGATTTTGTTGATATTCCGTAAGCCTATTACGGGGCGGTAGAATTCTGCAAATCCCAGCGCGCCAAAGAGTGTCAGGCAGCTAAAGCCTGATCCCTCGGATCTGTGAGTGGGACAGGGAAACGCTACCCAATCCTCATTGATGCAGAAAACAGTTGTTTTCTGGGGGTATTATTGCATTTTTTGGGTTTATTGCGCCGCGTACGGCGTAGGCTGCGTCAGGAGGTGATCAAACCCGCCCTGATCCGAGATCTCGCGGCAGGTTTCCAGCACCTTGCGCACCAGGGCCGAGCGTTTGCCCGCGCCGGTATAGGCTACCCCGTAAAAAGGCGCATCCTGATCCCCTGAAATCGGCCGCGCGACATAGCCGTTCTGACCTTTGCGGTCCAGCGGCCCGCAGATGTTCAGAATGGCATAGCCCAGATCCGCCGCGACCATCCCGCGCAGAACCGAGGAGCTTTTGGTGGTGTGGGCAATACGCGGGCGCAGCCCTTCGGTGGTGAACAGTGCCTCGAAATAATCCGGGGCGCCAGGCAGATCCAGCAGGATCATCGGCAGGTCGGCCAGATCGGACAGCGCCACCTGGTCCTTTTGGGCCAAGGGAGAGACATCGGGGATCATCGCAATTGGTGCCGCCTTGAACATGGGCAAGAAGGGCTGCGCCTTGGGCGCGGCGCGACGGTAGGTCAGGGCCAGATCGACCACGCCGCTGTTGAGCATTTCGGCAATGCTGAGCATGTCGCCCTCTTTAATCTCGACCCTGATCTGGGGGAAATCCTGCGAAATGCGCTTGAGGATCGGTGGCAGAACATAAGGCGCGGTGGGGGCATAGCAGCCCAGACGCAGAGTGCCAGCTGGATCTCCGGTTAGGGTCAGCAGATCGGATTCGAAGATGCGTGCCTGTTCCAGAAAGGTGCGGATACGAGCACCGATCTCGATGCCTTTGTCGGTGGGGACAATGCCTTTGGCAGGCATCCGCCGCAACAGTTCGGCCTGGGTCGTGCTTTCGATCATGTCGATGGCGGCCGTGATCGAGGATTGCGAGATATTCATCTCGACCGAGGCCCGCGCGATCGAACCGGTGCGCAGGGCCGCATCGAAATACTGAAGCTGTTTGAGGGTAAAGCGCACGGGTAATTCCTGTATTTTTTGTGTGATACTCTGATACTAATTCTATTTTTCCAAGTGACCAAGCTTGGCTAGCTGTAGGAGACCCGAGAGGAGGGGGACATGGGCAAAACGCTTCTTTTCCATGCGAAATCCGTGGTCACGATGGACAGAAACCAGCCGCGCGCCGGCCATGTGGCGGTGCGCGACGGGCGGGTTCTGGCGGTAGGCGGACCGGATTGCGCAGACCCGTGGGGCGGGGCCGAGGCCCATGTCGATCTGTCTGACACGGTGTTGATGCCGGGTTTTGTCGAAGGCCATGCGCATATGATGGCCGGGGCCATGTGGGACTATGCCTATTGCGGCTATCACGACCGGATCGACCCGCAGGGTCAGATGCACAAAGGTATGACGCAGATTGATCAGGTCATTGCGCGGCTGTCAGAGTTCGAGGCGACCCTGGCACCGGAGCAGCCGCTGATCGGCTGGGGGTTCGATCCGATTTTCCTGACCTCGGAGCGGCTCAGCCGCCATCATCTGGATCAGGTCAGCACCACGCGTCCCATCGTTATCATCTTTTCGAATTTTCACCTGCTCTGCGGCAACAGCGCAGCGCTTGCACTGGCGGGCTATGACGCTGCCACCAATGTCGAGGGCGTCACCAAGGGGTCGGACGGTCAGCCGACCGGAGAGTTGCAGGAAATGGCCGCGATGTTTCCAGTCATGCGCCGGACGGGGATCGACTTTCGCGACCTGACGCAGACCGATGCGGCGCTGCGGTCTTATGGTGAGGTCTGCAAGCGCGCGGGCGTCACCACCGTGACCGATCTGTTTGCCACGCTGGGCGATGAGGATGTCGCGCGTTTGGCCGCTGCGACTGCGCGGTCGGATTTCCCCGTGCGTCTTGTCCCTGCGCTGGGGGCGATGGGCGGCACCCCGGCCGAGATTGCGGCACAGGCGCGGGCGATGCGCGACCGCTCGACCGAGAAGCTGCGGCTAGGCGCGGTTAAGCTGATGACGGATGGTTCCATTCAGGGGTGGACAGCGCGTGTGCGGGCGCCGGGTTACGTGGGCGGGCAGCCGAACGGGCTGTGGAACACCGCGCCCGACCAGATTTTCCAGCTGTGCGAAGAGATGCAGCGCCAGGGGCTGCAAATGCATATTCATGTCAACGGGGATGAGGCGGCCGAGGTGACGCTGGACGCGTTGGAGGCGGCGGCGCGCAAACATCCGTGGCCGGGTGCGCGCCACGTGTTGCAGCATTGCCAGATGATGGATGTCGCTCTGTTTCGCCGCGCGGCTGAGCTGGGCGTTGCCTGCAACATCTTCGCCAATCACCTGTGGTATTTCGGCGATCAGCACACGGCTCTGACCATCGGCCCGGATCGGGCGCAGTCGATGGATGCGGTGCGTGATTGTCTGGATGCGGGGGTGATCACCGCCATTCACTCGGATGCGCCGGTGACGCCTATGGGGCCGCTGTTTACCGCGTGGTGCGCCGTGAACCGTCGCACCATGAGCGGCCAGACGTTGGGCCCGGCGCAATGTATCTCGGTCGAGGAGGCGCTTTATGCCATCACTCTGGGCGCGGCGCAGACGTTGAAAATGGATGCCGAGATCGGCTCGATCCAAACCGGAAAGCGCGCTGATTTCGTACTGTTGGGCGCGGACCCGACCGCAGTGGATCCGGACGCGTTGAAGGATATTACCGTCTTGGGCACGGTGCTGGGCGGTGAGGTGCATCGGCTATGACGCCGCTGCCCATGACGGTGATCGGAGGGTATCTGGGAGCGGGCAAGACAACGCTGATCAACCGGATTCTGTCAGGCGATCACGGGTTGCGCATTCTTGTGCTGGTCAATGATTTTGGTGCGATAAACATTGATGCCGACCTGCTGGTTTCGGCCAAAGAGGACACGATAGAGCTGGCCAATGGCTGTGTGTGCTGCACCATGGGCGCTGATCTGTTTCTGGCGGTTGGCGATGTGCTGGACCGTCGCCCAAGGCCCGATCATCTGATCATCGAGGCCAGCGGCATCGCCGACCCCGCGCGGATTGCAAACGTGGCGCAGGCGGAGCCTGATCTGGACTATGCAGGGATCGTGACGGTTGTGGACGGTCAGCAGGTGCAGGCGCTGTGCGCTGATCCTTTGATTGCACCACAGGTTCTAGGGCAGATCGCCTGCGGCGATATTATTGCCGTCAGCAAATGTGACCTGTCCCCTGCGTTGCGACAAACCCTGTCGGGCCTGAATACCACAGCGGTGCTGACCCGGACGCAGGACCTGAACATCGCGCAAGTGCTGATCGCACCGCAGGGTCCGATTGATCTGCCGCAGACCCCGCACCCGGCCTATACCAAGTGGTCGTTCACCGGCCCGGATCCGGTTGATCGGACGGCGTTGCAAGCCGCCCTGCGTGCCCGCCCCGAGGGGCTATTCCGGGTCAAAGGGCAGTTGAGGGGCCTGGATGGGTCGGGTCTTTTGGTGCAGGTGGCCGGGCGCGACATTGACATTGGCGATATCGAACAACCGGCGCAAAGCCAGTTGGTCGGGATCGGTCTGGCGACCAAATTATCAGCGAAGGCATGTGACCTTTGGTGGACGAAGTCCGCGTTGCGAAAGCAATAGTCGCAAAGGATTGAATATCTCCTCCGAAATACCCGTTGCACGAAAATAAATTGATGAGACAATGCAGTCACCGGCAAGGTTAGGGTGGTTGAGCCGCAGGGGAGGCGACTGAACGGGGGCTTTGTGCCTGGCCGGCATCATTCACAGTCAAAAAGCGCGGCTGCGCGGGGGGAAATTTTGACTAAAGTTCTTTTGGTGGAAGACAACGAGATGAACCGCGATATGCTGTCGCGCCGTTTGCAGCGCAAGGGCTATGAGGTCGTGGTTGCAAAAGACGGGTTAGAGGGTGTGTCGATGGCGGGTTCGGAAAACCCTGACATCATCCTGATGGATATGAGCTTGCCCGAGATCGACGGCTGGGAAGCGACGCGCCGCATCAAGGCCACGCCCGAGACGGCGGCGATTCCGGTTGTTGCCTTGACGGCGCATGCTATGGCCAGCGACCGGGAAAAGGCGCTGGAGGCCGGGTGCGATGATTTCGACACCAAACCGGTCGAGCTAAGCCGACTGCTGGAAAAAATGGATAAGCTGGTGCCTGCCTCCTGACAAGTCCGGCTATTTCGCTGGCGGTTTGCGCCCCGTGACGAAGTGCGTTCTGACCTGACCCTTGCCCTTGATGCGGGTCTCGATCGGGTCCGAGACTTGAAACCTGTGTGCGATCCGCCACGCGGTGTCTTCAGACACCTGCACCTGACCGGGTGCACCGGTTGATTCCAGACGGCTGGCGACATTCACCGTGTCGCCCCAGATGTCATAGAGAAACCGGTGCGAGCCGATAATGCCCGCAACCACCGGCCCGCTGTGGATGCCGATCCTGATATGCATTGGATGATCGACCTCGCGATTCAGCGCCTCGACCTGCGCCAGCATCCTGTGGGCCATCTCGACAATCACCTCGGCGTGGTCATCGCGGTGATCCGGGACACCGGCGGCGACCATATAGGCATCTCCGATAGTCTTGATCTTCTCGACGCCCAGTTCCGTCGCGGTCCGGTCAAAGCCCGAGAAGATGCGGTTCAGGTAAGACACCACATGGGCCGGGGGCAGTTTGGCCGACATCTCGGTAAAGCCCACGATGTCGGAAAACAGGACAGTGACATCGCTGTGTCGGTCGGCGATGGTCGCTTCGCCTTGGTTCAGGCGCGTCACGATTTTCTGGGGTAGGATGCTGTGCAGAAGGTCTTTGTATTTCTGCTTTTCCGCCTCCATCTGATCCAGATAGTGACGTTCGCGTACGCGCCAGCGTTTCTTCTCCAGCGCGGCGTTGATACGCGCTTGCAGCAGAACAGGGTTGAAGGGTTTGGGCAGATAGTCCTCGGCCCCGGCTTCGATACAGCGGGCGACGCTTTCTATTTCGTCCAGCGCCGAGATCATGATGACCGGGATGTCGTGCAGAGCGTCATCCTCTTTCAATCGGGCCAGCACGTCAAACCCGTTGATGTCAGGCATCATCAGGTCCAACAGGACCAGATCGAAGGGTTGCATGGACACCATTTGCAGCGCCGAATAACCGCCATCGGCGGTCCAGACCTGATGGCCATCGCGCTGAAGCCGTCGGGCCAGCAGCGCCCGGTTGGCCTCGACGTCATCAACCACAAGGATGTTGCCAGTTAAAAGCTCGGTCTCGGCAATCGGGTCGATCGAGCGCATGCTGTCGGCCAAGTTGGCGAACATCGCGGCAGTGTCCTGCGGCGCGTTGGGGATGTCCGCCGAATTGCCTGCCGGATCATCGGACAGGGCGGCAAGATGGTCGATCTGCTGCAAAAGCGCGTCGGTATGGTCCAAAAGGCCTACCAGGTCACCCTGAAGATGGCTTGCGTCCAGATCGTCCAGATCCTCGAGCAGCATTTCACTGTAGCCTTTGATCGCGTTCATGGGCGTGCGCAGGTCGTGGCGCAAACGCTGCACGCTTTCATCGCCACCTACGGTCAGTTTCAGCGCCGTTTCGGGATGCAAAAGCTGATCCACCTGTGTGTTCAGATCGGCGGTGGCCTTCGAGATCCGGTCGAGATCCGAGGCCACGTCCGACAGCGCCTGCCGGTCGACCTCGGATTGAAGCAGCTCGCTGAATCCCACGATGGCGCTGACCGGTGAGATCAGGCTCTGGCGCAGATTGGCCAACCACGCCGCCTTGGCGCGCTGGGTTTCATTGTCGGGCTCGGGGCGCATGATCTAGCGGTTCCCGGTTCGCGCGTTGGGCAGGATGGCGTTCAACTGGGACAAGATGGTTTCAACCTCGTCCCCGTCCTTGCTGATCAGCGTCTGGACCGAACCATTCAGCCGGGCGCGGTCCTCGTTCGACAGGGTTTTTGCAGTCACCACGATGACTGGAATTTCACCCCAATCGGGGTTCTTGCGCATTCCGGCCAGAAATTCGAACCCGTCCATCTCGGGCATCATCAGGTCCAGCAGGATCACATCCGGGGTGGATTTCGACATCTGGTTCAGCGCGTCCAGCCCGTTTATGGCCTGATCAATCTGCCAGCCCTCTTTGCCCAGAACACGGCAGATCATCTCGCGCGTGGCGGCTTCGTCCTCGACCACCAGTACGCGGGTGGAGGGTTGGGCGGAGCAATGCTGTTTCAGGGCGTTCAGCAATTCGACCGTGTCAATCGGCTTGCCCAGATACTCGCTTGCGCCCAGCGACAACCCGCGGGACCGGTCATCAGCGAAGGTCAGCATGATCACCGGAATTTCGGCCAGTTCGGGATCGTCCTTGAGTTTGGACAGCACCGCCCAACCGTCGATTTCGGGCATGAACACGTCCAGCGTGATCGCGTCAGGCCGGGTCTTGCGCGCCAATTCAAGCGCATCCTCACCTCTGGTCGAGGCCAGCACCCGGTATCCTTCGCGGCGCAGACGCCGCCCAAGCAGATCATGCACGGTCGGATCATCGTCGACCAGCAATATCAGCGGCGCGGTCGGATCACTGTTCGGATCGCCCTCGGTATAGCCCGGCCCGTGCAGCAGATTGGCTGCGGGATCGCGGCAGACACCCGGCAGGCGGATAGTGAAAGTCGAGCCTTCGCCTAGTGTGCTGGTGCAGCCGATATCGCCGCCCAGCTGTTCGCAGAACACCTTGGTGATCGACAGCCCCAGCCCGGTGCCGCCGTAATTCCGGGTGGTCGAGGAATCGGCTTGGGTGAAAGCCTCGAAAACCTTCTCGACTTGCTCGGGCGTCATACCGATGCCCTGATCGGTGACGGCGAATTCGATCAGATCGGGATCATCCGTGCGCTGCACGGTCAGAGTGATCCTTGCGTCTTCGGTGAATTTACAGGCATTGGACAGAAGGTTCAGCAGGGCCTGCCGGACCTTGGTCAGATCGCATACCATCTCGCCGATATCCTCGGGACACGAGATTTCCAGCGCATTGGCGTTTTTCTCGGCCAAAGGTTGCACCGTCGTGCTCACATCCATGACCATCTGGCAGATGTCAAAGGATTCCAGATTGAACTCCATCTTGCCCGCTTCGATCTTTGACAGGTCCAGAACGTCGTTGATCAGGGCCAACAGGTGCTTCCCGGCGGATTGGATCTTGGTCAGATCGCTGAGGTTGGCCTCATCATTCTGGTCAATGGCGTCTTCCAGCATCAACTCGCTGTAGCCGATGATCGCGTTCAGGGGCGTGCGCAGCTCGTGGCTCATATTGGCGAGGAAGGTGCTTTTGGTCTTGTTCGCAGTCTCAGCGATGTCACGGGCCACGCGCAATTCGCTTTCCACCTGTTTCTGAGTGGTGATGTCGCGCCCGTAGATATTGGCATAGCCACCATCGGGCACGGGCCACAGAAGCAGGGCGTAAATCAAGCCGCCGGCCTCGTACTCGAAATCCTGGCGTTGATCTTCTTGCAAGCCCTTGGCAACGCGCCTGCGCCATCCGGTGCCGACCCGGTCGCCCACCTTGAGCTGAAGCGCCGAGATCAGCGCCGCACTGGCGCGGTTGGCGTAGATCAGTTTGCCGTCGGCGCTGATGCGCATAACGGGGTTGGGATTTTCCTCGGGGATGCGGGACAGTTCACGCATCCTGTTCTCGGCCTGTTTCAACTGGGTGACATCGCGGCCGTAGAGGTTGACATGTTTGGCATCGGGCAGGGGCCAGAGCAGCAGGGCATAGACCATCCCGCCCGCCTGACATTCGAAATCCTGTCGTTCGTTCTGGCGCAGGCCTGTCTCGACCCGCTTTAGCCAGTCGGGGCCGACCCGCTGGCCGAATTTTAGGTCCAGCGCGTCCAGCAGCGGGTCGCTGGAGCGGTTGGCATAGATCAGCACCCCGTCATTGCTGATGCACATGACCGGGTTGGGGTTTTCCTCGGGGATCTGCGCCAGTTCGGCGTTACGGGCCTCGACCTTCTTCAGGTCCGAGACATCGCTGTAGATAGCGACAATCCCGTTGTCGCTTGTCTTGCGCTCGCTGATCTTGATCCACCCGCCCGAGGCGCGGCTTTGCATCTGGGTGCCTTCAGGGTTGAAGTGGCGCTTGAGCCGCTTGGTCAGCCATTCCTCTTCACGACCGGCTGCGTCCTGTATCACGCCCAGCGAAAGGGCTTTGCGGACGACCTGCTCAAACTTCATTCCCGGTTTGATTACATCTTCATGTCCCGGATACAGCATCTGGCGGTATGTTTGATTGGCCAGCACCAACCTGTCATCCGCATCGTAAAGGGCGAACCCCTCGGGGATGGTGTTGATCGCATCCACCAGACGGGCCAGCGTCTGTTCTGCCGCGCCATTTTCGGAGCTAGGGCTAAGCCCCGAGCATTGGGTGGTGAGCTGTTGGGTCAGCGCGATCTCATCTTCGCTGAACCCGGCGGCTTGGAGACGTGTGATCAGTTCGTCGGCGTCCTGCATCCGGGCCGTTAAATCTGCCAAAACCTGCAAGATCTCGGATCGGGTCATTTATGTGCTCTCCCACGTGGCGAGACCAGAAAACCGGGAAGCCGTCATATTGGTCGCCTGTCTATTCAGCAGTTCAAAGGAAATGCATGCACAAAACAAGGCGTTTTCCGAGAATGAGAGAAACTGTTTGGGCCGGGGAAGGCCCAAAAAGCACAGACATTAGCATGTCAAAATACAATCTAAGATTAATCATATCTACATATCACACAACGTCAAATTGTTGACGCAATTCCTTGGCACCTAAAATCTCAAAGTGATTTGTGCAGGAGATTTTCGATGCCGAAGCCAAACAAGGGTGGCAGCAATGTCATTTCGGGGAACAAACGGGACAACACTCTGACCGGAACCAGCGCGGATGAGGTGCTGGACGGCAAAGGTGGTAACGACCGTCTGACAGGCGGCGGTGGCGATGATACGATCCTGGGTGGCAGCGGGACCGACACGGCGGTCTATGCCTATGCGCGCGATGCTTATGAGGTCACGCTGCTGGATGACGGGCGCATACAGATCTCGGGACCCGAGGGGACAGACACCCTGTCTGATGTCGAGCTGTTCGAGTTTGCGGATATGACCCAAACAGCCTCTGATGTGATATTGCCTCGTTTTGCCAATCTGAGCGCGCAGGCGGTGCAAGTCGAGGACACCGTGCTGTCGCCGGGTGAGGTGACGGATTTGAGCGTTTCGATCGCTTCCGACGGTGTGATCGACGCTACCGCGTCCAGTGTTGACCTTGTGATTGCCACCGCTCCGGACGAAGGGGCGATCATCGACACAATTGACACGGCGCAACTGGGTGCTTTGGCGACCGGCAGCAGCGACTCGGTTTCCTTCACGCTTGATCCCGGCGCGTTGCAGCCCGGCACCTATTGGGTTGCGGTACGCGTGGACAGTGGCGATGCCCTGACCGAAGAGGATGAGACCGACAACCTGACAGAGTGGGTTCAGATCACAGTCGAGGCTCCCAGCACCGATTTGCAACTGCTTTCGGCCTCGGTTGGCGACGGATCGGACCTTGATTTGGACGGCGGCGCGCGGATCGAGATCGACTATGTCATTCAGGACGCCTCGAACATGGATGTGTCGGGGTATACGGTCGCCACCTATATCTCGACCGATGCAACGATTTCCGAAGATGATCAGCGTATTTCAGTGATCACTGGCGGCACCGATCCCGAGATGACGACAAATGTGACTGGAACGCATTGGCTGCCCGAAGGCTTCGCGCCGGGCACCTATCACCTGATAAGCGTCGTCGAATGGGATGACGGATCGACCGATACGCAGCCTGACAACAACACCATTGTGCATACCGTCACCCTGACCCCTCCGCCCGCGCCAGTGGTGGACCTGTCGGTGGGAACGCTCAGCATCGCCGCGTCCTCGGATCTGGATCTGGGACCCGAGGGATATTTGTCTGGCCCGACAGGCGGGCAGCTTGATTTCAGCTTTGACGTCTCGAACTTGGGCTCTGACCCGGCAATCGATACGGGCTTCACGGCCTATCTGTCGACGGACGGTACTGTGTCAGGCGACGATATTGTGATCTGGAGCGGTTCGGCCACTCTGACGGCTGGAGGTTCGGCGACTCTCACGGGATCGGCCAGTTTGGATGCGGGTCTTTCCGCCGGGGACTATCAGGTCATTCTGGTGGCGGATGCCCAGAATGAGGTGGACCCGTCTAACAATAGTGGCACCGCAGACGTCACCCTTATCGGAGGGTCCGCCGTGGGCACCGAAGGAAATGACGTTTGGGTCGGCACTGCGGGCGGGGATAGTGTCAATCTGCTGGGCGGCGACGATATCGCGCTTGCTGGGAGCGGGCTGGACACGGTAGATGGTGGCGACGGGGTCGATACGCTGGACTTCTCGGGCAGGGCACAAGGCGTGCAATTGGCTTATGATTTCGTTTTCGATCCCGAGGACCCTCAGTATCTGGTCGAACAGGGCGCGACCGAGGCGCAATACATCAATTTTGAAACCCTCATATTGACCGCGCAGGACGACCATATTGATCTGTCCGCTGGCGCGGCGGCCACGGTCAAAGCTGGCGCAGGCAACGATCTGATCTTTGGAAGTGCCGGGGATGATATCCTTGAGGGCGGCGCCGGGGACGATTTGATTGCTGGCTATATGGGCAATGACACGATCAGTACCGGTGAAGGTATAGATATGGTTGGTGTTGCGCGCAATGCCTCAGCGGACGGGGTCAGCGGATTTGGTCATGATGTGGTGGATGATTTCGACTTCAACTTTGACGCCGTAGTGATCAATGTGGGGTATCAGGACACCTACGACCCCATGGTCGATTTAATCCAGACCAGCGAGGGTGCGCTTTTGCAATATGCCGATGACTCGAGCCTGTTGCTGGAGGGGGTCGACGTTGCCGATCTGGATGCGAACCACTTTATCGTCGTCGAAGACGAGCCCGCTATGACCGGAATCTAGGGTGACGATCCGGGTGCTTGGGTGTCCAGAACCGCTGCGGTGAACCGGCGCAGGCCGGGGATGTCTTGTGACGCGGACAAGGTCGCAATTCGGGTCGGCCAGCTTAGGGGCGATGTTAGGCGCAACGTCGCAACGCCCGCGGTATCCGAGCTGCGCAGGATATTTGCATCGACAATGGCGCACCCGGCCCCTTGCGCCACCATATGGACCAGAGCGGTCTGTGTCTCGGCCTCGGCCCGGACCTGAAACGATGTGCCGGCGCGGTCGAACATCATCTCGACCGCGCGTCGAAATGGGCTGTGCGGGGTCAGCGTTATCAGCGGTCTTGTCGCCAGTTCAGCCGCCGAAACCTCGGATCTGTCGGCCAGCGCATCGGTGCGCGGCACGATTGCGACCGGGTCCAGATCGGTCAGGCGGGTGCAGGCGAGGTTGGGGTCTCCGGGGTCCGAGGAGACGACCGCACAATCCACCCGTCCTTCTCGTAGGGCCGCAAGACCAGCCCTTTCATTCAGAACGACCACATCCACGCGCAAGGCCGGAAACTCGGCCATCAACCGTCCGGCTGCAATGGCCACCCGCGTATCGGCCACGGCCGGAACTGTTGCCACGCGCAAATGCCCTCCGGTCCCAAGGGCGATCTGGGTGGCGGTGTCGCGGATGCGATCCAGCCCTTGATAGTGTTTCTGAACCGCCTGCTGCAAACTATGCGCCGCGGCGGTGGGTTCGAATTTTCGTCCGGCGCGGTCAAACAGGGCCACGCCCATCTCAACCTCGAGCTCGGCCACAACGCGGCTGATTGCAGGTTGCGAGATGTGCAGGGCGTCGGCGGCTTTTCGGGTGGACCTGTGGCGGTAGGCCATCTGAAACAGCTCAATCTGGCGGGCGGTAATGCGCATGCAAGTTGATAACATTTGAGCATCAATAAATACAATAAGATGATTTTTCATCATAGTAGATGAGCGCTAGGGTCATCGCTGCGAACCGCAGAAAGGACCTTGCCCCGTGTCGGCTGATTTGCTGATCTTGCTGATTGCCATCGTTTTAGGGGCCGGGCTTCAGGTTGGGGTCGGGATCGGTTTCAGCATCGTGGTGGCCCCGGTGATGATGGTGTTGCTGGGCACGGCGACGGCGGTGCCGGTGCTGTTGATGCTGAACACGCTTGTGTCGCTTGTGGCCACCGACCCGCAGGTCTGGCGGCGCGACCGGGGGCTTGTGCGGGACGCGGTTCTGGCCTGCCTGGCTGGGATCGCGCTGGGGCTGCTGATCTATCCGCTTTTGTCCGAACGCGCGGTTCTGTTTTTGACCGCCGCGCTGCTGCTGATTGGGGTTGCAACTTCGTTGATCCCATTCGGGCAGAACATCGGACCATCAGGATTCCGCACCATTTCGGGTCTGTCCGGCCTGGCAACTGTCTGGGCGGCCACGCCGGGGCCGTTGATGGTGCTTGGTCTGCTGGCGGTGGGCCGGTCGCCGCAAGCTGCCCGCAAACTGGTGCAACCCGTTGCTCTGGTTGCCTATGGCAGCGCCTTTGCGCTGCATTTGGCGCTGGATTGGACGGCCTTTGCTGGTGCGCCGTGGTTGGTGCCTTTTGCCGCCGCGACGGTATTGGGCAGCGTTTTGGGTCGTTTGATTGGCCCGAAGTTACCGCAACGCGTAATTGGGCAGGCGATCCGGGTGATCTCGGTTCTGGCCTGCGTGGCCCTCATTCGACGGGCCTGGATGATGGGATGACACAGGATGACCATGCACATGCAGATTGACCGAAAACTGACCGAATTTCCCCGCATCCGGTTGATGACTGAGGTCACTCCGGTCGAGCGGATGAACCGGATGTCGGACCGGTTGGGCATCGACCTGTGGTTAAAGCGCGACGACCTGACCGGGTTGAGTTTTGGCGGCAACAAGACCCGGCAGCTTGAATTCTACTTTGGCGAAGCCCTGCATCAGAAGGCTGACACGGTTTTGATCACGGGCGCGGTGCAGTCCAATTTTGTGCGCACTGCCGCCGCCGCTGCGGCGCGGTTGGGTATGACGTCGGTGCTGCAACTGGAAGAACGCGTACCGGGGATGGGGCCGGCCTATTACCGCTCGGGCAATGTTCTGCTGGCGCAGATTCTGGGGGCCGAGCATATGCACTTTCCGGTAGGCGAGGACGAGGTCGGAGCGGACAATGCGTTGCACGATCACGCCGCGCGCCTGAGGGCCGAAGGGCGAACACCTTATGTCATTCATCTTGGCGTCGATCACCCACCGCTGGGGGCCTTGGGCTATGTGCAGGGCGGCGCGGAACTGGCCGATCAGATGGCGGAATTTGATGTGGCGGTGGTGCCTTCCGGCAGTGGCGCGACCCATGGAGGGTTCCTGACCGGGCTGCGCCTGTCAGGTCATGGCGCGCAAGTCTACGGCATCTGCGTCCGCCGCGACCAAACCCAGCAGAAGGCCCGGATGGAGAAAGTTCTTGGCAAGCTGGCAGCGTTGATGGGTTTTGACCCGGCTTTGGTGAAGGAAGACATCCACGTCTGGGACGGTGCGCTTGCCCCCGGCTATGGTCAAATTGGGGACCGGACCCGCACGGCACTGGAGCTTATGGCCCGGACCGAAGGCATATTTCTGGACCCGGTCTACACCGCCAAGACCTTTGCAGGGCTTTTGGGGCTTCTGGACAGCGGCGCGATCCGCAAGGGCCAGAAGGTCGTGATGCTGCACACGGGCGGTTTGCCTGCGCTGTTCGGCTATCAGGACCAGCTTGAACCAACCTGACCAAACGACACTCAAGACAATCTCAAAGGGAGGAAATTATGAATAAGAAACTGATTTTGGCGTCGACCCTGACGCTTGCGCTTGGCACCGTGGCCGCTGAGGCTGAAGAGTTCGTGACCATTGGAACTGGCGGCGTGACCGGCGTGTACTATCCGACCGGTGGCTCAATCTGCCGTCTGATGAACAAGAATCGCAAGGAAACCGGGGTGCGTTGCACGGTCGAATCCACCGGTGGCTCGGTCTATAACATCAATACGATCCGCGAGGGCGAACTGGAATTTGGCGTGGCCCAGTCCGACTGGCAGTTCCACGCGCTGAACGGCACCTCAAAATTTGAAGAGGCCGGGCCATTCGAAGAGTTGCGCGCGGTATTCTCGGTCCATGCCGAGCCGTTCAACGTGATGGTTCGCGCCGATTCCGGGATTGAGCATTTCGATGATCTGGCAGGCAAGCGGGTTAATATCGGCAATCCGGGATCGGGCCAGCGCGGCACGATGGAGGTGCTGATGGACGCCAAAGGGTGGACAAAGGATACGTTTGCACTGGCGGCCGAGCTGAAATCGGCGGAACAGTCCAGCGCCCTTTGCGACAACCAGATTGACGCGTTCATCATCACTGCGGGCCACCCGTCCGGCAACCTGACCGAAGCCGCGACGACCTGCGATGCCAAACTGGTTCCGGTGACCGGTGACGCCGTGACCGGGTTGATCGACAACAACGCCTATTACCGGGCAGCGACCATTCCCGGAGGCATGTATCGCGGCACCGACGGGGATGTGGACACGTTCGGGGTCGGCGCGACGCTTGTGACCTCGGCCAAGGTCTCGGAAGCGGCGGTCTATGCGCTGGTGTCGTCGATCTTTGAGAATTTCGACGACTTCCGTACGTTCCACCCGGCATTCGCAAATCTGACCAAAGAAGAAATGGTTTCAGCGGGCCTGTCCGCGCCCATTCATCCCGGAGCACTCAAATATTACCGCGAGCAGGGTCTGTTGAAATAACGAAAGCGCAATCACTTGCATATCTCAGGTGAGGCCCAGGAGGGCTTCACTTTGCTGCAGGACTGCCTGTGCCGGTTGTTTTAGGATCTTCCCGGTCGGGCGGATGCGTCGGGTTTTCGGCGAGAAGGCATCCAGGGTTCATGATGCCTTTAGGGTCGAGCGTGAATTTCAACTGAGCCAACAGGTCATGACGTGCAGGAAGAGTTTTTCGGAACCACCCGGCCTTGGTGCGGCCAATGCCATGCTCTGCTGAAAATGAGCCGCCGAGCTCTGTGACAATGTCAAATATGCGCGCTTCGATGGTCTTTCCGACGGCGCGCGCCTCTTCCTCGGACTTGGACTCCGGGGGTAGGGCATTAAAGTGAAGGTTGCCGTCGCCCAAATGGCCGTAGGTCTGCGGTATCCAGCCCGGAAACTCCTCAGCCAGCATGGTTTCGAGCGCGACCGCGGCTTGGGGCACATGCCCCAAGCGAACCGACACATCGCTGCGCACGTGGTAGCCGCGCTTGATCTGTCCTTCGACCAGCCCTTCGCGGATGGACCAGAACCGGGCGGCCTGAGATTGCGATTGCGCGATGACGGCGTCCTGCACCACCCCTTGCTCAAATGCTGAGGCCAGAAGTGCCTCCAGATGGTCTTGCAGCGGTAGGTCCATCGCGGATGAAAACGCGATCAGCACATGGACGGGCGCATCGACCGGCAGGATCATCGAGGGGTCAACGGATTGGGCCAATGGCATACAGCTTTGGGACATCACTTCAAAGGCCGACAGGACCTCGTGCCCGTTGCTGCGAATATGCCGCAGCAGGTCCAGCGCGCCCTGCATCGAGGTGCAGCCGGCATATGCGGTGGCGCTATGTGTCTGGCGGGGAAGAATGCGCAGGCAGGCACGGGTGACCACGCCAAATACCCCTTCGGCGCCGATAGCAAGCCGCAACGGGTCCGGCCCCCGGTTGTCTTTGTGCAATCCTGTGATCGACGATAGGATCTGCCCTTGGGGCAGCACCATTTCCAACCCCAGAACCTGAGCACCCATCATGCCGTGGCGCAGGACATTCACTCCGCCCGCATTCGTGGATATCAGCCCCCCGATCTGAGCGCTGCCCTGAGAGCCGATGGCAACACCGAACTGGAAACCCTGCTCGCCTAGGGTCGTTTGCACTGTTTCAAGGACGGCGCCCGCCTGCACCGTGCATGTCATGCCGTCGGCGTCGATCTCTTCGATTGCGGTCATGCGTTGGGTGGAAATCAGAATGCAATCGCCCCGATTGCGCTGCGCGCCCCCGACCAGACCGGTATGCCCCCCTTGCGGGATGATACCGATGCCTGTGGCGTGGCTGAGGGCACAGACCTGCGACACCTCGGCTGAAGTGGCGGGTTTGACAACGGCCAGGCATTGTCCGTGCCGGTCTCGGGTCCAGTCTCGGGTGTAGGTCTCGGAAATATCTGAACCGGTCAGGACGGCGGCTTCGCCCAGCGTCGCCCTAAGCGCAGACAGATACGAATGAGTTGTGGCCTGGTCGTGCGAATCTGTTGGGGCTGATGGTGTCATGTCGGACCTTTGTCACATCCGCCCCGCAAGTAAACCATTATCGGTCCCTGCGCGTTTGCCTTTTGCCATGGCGTCAGGATCAGCTGGCAAGGATGCTGTTGCGCGGAGCCAAAGGGAAGACGTGATCGAGGTAGCGGGTCAACATGCCAGCAATCCGCTCGGATTTGGCCATCCCCTGTTGGGCCAGTCCAAGGCCGCGGTTTCAATGAATGTCAAAGACTGTGCTGCGCTTGCGACAATTGCTTGTGGAAACTGTGGCCCCAGAAATTGCAGGCCCAGATAGTGGTCGGGATGCGGGTGCGTGATCACGATATGGGTCAAAGGTTTGCCGGTTTCGCGGACCAGACGCGCCAGATCCTGCGCCTCGCTCACGTTCAGATTTGCGTCGACCAACTCACAGCTCTGAGGGCCTTCGATCAGACAGGCACTGGCGAAAAAGCCGACCTCTGGGGTCGGGTGACGGTCGAGTTGCGGCGCATCGGCCTGCGCCGGACGGGCCAACGCCGACAGCATGGCGCAGCCCGCAATCCGCATCCATTAGCGGCGCGAAATCATGGCGGGCTGTTTAGTTGCAACTGCCAACGGACCCAACGGCGCATTGTCGCGCGTCGTTGAAATAGGCCCCGTCAAATCTGGTGCCTTCGAAATTGTTGCCCCTCAATTGGGCTTTGGTCATGAAGGCCCCGCGCAGGTCCGCGCCCGCGAAATTGACTTGTTGCAAATCCGCGCCAATCAGGATGGTGCCGGTCAGATCGGCATGGGACAGGTTGGTCCCGCGCAGCTTGGCTGCAGTCAGTTTTGCGCCGCTGAGGTTGGCGTGGCTGAGATCCAAGCCCGAGAAATCCTGATGCGCAAAATCACAGCCGTGCCAATCCACTCGCGGCGCTGGTTGGGCATCGCAGTGATCGACCGCAGTCCCCATCTGCGCCAGAGCGGGGCAGGCTGCAAAACAGGCGACGAGAATGAGCTTATGTGACACGTGAAAGTCCAGAGAGGTTTTTGGGGTGCGAATGTTTTGGCCACCTATTGGCCACCGCGCCGACCTGACGCGATGGCATTCAGAGGTCGATCCGCTTAGTTCGCGCTGAGGATCGCGTAAAAGCGGGTGAAATCCATATCCTCGTCCGCATTGTCGATATGGCACGAGGCGCAGGCCTCGATTGGGGCGGAGGCGGCGGTTTCGGCATAGGGTGGGGCATGGTGGCCAAAGTTGAAATAGCCCCAGTTGTTACTTTCCGCAAAGCGCGAGGAATCCTTGACCGCGATGTCGATGCCGTTGAACCCGGCCGGGAAATAACCCTGTCCCGACACCTCAAGCCGCGATCCGTCCGCTTCCTCGCCGGGTTGGGTCAGTTGCAGCTCTTTCAACAAGATAGTGCCTTCGGGAAATTCCCCGGTTTCCTTGTACTGAGCATAGGCCGTCGGATGCATGTAAACATTGTGGTATTCCGGGAACCCGGCCTGCCCGCCGTTTAGTGCGTTCGGCGTCAGGGGTGAGCCCAGGAACACCCATTCCCTGTAGCCTGTCGGTAGAACCAGTTGACCATCCTCGGTCCATTGAGGCTGCCAGTCGTCGGACACTTGCGCGTTGACCGATGTGCTGAACTGACTGATCCCAAGCGCTGCAACACCCATCGCTGCGCCCAATGTTAGGATTTTCAATACTCTCATGGCTGATGTCCTCTTGCTTGGAAGTTTTCGTCGCCCGGAAATTTGGGGCGGGTTTATGTGACACCAGCCTATCCAAGCCGGCCCGGCGTCAAATTGCGTATCATCCGGAAAAGATGCAGATCGTTCAGCCTCACGAGCTTATCAGCAAAAACAGCGGTGATTTGACTGCCCGTGCGCATATTGGACGCTCGCATTTTTACGATGCCCGCGTCCATTTGCCCTGACTTGGTTTGAGTGAAAAATATTGCAACCACAAAATTTATCGATAAAAAATGACCGAAATCTCGGGTTACACGAAAGATTATAGATAAAATGCAGACCCAACCAAACTCGTGGACACGTGACGCGGCTCAGGCGCTGTATGATCTGCCGCTGATGGATCTTCTGTTTCGCGCCCAGACAGTGCATCGCGCCAATTTCGATCCCAATAAGGTCCAGACCTCGAAACTGCTGTCGATCAAGACCGGAGGCTGCGCCGAGGACTGCGCCTATTGCTCGCAATCGGCGCGCAATGGGTCCAAGCTGTCGGCCTCGAAACTGATCGAGGTCGAGCGGGTTCTGTCCGAGGCCCGTAAGGCGAAAGAGGGCGGCGCGACCCGGTTCTGCATGGGGGCCGCGTGGCGCGAGCCCAAAGACCGCGACATGGCTGCGCTGGTTGCCATGGTCGAAGGCGTGCGCGACATGGGGATGGAATCCTGCATGACGCTTGGCATGCTGAGTGACACGCAGGTGGTGCAACTGCGTGATGCGGGGCTGGATTACTACAACCACAATATCGACACGTCCGAGCGTTATTATTCCGAAGTGATCACCACCCGGACCTTTGCCGACCGGATCGACACGATGAACCGGGTGCAAGAGGCGGGGATCAAGGTGTGTTCAGGTGGCATTCTGGGCATGGGCGAGGGCGTTCAGGACCGCATGGACATGCTGGTGACGCTGGCCAACATGGCGCCTGCGCCGGATTCGGTTCCGATCAACATGCTTATGCCGCAGCAGGATACACCGCTGGCCGATGCCAAGCCGATTGATCCGATTGACTTTGTGCGGGTGATCGCTGTGGCGCGGATCATGATGCCGCAATCCTATGTCCGCCTGTCTGCCGGGCGCAGCGACATGAGCGATGAGCTGCAGGCGATGTGTTTCTTTGCCGGTGCGAACTCGATCTTTGTGGGCGAAACGCTGCTGACGGCGGAAAACCCTGAGGAAGACACCGACGCGGTTCTTTTTGCCAAGCTGGGGCTTCAGGCCGAGGTCGCGGCGCAGGACAGCCGGGCTGACGCGGCCGAATGACGGTTACGGCGCGCTTGTCCTCGATGCTTGAGGTGCTGGACAACCGGCATCGTCGGCGGGTGTTGTCACCGCGCCGGGGGTTGGATTTCGCGTCGAACGACTATCTGGGGCTGGCTCAGTCACCCGAATTGGCCGAGTCCGCGCAGCACGCGCTGTCGCGCGGGGTGCCGTTGGGGTCGGGCGGGTCGCGCCTGTTGCGTGGCAACCATCCCGAGCACGAGGCTTTGGAGCAGTTCGCTGCCAGTTTTTTTGGGGCCGAGGCCGCGCTGTTCATGGGTGGCGGGTTTCAGGCCAATCAGGCCATCTTTTCCAGCCTCCCCGCCGCGGGGGATCTGATCCTGCATGACGCTTTGGTCCATGCCAGCGCGTTCGAAGGGATGCGCACCGGGCGTGCCGACACACGGGGCTTTGCTCATAATGACTTGGCCGATGCGCGCCGGGTTCTGACGCAATGGCGCACCGAGGGTGGTTCGGGTCAAGTTTGGGTTGCGGTCGAAAGTGTCTATTCGATGGAAGGCGATCTGGCCCCGTTGGTCGATTTCGCAACGCTGGCGCGGGACCACGATGCGGTGCTGGTGGTGGATGAGGCCCACGCAACGGGCGTCTTTGGTCCACAGGGCCGGGGGCTGGCGCATGGGCTGGACGCGGATGTGCTGACCTTGCACACCTGCGGCAAGGGTCTAGGTGTTGCGGGCGGATTGATCTGCGGTCCGCGTGTGATGATCGACACTTTGATAAATCGCGCGCGCCCGTTCATTTTTGCCACCGCCCCGTCGCCCTTTAATGCAGGCCTCGTGCGGGCCGCGCTTGAGCTGCTGAGCAACGACCCGATTTGGACGCAGCAGGCGCAGGACCGGATCGCGCATGCCCATTCGGTGGCGCATAGTGCTGGGATCGCGCCGCAAGCTCTGACCAGTCAGATTATCCCCGTTATTCTGGGTGATGACGCCAGCACCATGGCAATGGCGGCGCGCTTGCGGGAACAAGGTTTTGATATCCGCGGCATCCGCCCGCCGACCGTGCCGAAGGGCACGTCGCGGTTGCGAATCTCGATCACCGGGAATGTCACCAAATCCGAGATCAGCGCCTTGTTCGAAACACTGTCGCGCTACCGGAAGGAGGCCGCATGAGCACTCTGGTCGTCACCGGCACCGATACCGGTGTGGGCAAGACCGTCCTGTCCGCCGGGCTGGCCGCTGCCCTTGGGGCCAGCTATTGGAAGCCGGTCCAGTCCGGGTTGGAAGAGGCGACGGATACCGAAACCGTGCAGGCCCTGTCTGGCGCGCCGGTCTTGCCCGAGGCGTATCGGCTGAACCTGCCCGCCTCGCCGCATCTGTCGGCCGAGGATATGGGGGTTGAGATCGACCTTGAGCGACTGACTTTGCCTCAGGTTCCCGGCCCGTTGGTTGTGGAAGGGGCGGGTGGCGTGATGGTGCCTCTGACCCGGCAGCATTTCTTTCTGGACCTGTTTGCCCGTTGGCAGGCGCCGGTCGTTCTGGCGGCGCGCACGGCTTTGGGCACAATCAACCACACCGCGCTGTCCTTGCGCGCCTTGCGCGGCGCGGGTGTCGACGTGGTCGGCGTGGCATTCATCGGAGACGCCGAGCCGGATGTCGAACAGACTATTGTCGAGATGTGCGAGACGCGCCATCTGGGACGGCTGCCGGTTCTTAACACCGTGACGCGTGCCTCTGTGGCTGATGCGATGGCGGGGATGGACCTGACCACGATACGGGGTGCGCTTTGACCCCATTGGATTTTGACGCGCGCCACCTGTGGCATCCTTATACCAACGTGCTGGATCCGGGGCCTATGCACCTGATCTCTTCGGCTGAGGGCGTCTGGCTGACGCGCGAGGACGGCGGTAAGATGATCGACGCCATGTCATCTTGGTGGTGTGCGGTGCACGGCCATCGTCACCCGGCCATCATCGCAGCGATGCAGACGCAGTTGGATCACTTGCCCCATGTCATGTTCGGCGGCTTGACGCATACGCCCGCGATTGAGCTGGGCAAGCGGCTGATCGACATGCTGCCCGATGGATTGGACCGGATTTTCTACAGCGACAGCGGCTCGGTCGCGATCGAGGTCGCGTTGAAGATGGCTGTGCAGTACCAGATGGCCAAGGGTCATTCGGGCCGGACAGAATTTGCCACGATCCGGGGCGGGTATCACGGCGATACATGGAAAGCGATGAGCGTCTGCGATCCAGTCAATGGAATGCATGGGCTGTTCCGGGGGGCGATGTCGATCCAGCATTTCCTGCCCCGGCCCTCTGTGGCGTTGGGACAGGACTGGCCGGAGGATCCGGCGTTGAATGGGCTTGGCGCTCTGGAAGAGATGCTGGACCGTCAGGGCGACCGGATCGCCGCGTTGATCCTTGAGCCGGTGGTACAGGGTGCGGGCGGGATGTATTTCTATCACCCGTCCTGGCTGAAAGGCGCGCGCGAGCTGTGTTCGGCCCATGGGGTGTTGCTGATCTTTGATGAGATCGCCACCGGGTTTGGGCGGACGGGTCAGCTTTTTGCCATGCAGCATGCGGATGTGGTGTCGGATATCCTATGCGTGGGCAAGGCGCTGACCGGCGGTCATATCACTCTGGCCGCTACAATTGCGACCGAAGCCGTTGCGCGCGGGATTGGTGAAAGCGAGGCCAGCGTGTTGATGCACGGGCCGACCTATATGGCCAACCCGCTGGCGTGCGCGGCGGCCATCGCCAGCCTCGACCAACTGAAACAGCGTGACTGGCATCATGAGGTCAGCGCAATTGCCAAGCAGATGGAGCATGAGCTTGCGCCCGCGTGCGACATACCGGGCGTGGCTGATGTACGGGTTCTGGGCGCAATCGGCGTGATCGAGATGGAGCAACCGGTTGACCCTCGGATCGCGCATGCGCAAGCACCCGAAACTGGTGTCTGGCTGCGGCCCTTCGCGCGCAATATCTATTGTATGCCGCCTTTCGTGATCTCGGGCGATGAGTTGAGCCGGGTGACGGCGGCGATGGTTAATCTGGCGCGGGGCGAGGCATGAAGGCGGTTTGGCTGTCCCGCTCTGGTGTTGAAAACCTGACACTAGTGTTCGGTGGTTGGGCGCTGGGGCCTGCCCCGTTTGCCGGGCTGGAGGGCGGCGGGGACGTCCTGTTTGTCGACGACTATACCCAGCTTGATGCTGAACTGCCCGAACTGGCCGATTATGATCGGCTCGATGTGCTGGCGTTTTCCTTCGGTGTCGCCTCGGCTGTGCACTGGTTAGAGGGGGCGGGGGTCAACCCGGATCGTCTGGTTGCGGTCAGCGGCACCTTGTTTCCTGCGGATGTGGAAAAAGGCATCGCGCCGGACATGATCAACGCCACTGCCGACAATCTGAGCGCGGCTAGCTTTGCCAAGTTCTGCCGCCGCGCCGGGTTCGAAGGACCAGCACCGCAGATTGACATCCATGCGGCGCAAGCGGAACTGCGTGCGATCCTTCAGCGCGGCCCCGCTCTGGCGCGTCGGTTTGACCGAGTGTGGATTCCGCACCAAGACCGGATCATCCCCACCAAGGCGCAAGAGGCGGCGTGGCAGACCTCAACCATTCGGCGCATTGACGGCCCGCATGTTCCGTTTCGAGCGGGTCAAAGCTGGGCAGAGTGGTTGGCATGAACACATTGATCACAGACCGGGTACAACGCAGTTTTAGCCGCAGTTTTGGCAGCTATCATGCGGCGGCGGGTCTGCAAGCGCAGATCGCCGCAGACTTGGCCGACGCGTTGCACGCCCACGACGCGCCTGCGCAGTTTGACCATGGGCTGGAGTTGGGCTGCGGTACCGGACATCTGACCCATGAGTTACAGGCCAGGTTCCGGTTTCAGGCTCTGACGCTCAATGACCTTGCGCCCGAGGCCGCAGCAACCGCGACCGCTGCAAAGGCGCGGTTTGTATGTGGCGATGCGGAACGGATTGCTTGGCCGCAGCGGCCCGATCTGATCTGCTCGGCGTCGATGATCCAGTGGTTGCACGATCCGGCGGCCCTGATGCGGCGCATGTCGCGTGCGCTGGCACCCGGTGGTTGGCTGGCAGTTTCGGGCTTTGGGCCACGGCAGTTTCACGAGTTGACGCAGATCGGGTCATCCGCCGAAGCGCCGGGCCTGAGTCGCCCCGAGGATCTGAGCGCGGCCATTTGCGATGAGTTGGAAGTGATGGTGGCAGACGAGGATATTCGGACCATTCGGTTTGCCTCACCCCACGACCTGTTGCGCCATTTGCGCAGCACTGGGGTGAACGGCCGTGCCCGCGCGGTTTGGACCCGCTCGGATTTGCGGCGGTTCTCGGACGCGTATGTCGCGCGCCATGGCTGCGGCGGCACCGTGCCGCTGACCTATCACCCTATCTGGATCATCGCCCGCAAGCCGGACTGATCGCCCACCGGGATCACAGCGCTGTCACACAGGATTGACCCGTTGGTTACGCGCCTCCGTGCTAGGCAGGACAGGCGCGCGTGTTTCCACCTGAATCTTCCGAACACAAAGGTCCCCAAATGATCAGAGCCGTCCTCATCTCCGCCAGCTTGCTACTCATCGCCGCCTGCGACAGCGGCCCAAGTGGCGGCAGCGCTGAAAATCAAACTCAGGACTTCGAAGAGAGCTTCCGCAATCGCGGCAGCTGATGCCTAATGGCTGGGCCAGGTGGTTTCGGCCCAGCTTTTCCTGACCGTCTGTCCAAGACGGGATAGGGCATTCTGGTCGGTTTGCTTCCTGCGCGCGGCAGGTATGCGTGCCTCATTTCCGCTCTATACATCCCCGTCGTCTCTCGCTATGAGCGGCGCTTCGACGATGATCCGTGTGTTGGACGCTCTGAGGGTGACAGCATCACCAGAGCGAGCCGATCTATGAAACAGACATTGCAGGATGCGCTCACGCGCAAAGGATATGAAACGCTGACCCCGGTACAGCAGGCCGTGACCGCGCCCGAATTGCAGGGGCGCGACCTGTTGGTTTCCGCGCAGACGGGTTCGGGTAAGACCATCGGGTTCGGATTGGCCATCGCGCCCACGCTTTTGGGTGAGGGCGATGACTTTGACGCGGCCGCAGCACCTTTGGCGCTGGTGATTGCGCCCACGCGCGAGCTGGCGATGCAGGTAAAGCGCGAGCTGGCGTGGCTTTATGCTGAAGCGGGGGCGTTTCTTGCCTCTTGCGTGGGCGGAATGGATATGCGCGACGAACGCCGCGCCTTGGCCCGAGGCGCGCATATCGTTGTCGCAACGCCGGGCCGGTTGCGCGATCATATCATGCGCGGTTCGATCGATCTGACTGATGTGCGGGCGGTGGTGCTGGACGAAGCTGACGAGATGCTGGATCTGGGCTTCCGCGAGGATCTGGAGTTCATTTTGGAACAAACGCCCGAGACGCGTCAGACGCTGCTGTTTTCGGCCACGGTGCCGCGCGCGATTGTCAGCCTTGCGGCGCGCTATCAACAGGATGCTGAACGGGTCAGCACGGTCAGCGAACGCACGCAGCACGCGGATATCGAATACCGTGCACTGAATGTGGCGCCGCGCGATGGCGAGAACGCAATCATCAACGTGTTGCGCTATTACGAAGCCCCGAACGCCATCGTCTTTTGCAACACACGCGCCATGGTCAGCCGTTTGACGGCACGCTTGTCCAACCGGGGGTTCCCGGTTGTCGCTCTGTCGGGTGAGTTGACGCAAAGCGAACGCTCTAACGCGCTGCAAGCGATGCGCGATGGCCGCGCCCGTGTTTGTGTGGCCACCGATGTCGCGGCGCGGGGGATCGACCTGCCGAACCTGGATCTGGTTGTTCACGCCGAACTGCCCAACAGCCATGAAACCCTGCTGCACCGCTCGGGCCGTACCGGGCGGGCAGGCCGCAAAGGGGTCAGTGCGCTGATCGTGCCCCCGGCGGCGTTCAAAAAGGCACAGCGCCTTTTGAAATTTGCCAAACTCACCGCCGAGTGGGGGTCTGCGCCCTCGGCTGAAGAGGTCAACGCGCAGGACTTGCAACGAATGTTTGCGTCCGACGACTGGCAGTCCGAGGTTCCCGAGACCGAGCGCGCCTCGGTCGAGCAACTGGTCGCGCGGTTCTCGTCAGAACAGCTGGCCGCGGCTTACGTTCGCCAATACACGCGCCAACATTCCGCGCCGGAAGAACTGAGCGAGGTCAACGCGGCAGCCAAACCCAGCGCTTCCTTTGGTCCCAGCGTTTGGTTTTCCCTGTCTGAGGGGCGCAATCAGCACGCCTCGCCGCGCTATGTTCTGCCGATGATCTGCAAGGCCGGGAACATCACGAAATCCGATATAGGCGCGATCCGCATTGCCGACGATGTGACCTATATCGAAATCCGCGAAAGCAGCGTGCCCGGTTTTATCGAAGCCATTGGGCCCGAGATGAAGGTCGAAGGAGCGAAAGAGATCGTTCGACTGGACACGGCCCCAGACCTGTCGCGACCCGCAAAACCGGGCCCCAAACGTGGGATGAAGGACAAGAAACGGGGAAAAACTGAGCGTCCGGAGCGTCTGGTCGAACCGCAACCGGCAAAGACGCGGAAGAAGGACACACCCAAACCTGCGGACAAGGGAAAAGCCGATCCCAAACCCAAGCGCAGCAAGGCCGGGGACGCCTGGGCAGGCAAGACACCGGATCGCCGCCCCAAAGGTCCTCCGCCGCCAAAAGGCAAGCCCAACAGCAAGAAGAACCGCGCGCGGGCCGCGGCGGCCAAGGGCGGCAATGCAGTTCCGAAACGCCGGACGTAAACTGGGGCGTTAATCGCGCTGCGAAGCCCCTTTGCAGAGGTCGTGCCTCGGTTCCGAGGCAGCCGCAGTCTGCTGCGCCGTACTCTCCCTGTGCGCGGCGATAGGGATGGACAATTGGCTGAAGCTCTAGGCAGCTTGCAAAAAACAATTGAGAGCGGGTCTGGGAAATTTATCAATGACGAACTAACAATCGTATTGGATCAGTCAGATAAGGCTGCTCTGTGTGTTACTTGGACACGAGTTTTTGTTATTAAGTATGACCCGTTAAAATTTAGACCATTTACCGCAGCAGAACTCTACGAAGCCCGATGGGAAACTCCCGATGATGCTGTGTTTGTCGAATTGGTGGATATGATACCTTTCCTGGAGGGGCAGAGAGACCAATGGTTATGGATCGGATTGATTAGGTCTCTAAATCCTGACATCAAAGGTTACATCGATGTTGTAACTTGGATTTTGGATCAGGATGACTGTGACGTTGCAGTTGCAATGTACGCTTATGGTTGCCTACAGGGACCATATGCTTGTGGTAGGCCGACATCCCGAGGAACCTCGTCTGAGTCAGAAGAACTGATCCCTCTTCGCGTGATTGAAGCACGAAATAAGTCTCGACCGTATACACAGAACAACCTCCTAATTGAGCAAAATGACTTTCAGCGCGGTGATCCAGATCAACTGCTTCAACAGAGTTTAGAATACGCTGACAAAATGCTTGAGAAAGCGAAGAAGGAGGCCGAAATCAAAGGCGAGACCTTGAGGGAGGAAGACTTTCCCAAGCCGCTTATTGCTCCCCCGGTAGAATTGCTGCAAACTCCGTTAACCGGACATCAAAGACGCGTCGACTACGTTATCGATGAGAACTACGCGGTTTTTGTGCCTGTTTGAAGCTTGCTGCATTAGAGTTGAACATTCATAGCCTGACATCCTGCGCAGAGCTGCCAATGCGTTAGAGTTCGAATAACGCTCAGGTTCAATGGACCGCGGATTGCTGTCTAATATACAACAAAGGCCCCTCAGGGGCCTTGTTTTTTGGTCGGAGTGAGAGGATTCGAACCTCCGACCCCTGCCTCCCGAAGGATCAGGCCGGAGCCTAACCCCCTGTATTTATTATGATGCGTTGTCATTTGACTGCTCCTTTGTTAACGTTTGTGATGGTCTATTTCCGGAAATGATCCGGATGTCAGATGGCATCCGCCGCCCCGCGCTGATGGTCTGGGTGGTGGTGCCCGTAGTTCTTTTCGAGCGTCTCGAGGGTCATCCCCAGAAAGCCGCAGGCGTCCCACTTTGGCGCACCCTTCTGCATGAGCCAGGTTGCGCAAGTGTGCCTCAGAGTGTGCGGCACGACTTTCCGGTCTCCCTGACCTTCGAGGCCAGCCGCTACAACGGCGGATCGAAACGCACGCTTGATATTCTGCAGGGACTTGCCGCGATGGGTGACAACGAATTCGTCTTCCGGAAATCGCTTCCGCCTGCGCAACAAGTGTTTCTTCAGGCGCGCGGGCAACCTTGAGCTCGGGCGCTCCTTCTTGGTCCGTCGACGCCCGACCGGATTCCAGTAGATGATGTTGCTGTTGAAATCGATATCGGACCAACGCAAGGACAGGATCGCTTCCTTCCGCTGGCCCGTCAGTAAACCGATACGGAGAAACAGGGTCAGGTGTTCGGTTTTTGACTCCGTCGGCACACCATCTTCCAAAGGGGTATCGAAGCTTCGCGAGGCTTTTATAAGTTTTATCGCTTCATCGCACGTCAGGAACCGGATTCGACCTTCGGGCTTCGGTGGAAGTCGAACGGCTATCCTGCGCGTGATCAGCTGATCTTCTTCGGCGCGCCTGATAGCGGTCGACAACAGGCTGAGTTCTCGTCTGAGCGTGCCGTCCTTGAGACCCTTTTCACCCCGGCCCTTTCGTCGCTTCTGGCAATACTCCTTGATGAGCGCATCATTGATGTCACCAACGGCGTAGCCGTCGAAAAATCGGATGATCGGCTTGGCCGCATTGGCCAAGCGCTCCGGATCGGAGACGTCATCAAGCCGTTTTGCCAGGTAGTGCGAAATTGCGTCGGCCACATAGAATTCGTAAGGCTCGACTGCTCGATCTGGCCTAAAGCGCCTTAGCTTCCACTCTGCGAAGTAGAGTTCAGACTGGTCGCGATCCCCAGTGCCAGTCGAGTGCTCGCGGCTGCGTCCCCCCTCGGTCCAGTAGATGTACCAGTTGCCCTCGGACGGACGCTTGCGGTCGCGCTCGAGGCGCGGCGGGGATGGCTTTCTGGGCATGTTTTCACCGTGAAATTGTCGACGTACCGCTCCCACGCGCCGGAAGGGATTTTCGGATTTCTACGCCCAGGGGCCGTATAGATGTGGTCCAGCATGTCTTCGCGGATCAGGTAGCGAATATTGGACACAGGAATGCCAACGCGCTCGGCCAGTTCTTTCGGGGTTTCCAAGAGCTTTTCCACGCTTCACCTCCTCAAACTCTTTGCTCACAAATCGAGGCAGTTAATTTCATTTTGCGTTCAGAATGAAACAAACATACGCTGATCTTACGTGAATCGAGCGCGTTGACACGATTTATGGTCATATGTGATTCATATAACCAGTATCGTGGTCAATGCAACCATTAAGAAGGTTTTCTATGACAGTTCCCGGTTTGGGACATCGCCTTGCGGCTGTGCGAAACATGGCAAGCCTCTCCCAAGAGGAGATGGCGCAGCGCCTTGGCGCCAGTCGGAGCGCATACCAGTACTATGAACGCAGCCAGCGGGATTTGACGGCTTCACTACTGTTGAAAGTCTACGAGGAATTCGACGTTGATCCGCTCTGGATGCTCGAAGGCGACTCGGAAGATGGCAAGAGCCGAAGGCACGAAGAGATCGCCGCCGCCTATCGTAAGATCGGCATCGCAGTCGAGCGCCGGATCAATGAACGCGGACTGACTGTGACCCCTGAAAAGAAGTGGGATGCCATCGATTTTCTCTTCGATGAGTTCCTGAACACCGATGCCCTGACGATTGAAGGCGGGGAACCGGACACAACAAGGATCGACAGCGTATTGAGGCTTGTAAGCTGATGTTGAATGAAGAATTTCCCGATGAAGTGCTGAAACTACGCCCGCGAAAGCTGCGGCTTGGTCAGGATATAGAGCGCCTGCTCGAAGGCGTCTGCGGGGCTGAAGAAGTCCCCGATCGCGAAGGTCAGAAGAAACACCTGCGCCCGAAAGCGGATAGTATCAATGCGGTCCGCTGCGCAGCCTGCGGACAGGTTGAGTACATCACACGCGATTATTGCCGCTGTGACCACTACATCGCTGGCCAAGTCATGGACGAATTCCTAGCATGGGAGCGCGATTTGGTCGAGATTCATGCCCGGTTGGCTGCGGAAGCCGAGGAAAAGATGAAACCAGTCAAGTGGTCAGCCCTGGCTGCCATGCCATTCTTGATTTGGCCTCTTCTCCAAACTTTGCTCTACAGTGAGCAAATGCCATTGGCGACGGGGCTTTGGTTCTTCCCGGGCATGGTAATTCTTGGCCTGTGTGCCGTGATCGAAAAGGTTATTACCCGGAAGCGCGATATCAGCGCATATGCGGTCGAAACCGCCACCTTCGAACAATTTCTAACTGAGCGCATTCCCGTTTCGAACAACTAACTTCACATGAGCAAAGCCCCACAGATCGACGAGTTCGTCGCGCACTGGAAATACACCGGTGGGAGCGAACATGCCAGACTCGAAGAATTTTGGTCAGTGCTCACCGAGTCGTCACACTATCATGTTCAGGATTTGACGGGCACGAATGCAGACTTCGGCGGTGCTCTTTTTCCTTCTGACCACAGATTTTATCCTCAGACGCGTATCATTTAGCTGGTACGGGGACTTTAACAGAGCGAGGGCCATAATCGTACACCTGCCGTTCGCTTCAACAGGAGCGAACTGGTAAGATGCGGGACAAACCGGACTTGTGCGATTGCGGCAATTGCTGACGCAGCATTGATTTGCTGTCGCAACACATTCATCGCTGCGTTGCAGCTGTTGTCGCCAGACCGGTCATTCAAAGCTATGATGATGCGATACTATCAAACTGTAGTTTCGAGGCACATAGGATCAGCAACTTAGACGCCGAACAAAGCCAACGTTTGCGTTGTCGCAGGCAGTGCAGCAGGACAGGCCATGCGGGCCTTCAGCCAGTAAGCAAATTCTCGTTGTGGCTCATGCAGGTGGCGGGGAAGAGGGAGTAATTCGCGGTCGTGGAATTTTTCATTAAGTTGAGATATTGCAGAGATTGGATCTTTGGTTCTTGCTTCGTGTTTGAATTGATCGGGAACGAAGCACCAATAGTGCTTCTATTTGTTGTTATGCTTTTTTGACGAGCGTAATCTTGTTTTTCTGACAGGAAATTAACGTTACTGCCGAACGCGATAGCCGGAAGCAATGATCTTGTTTATCAGAACAGCGGCGGCCTGGTGCATGTCCTTTTCATCGTTATTGCCGACCGCTGTTTCGTGGACAGCAGCTGCGTCATGCAGAACTCCCACAATTTCATGTTCGGGCAGAAGCTCACGATCTTTAATTGCAAGCAAAAGCGCTTCACAAATTGAGAGTGCGGCCATTCCTGAATGGTCTTGCCGGTCAGCCATGGTAGACGTCCTTTTCTAACAGGCGTCCAAGCATGGAAGCGCCACGATGAATTGCACCATACTGGCATAGATTGCTGTATACTTAACTGATCGAAAGCAGTCTTGGCGTCGGATAGTTTCGCAGGCTGCTCATCGATGAAGGAAGAACACTTGCGCACTATCAAAAATAGTCCACTCACCCGAAAGCTTTCAAACTTCGTCGCTCTGACTGAGGTTGAACTTGCGGTATTGGCACGCCTGCACAAGCGTCGCAGAACCTTTGAAGCCGGACGTGACCTTGTGCATCAAGGGCAATCAGAGCAGGCTGCCTACATTCTGGCCTCGGGCTGGGTTTGTTCCTACAAAACCCAGACTGACGGGTCGCGTCAGATCGTCGATTTCCAAATACCGGGTGACTTTCTGGGCTTGCGAAGCGTTCTGCTGCACACCTCGGATCACAGCATAGAACCAATCATGGAAATCCAAGCCATTGAAGTAGTAGTGGATGATCTCCTGGAAGCATTTGCGCAAACGCCCCGGCTGGCGACAGCAATCCTTTGGGCGGTCTCTAGAGATGAAGCGATGGTGGTTGAGCACCTGGTCAACATAGGACGGCGAGATGCGGGTGAGCGCATGGCGCATTTTCTTTTGGAACTTGGTGTGAGGCTGACTCAGGTCGGGATGGCAACCAAGATGGGATATACCTGCCCACTGACACAATACCATCTTGCCGATACGCTGGGACTTAGTGCCGTGCATGTTAATCGTGTCCTACGGCAACTGCGGGAAAAGGGGCTGGTTACTTTTCAATCCGGGCAAGTGGTATTTGATGATTATGACGGACTGGTGACGTTGGCCGGTTTTGACCCCACTTATCTGGATCAGGCCGGGCCACTGTTGAAGCAATAAGTTCACCCCTACAGCGATGCCGGGATTTTGATGATCGTTGCCTGTTAGAGACGGAATTCGCTTCGGCAGATTTGGGATTTCACTGAAAAAGAAGCGCAAGATAAATACAGTCCGATTGCGGTACTGGATTTCCTGCGCTTCTCAATTACTCGTTAAGAACACGCCAGCAAATATCCCGCCAACATACATCACGTTGCCGGAATCCAAACATCGTTGCACTGACGCAGGTTAGTCAATTTTTTACAGTACCTGATCCTCGGGCACCAAATGCATTTGAAATTCCAATAAAATCTCAGGTCATTGGTCGAAGACTAACATCGATCAGCGCGCGTCTGCCATTTGCACATTATTCTAAATTACAACGCCAGTACTACCGCAGCGCTTACGAGCGTGTACCGCGGCAGACTGCGCGGGGAAGATCCAACAAACTATATGGAGGACCAAGGTGAGCACGAGATCGTCCAGTTCTTTGGTGACGTTTTCAAATCCGTTCTCTTTGTCCGGCTACCCGGATGAACTTCCTGCAGGCGAGTATGAAGTAGTTGTTGAAGAAGAACTACTACAGGGCCTGAGTTTCGAAGCATATCGCAGAACCGGAACCTACCTGACAGTTCAGGGCAAAGGCAGCAAGCCAGGCCGCACGGAAATGCGCCCAATTGACCCAGAAGATTTTGAACTGGCGCTTAAGCACGACCAGACCTTGGCCACATCTAACAATGACAGCGATGCGGCGCTTTCCCCGCAGGAGGAATAGATTATGAACACGCCCGAATGGCTTAAACCCGGAATCTACGGTGCTCTGATCGGCGGGGTTTTCGTAGGCGTCGTTGGATTTTCATGGGGTGGATGGATGACCGGCGGTAGCGCGGACAAGATGGCCAACGCCATGTCCCGCGATAATGTAATCGCTGCGTTGGTTCCGATCTGCGTCGACATGGCGAGAACTGACACTCAACGCGCCGAAAAAATAACGACGATCAAAGAGGCTTCTTCTTTCAAGCGAAAGGATGCCGTTATGGCAGCCGGCTGGGCAACGGTACCGGGATCTCAAACCCCCAACAAAGATCTGGCACAGGCCTGCATTGAGGGGCTGAACCTGGATGGATCGTAACTCAATCACTCAACATTCGGACAAAGCCGTTTGCACCAGGACAAATCGAAAAAATCAGCACTGGTTTTACTCTCACTTTATGACGGCGCTGTTTGTCGGCGTTTTCAGCTGCTTGGCGGGCTCCTTTATCTCATCAAGTCCCGCATCGGCAGAAACAAATTCGATCCCGGATAACGCGCATCCCAATAAGTATGGCGACGGTTGGGAATGCGATTTGTCCTATCGGTTGGAAGGCGAAGAATGCGTGGCCATTGTCGTGCCGGGAAATGCCTACCCCACAAACAGAACATACGGCTCAGGGTGGGCATGTATGCACGGCTTTGTTGAAGTTGGCGGCACCTCATGCACTGAAGTGATTGTGCCTGAAGGTGGATATCTCGATCCATCAGGTGAGAGGTGGCGGTGCCTGCGTGGATACACAAGAGTAGACGATAGCTGCCAGAAAATCGTGGTGCCGGATAATGCTTACCTGACGAATAGCACTTATGGATCTGCATGGCATTGCAACCGTGGCTACGAAAAAGACGGAGAAGCATGCGTGGCAGTAGCGGTACCGGAAAACGCTTTTCTGAACGCATCAACCAGCGGGCGTCCCTGGACGTGCGAGCGTGGGTTTTTTGAGCGCGACGGACGGTGCGATGCCGTGTTTGTGCCTGAAAATGCTTTCTACGATGACGCGATCCATGGAGTTGGATGGAAATGCGAACGTGGCTACGAGGCGTCCGGTGATCGCTGCAATGCAATCGAGCTGCCGGCAAATGCCCATATCGACCGATCCGGCAATGGGTGGCAATGCCACAAAAACTATCATCGATCAGAAGGGCTGTGTGTTCTGAACCAGTGAGAATTCAGACAGAAAGCCCACTTTCCCAAACTTCACAATTTTTGCCCGTCCTTACCAAGGACGCGCGTTTCACACTCCAAAAAAGGAACAAATATGAAACCCGTACCCATTGCGTCGGATGCCAAGCAGTTCATTGCCAGCGATGCGCAAAAGCTGGCGCCTGAACAAGCAGTTTTTCCAGAGCTTCACCGCAAGACACTCGTGACAGATACACCGACTGCAATTGTGTATTGCGAAGGAAACTTCGCAAAGATCGATGGCAAGACGGCTAATGGTCTCGTTCGACATTCACAGGCCTATCGCGTTCTTTCGGTGATCGACAGCACGTATGGCGGTTGTGACAGTGGCAAAGTGCTTGATAATATCGCAAATCAGGTTCCCATCTTCGATGATCTTGATGCCGCCGTCGCTAGTGAAGCTACGATCCCCGACACTTTTATTTACGGAATGGCGCCGGCCAGCGGCAGAATGTCCCTTGAGGATCGCGAAGTTGTTGTGGATGCGATAACGCTCGGAATGAACATCGTCAGTGGGCTGCATGAATTTCTTAGCGATGACAAGGAGCTCGCCGGATTTGCCAAAATTCACGATGTCACGATACGCGACATTCGCAAGCCGCGGCCAAATCCCGACCTACGCCTGTTAGATGGCAGTATTGGAGACGTCCAGGCGATCCGCATCGCAGTGTTCGGCACCGATTGTGCAATTGGAAAGCGTACAACCGCGACAATCCTGACAGGCGCACTTAACGCGCATGGGATCAAAACAGTTTTGGTCGGCACCGGCCAAACTGGTTTGATGCAGGGCGCCAAGTATGGTGTCGCGATGGATTCGGTGCCGCCGCAATTTTGTTGTGGCGAACTTGAGCGCGCTGTCGTTGCGGCATCCGAGGGTGAGCACCCGGATGTAATAGTGATCGAGGGCCAGGGCGCGCTAAGCCATCCGGCTTTTTGCACATCAGCCTTCATTCTGCGAGGCAGTCAGCCACATGCAGTTATTCTTCAACACGCGCCTAAACGAAAACGTCGATGTGATTTCCCCAACATGACAATGCCCGACCCTTGCGATGAAATCACCCTGATCGAGGCTTTTGCGAACACAGAGGTAATTGGCATGACGATCAACCATGAAGGAATGAATGATATTGAGATTTCAAAGGCCATCACAGACTATAACCGCAAATTGTATCTCCCGGTCACTGACGCATTGAACCGTCCTCCAAAAAACTTGGTGAATATGGTTCTATCTGCCTTTCCGCGCTTGCAACCCGTACGTGCTACGACGATTGAATGAGCAAGCTGCGTATTGACGTTGATCTGGACAAAATTCGGTACAACACACGGTTCCTGGTCGACCACCTTAGACCCCGCGGAATTACGGTGACAGGTGTGACAAAAGCCGTTTGCGGTCATCCTGAGATTGCGAATGCTATGCTTGAAGGTGGCGCGACAGGGCTGGCGGACGCGCGGATCAGCAATATCATACGTATGCGCGATGCTGGGATCTCGTGCTCCATATCCTTGATCCGAACGCCCATGCTGAGCCAGGTCGCGCAAGTTGTTGATAACTGCAATGTCAGCTTCAACACAGAAATGGACATTATCGCAAGCCTGGCCGTGAGTGCGCTGGGAAAGAACATTACTCACAGTATTATCCTGATGGTGGAAATGGGGGATATGCGGGATGGCATCTTGCCTGAACACCTTGAGCGCACTGTGTCTCAAATTCTTAGAATGGAAGGGATTTCTCTGAAGGGGATTGGTGCAAATTTTGCCTGTCTGGGTCATGTGGCACCCTCTGCAGGAGCAATGGAATTGCTTTCGTCGCTTGCCGTCGATACCGAACTTGCAAGTGGACCCGCTCTGGAAACAGTGTCAGGCGGCGGTTCTGCCAGTTTGCCATGGGCGCTTGGCAAGGGGGCGACCGGAAAGATCAACAACCTGCGTCTGGGTGAGGCCATCCTGTTAGGTACCGATCCCGTTTCGGGATACGCGATCGACGGGCTTTACACAGATGTTTTTACGCTTTGGGCGGAAGTGATCGAAACGAAGACCAAATCAAATCCAAATCCCTTGCAATTGAATTATCCCATACCTTCAATGCAGTGTGTGACTTTAGACAGTCCTTCGAACACTCGGTCGATCCTCGCCATTGGACTTCAGGACACCGATGCTGCGGGTCTAATATTCCCTGCTGGCGTCACGTTCGTCGGAGCCACCAGTGATCATATCGTTGTTGAAACCACCGATTGTCCGGCTCGCGCTGGTGGCGAGATGAAGCTGAGAATGAAGTATGGCGCGCTTTCGCGTAGCATGGCAGCACCCGATGTAGCAAAGGTCTTCCGGGGTGCTAGCGCATTGGCAGAATTCAGCGCTGCGAACAATGATCGCCCATATTCGAAGTGAAGGCAGCGCACCAAGATCGTCGCCGATTAAACCCAAACCTCAGTCTACCGTCTTATTCTACAGCTTTACGTAGTAAATTGGGCCACCAACACCTATATTGGTGGTATCCGCATTCACTTTTCACACCCTATCTGGGCTCGTGGGTGTTGCGGACAATCAAAGGATCAAAATGATGTCTTTCAAAGACCTGACGACCAGGGCGGCTGCCGCACTGAAGGAAAACGATGCGGACGCGTTAAAAAAAGAAGTGACGTCGAAAGGGCAGGACGCCGTCCCCGAAAAATCAAAGCCTAAACCTCAAAACTGATAATACCCTGCCGGGAGCGGGTGGCTTGTTCTTGTCTGCATCTCCGAGCGAACGGTATCAGCAAAGGAGAACTACCCAAATGAACCAGATAATCAGCAAGACAATCGCAGTCTTTTCCAGGCCGTTTACTTTCCCTGGTTTCGACGAATTACTCCCGGCAGGCGAATACGACATAGAAACTGAGCTTTCCGCACCACCAGATTATTCGGACCCAGAAGCCTGGAAGGCCTCGGTGTTAATCTGTCTGCATCCACGGAAATCTCACCCCGGTCTGGCGCGTACCTTGACCGTTTCTCTTACTGATTTGGAGAGAGCCCGCGCAAAGGATAAATTGTCTTCAAAGCAGTTGTCGCAGTTCTTGCTCGACCAACTTTTGGCCGATCCCATGGTGCAATTGATTATGGAAGCGGATGGTGTGTCTGAGACTCAACTTCGGCACCTCTACTCGGAGTCGCTCATTTCTGAGGCAGACGACGGATCATCAGATCAACGAGCCATACCGCGAGGATGCGCAAGCGGTTCTCGGTATGCTTTCGCTGTCCAAGCTGCTGAGAACGAAGGAATGCCAGTTCGTCCTATTAAAACCCCTCGGATTACAGGCCGTCCCATCGGACAGTCTGAACCAGGCAGCTCCTTCAATCTCAAGGCTTAGGGCTCGGAACTTTCTTTTCCAGTCGCTGTATAAACCAAAACAGAAATCGAGGCTAAGAACTGATGGAAGACTTCGACAACGACGCAGATACGATCATGGCTCGCGCCCACAATGACGTGCCGCAAGAACGCCCGTGTCTTCGTTGCAGAACGCCATTCTGGAGCGAAGGGTTCGGAGAGCGGATTTGTCGACGCTGCAAGGGGTTGAGCGCGTGGCGAAATGGCGTATCGGTAAGCCCCGGGTTAGCTCGGCGTCGCTGATAACCTGACGCCGGTCTTACCAGCTTTTCTGATCATATCTCATTTTACCTTATTGGTGCTGACCCAGCCCGCTAATCCGGGCCGTTTTAATGTGGAACCAGATCGGTAATCGGCGCTGAAGACGAAGCGTAACCGCAATCGGATTGGAACCGAGCGGACATGGCACACATTCGCTTCGCCAAACCAATGTAGCTGAGATCTACCGCAAGACAGGAAATCTCCGCGCGGTCCAACTTCTGCTTGGGCACACAAAGGTCGATAGCACCGTGCGATACCTGGGCGTTGAATTGGAAGACGCGCTAAGCATTGCAGAGCGCATAGACATCTGAGACAGTTTGGCGAGCGGCGCTGTCGGTCGCCAATCCATAGCGGTTCTGGTTCTTTTACGCAGGGGTGGGGTGTAGCGAGCCCTGAGCGGAAGTGTCAAAATCTTGTTGCGTGCGCTCGCAGCACAGATTTCTCGGCACAGGCGCAATTTACAGAGTGCGGGACCGAGCGGCCATTTGATCGCGCCGCGGGTACTTGTGCAGAAGCGGCGCGAACATCCCCGCGTTGCAGCCAATGTCGTCCGGCCAGTCATTCCTAGTTACGAGGAAGCCTTGATCACATACTCCTCTTTCGCCGCACTCAGGCCCGACAACTGAAACGCGGACTTAAACTGCCACCCGCTGCTAGTCTGGCCCCAAGTCGATACAACGAAAAACTAATACCAGATAATTTCTTTCGGTAGTTCACCAGGAATCTTGGTCACCAGCAGTTCCAAAAACTATCTGCCCTAGTGGTGCTAGCGTTGCGACGAGGGAAACTTCCTTGACTCTATGCTGGCTAAGGACCACAAAAAGTGCATTGGTGAAAATTACTCGTCGCCGCGATGCTGCCGGTTTCGATGATCCAATGGCCTTCAGACTAACTGTAGCATGTACCCCAGCAAAGGAACGGGTTTCGCTGGGGTCTTCGTGATGAGCTAGTTCCTCGCAAGCATACACAACTGTCACCTGACAAGTCCCAGTCGTCGAGTGACCCATGAAAGAAAGCGCCGTATGAACAACACATGGCTCATAAATTGCGTGCTTGATGCCCGATAGATCAGGTCTCAGGCTTCGCTTCAATCTGTCATTCATCGTGTTTTCGAACCGCGTTTTTTGTTTGATCCCGACACTCTTGTTGTTGCTCACAGGGACGCAGCTTCCTGCCCAAGTCTCAGGCAATGCCGACGGAATGGTTTGTGAGGAAGGTTTCGAAAACAAAAACGGATCGTGTCAAAGAGCAAACGCACCTGAAAATGCGCATCTGACCGGCAGTTCCTATGGTCCAGTTTGGGAATGCAACCATGGATTCCAGCGTGTTGGAGATCTTTGTGAGGAAATAGCAGTTCCTAAAAACGCATATCTTGCATCGACCGGAGATCGATGGGAGTGCAATCGGCTCTTCCGACAAGTCGGAGAAAAATGCGAAGAATTGATTGCGCCTCAAAATGGGTACGTCGAAACCCGGTTTGGCGCACAGGAAGTACACTGTGACTGGGGATTTCGTAAGGAAGACCAGGATTGTGTTGCGATTAGTGTCCCCAGCAACGGCCGCCTGACTGACAAAAACAGCGCGGATGGTTGGGTGTGCCTCAGAGGTTTCAGAGAAACGGAGAGCGGTTGCGAACCGGTGGCAATTCCACAGCATGCATACCTTGCACCTGCAACCTACTCTGGATGGAAATGTGAACGTGGCTTTCGCTCAAACCAGGACAGGTGCGTTGCGATCCTTGTCCCTTCAAATGCTCACTTGAATCGGAGAGGTGACGGTTGGGAATGCAATCGGCCGTACACACGACAGAATGACAAGTGCACCGAAACTGTGCCGCGACAATAGGTTAATGGAAACCAATACCGCCTGAAATATCCGGAAGGACCAAGCCGTGAACCATAACTCGATTGACGAAAATCTGGGTAAAAGGCTCCAAGCCGAAAGGGCTCGTCGCAGATCCTACGGGATTAAAACATCTATTGCGTTAGCAGTGTGTGTTGCGGCCATAATTGTGGTGGTGTTTCTCTGATGCGTAAAAGCACCCCTCAGGTTAGCCTCCGGCACCCAATATCGGCAATTCGCGACCTAGAACAAAGAGCATTTCAGGACCGCAGTGTTCGTAAGTCGCGGAACGCTGACGTAGCCGGTGTGATTGAGGAAGAGTTTGGCAAGTACTTGATTAAGGCTGGCATTCTGAGCGGTAACAGCGTTGCGCGCGCATTCCCCAAGCCACCAGCTAAAACGCAGGCAATGATTGCCGATGCAGTCGGTGAAACACCGGCATTGGCCATTGAAACCTTAAAAGAAATTCTCGAAGAACGAGACAGGAAACGTAGCGGTCAACGCCGTTTGGAGGGAAACTCCGGCACCCTCGTTCCCAGTGAAAGAGAATATGCCGAAGCATTGCGACAGATCAGGCTCACCCCTGCGCAGGTCACAATGCTCAAAGCACTTACTATCGCTGGTAAGGAAGGTCTGACCATTGGTCACTTGTCACAGGCAGCCGGTTACAAATCGCGCGAGGCGTCCGTCAAGGTATTCAAGAAAATCGGGTTTTTGATCGCAGAATATCTGGAACTCGAACTTCCCGAAGGCGGGTCTGCTCAAAATGATGGCGCTGCTCAAGTCCTGGCATTTTCTCACGTCGAAAATGACGATAAACCAGCTACTTGGATCATGCATCAGGAACTGCGCGACGCCGTGCGTTCTATTCTATGACGAAAAACCAAGCACCTAAATACGAAGAGAGTTCCTGACCGCTCCAAATGCACGAAAGGTTGCACACATAGCTTATGCTGGAGAAAAAATCATACCCGCTCGACCTGATCTATGTACCTGTGAAACGTGCAAAAACACTTGATCAGCAAAAAGTCCTGACGCTGGCCGAAGATATCCTGAAGAACGGCCAGAAGACCCCGATTCAGATACGCGCGGACAACAAGAGGTTCGTGCTGATTGAAGGCCTTCACCGACTAGAGGCCATTCGCGCCCTCGGCGGTGATACTGTCGACGCCTTTTTGGTGCGCGCCAGATTACACTAAACTCTTGTTGGGATTGGCGTTCGACAAAGCCTGAGAAAACGTCAGCAGGCGCTGACTTTCTTCATCCCAAAGATGCAATCGTGCGCAATGAAGGCTCTCATATAGAGTAATACGCTGGCAATTTTCCAACTCGGAATGGTCACGCAAAACCTCGTTTAGCCGATAAAACGGTATGCGGCTGGCAAGGTGGTGAACATGGTGCACACCGATATTGGCAGAGAACCACCGCAGGATGCCTGGCAGGGCGTAGTGAGAACTTCCATAGAATGCGGCGTTCTGAAGATTCCACACTTCTTCCCGCTCCCAAGTCGTGTGTTCAAACTGGTGTTGAATATAGAATAGCCAAATACCAATCGATGCGGCGACGATCATGGTTGGAAGGAATACAAAAACCAGTACATCCAGGCCTCCGGTCCAAAAAATCAGAGCCAGGACCACCGCAATCGCGGCGTTTGTTCCCATTGCACTTGCCCAATTCAGCCAGCCTGACCGCATGAAACCAAAGGGCAAGCGATTTTGAAAAAAGAACGTGTAGACCGGTACTATACAGAACAGGAAGAAGGGGTTCCGGATTAACCTGTAAGCGGCACGCCCGAACCAATTCCGTTTCAGGTATTCCTCAATGGTCAATGTAGGAATGTCACCCATACCACGCCGATCAAGGTTACCGGTTGAGGCATGGTGAATCGCATGGCTTTGCCGCCAGACGTCATAGGGTGTCAGGGCGAGAACACCCAGAACCCGGCCGGTCCAATTGCAAACGGTGCGGCTTCTAAAGAAAGATCCGTGACCACAATCATGCATGATGATGAAGATACGCACCAGAAATGCGGCGTTCAGGATGGCCAATAGAACAGTGACCCAGATACTAAGGGATAGCGCAAACCACGCTGCGCCCCATAGCGCGAAAAAGGGGATGACAGTGATTGTCAGTTCAATAACGCTACGCTTCGTATCGGGCACACGGTATTGCGCGAGCGCCCGGGTCAATTCCTGCTGTTGCAACTGACTTGTTCTCCAAGGGCTTTTAGCAGCCCATTGTGCAAACGGGCACCCCATAAGGGTGCCCGTAAAAGGTCAGGCCAGTGCCAGATTGGCGGCGCTGTCGCGCCCGTCACGGCCAGCTTCGACGTCAAAAGTGACCTTCTGGCCGTCCTTCAATTCGCTGATGCCGGAACGCTCAAGTGCTGAGATATGCACGAACACATCGCGCTTGCCATCTTCAGGTTCGATAAAGCCAAAACCTTTGGTCGAGTTGAACCATTTTACTGTGCCATTTGCCATGGTGGAAGTCTCCTAATACTTGCCGCCCGCATTATTGCGGCGACTCGGCGTGGTCGGTCTGAATCGAAAGACTGAACGCCGAGTTTGGGAGACAGCAGGTCGAAAAAGAAAAACGTAAGCCCTGTGTATATGGACTTCGAGTACACACGATACAAGCCTTGATACAACGGAAAGCAACAGAAGATCTAAGTCTGCCCAGCCCAATTTGGGACAAAGATAAGCAGAACCATTGCTCTGTGGTTCGGAAATCAGAGGTCGGCTTCCGATAAAACCTGCCGAATGCGTATGCAGCAAATTGATTGCTCAGGCACGGCAGGTAGGGCTCACTGTCCGAAATCGCCGCGTGCTTCAAGAACACCGCGGCAAGGCACAAATGTTCATTGAGTGATTGAAACATTGCTAAATCAACGAGTTGACCTCTCTAACGAACGGTAGATTCTGCGCGGCCCGAATCTTGGGTCATGCTGCGTTGGCATAGGGCGACTGCGAGCCTCAAAGTGCCATTAGTAGGTCCGTATCTGCGCAAGCATCGGGCAAGAAACGTTCCCGATGTTACAGTTGGCCGTAAGTTCATTCAGGGCGGCCTCCAATCGCTTAAGTTCGATTATCTTCATACGCACATTGGAGATATGAAGCTCGGCCAGTTCCTTAACGGATTGGCAATCCTCGCTATCACCTTCGGATAGGTTGAGAAGCACCTTTGCATCGGCAAGCGAAAAACCCATGTCTCGGCACTTCCTTAGAAAACGAAGCCGTCCAACATCGTGCGCGGAGTACATGCGTCGATTATTCGATGCCCTTTCTGGTTTCGGCACGATCCCTTCGCGTTCGTAGTAGCGGATAGTATCAATTCCGACACCGCTTTGCCGGGATGCCTCCCCAATCGCAAACATGTGAGATTTCCTGTCTTGATCCTGTAGTGGCTACAGAAGTTAAACGAGAGGTTGTTGTCTCTACAACTCCGCGCGACGTAGTCCATCAGGGAAACAGAATGCAGAAGTACCTTAGCCTCAGCTATTTGGGATCGCTATCAGCGCTTGGCGTCGCGACTTGCTGCGTTTTGCCCATGACGATGATGTTACTGGGGCTGGGTGGCAGTTGGTTGGCAATCTTTGGGAAGGTTGCCGCAGCGAGTTACTATGTGCTGACGATGTCAACGGCGCTCGTCGTGATATCATGGATGGTATCTTATCGGCGCGGTTCCTTGCCGACGTTGAAATGGTGGCTTGCAGGAACGACTCTAATCACCGGCGTGGGTTGGGTCGTTGTGTTTAACGAGGCATGGATTAACGATTACCTGATCATGCAGATGTGAGACTATGACAAAACAAACTGTAGTCCTAGAAAGCACCCTGATTTGCCCGAAGTGCGGCCACAGTGAAACCGAGCAAATGCCAACGGATGCTTGCCAGTGGTTCTATGAATGCAAGTCGTGCAAAACAGTTTTGAAGCCGTTGGAAGGCGACTGTTGTGTTTACTGTTCATATGCCACGGTCCCGTGTCCACCAATTCAGCTAGGCGATAGCCGTTGCGGATGAAGTGAAGGACGGCTTTGTTGAGCAAACTATGAACTGCCGCCGCGAGCATCGCTGCTATTTGCATGAATGACAGTTCTTTCCGCTGCTTGGCCGCACAAGATATTCGGCAGTTGCAATGTTGTTACTGCTACAAGCGCATGCAGCAATAAAATCCAGGGTACAGGTTGGGCTCGCAACTGACCTTCTCTGCGCACACCATGAATGGCCGTTCCGGCGCTAGCGTACTATATCGCCCCCAGCCTTAAGCGACCCCACAAACTCAATCAATGGCTCAAAATCAAACCCATCAGCAGCCCGTAGTGCCGCGATGTAACGTGTGCGGTGGTCACCGTCCGCAGTCAGTGTCCCACTGCCTGACCAGTCGAGGAATATGTCCGGATCAATCGTGGTTAGGTAGGCATCCGCCATGATCCGAGCCCAGCGTCCGTTACCGTTGGCGAAGGGGTGAACCCATACCAGTTTGTGGTGGAAGCGTGCGGTGGCTTCCAGCGGCTCGTAGGTGCCGTTGTCGCACCAGTATCGGGCGTCGTCGAGGCAGGTGCGCATCTCGGTCGAGATGTGCCAGACCGGCACGCCGATGTTCTTCTCGGTCAAGCGGTAGACGCCTGCCCAATCCCAGACTTGGCCGAACAATCGCTTGTGGACCTCTCGTGCTGCATCGTCGGTCATAACTTCAAATGACTTGGGCCGCCGATCTAGCCAGGTAAGCCCTTCGATAATGTTTTCACCCTCCAGCTCATTCAGCTCGCCGCGCGTGGTGATGTGCTTGGCCTTAAGACCAAGCAACTCGTCCGGTGTCAGTGGTGTTGCGCCGGTGGGTTCGTGCAGTTCCAAGGTCACTTCCAGAAATCCCGCGGCTTCTCACGTGCGATTTCCTTCGCAAGCTCTTCAATCATCTCTTCCTGGCTGCGCAGGCCTTCGATCTGCTCTTCCAAGGCCATGTGCGCGCGGGTGCGTTGTATGATGCGTTTGGCCTTCTTGCGAGCCTGCGCCATGACGATCTCCTCGACCGCTCCTTTGCGCGGAATGATCGCGTAGACCAGTTTACCGCCCATCGCCTCAGCCATCTTGTCCAGCTGGTTAAGGGAGATTGTTCCAGCTTTTTCCTTTTGGATAGAGCTGTAAACGCTGTTCCTGGATACGCTTAGCCGTTCGGCTAGCGTTGGTGCGCTCATGCCAATGGCTTCCTGGAAGGTTGCGATCCAACCTCCAAGTGGCTTGGCGAAGGCCTGAGCCACTTGACTAGCCTGGTTTATCTTGCCTTCGGCTTGCCGCTGTTTTGCGCTTGATACGGACATCTGCCAACCTATGGTTTTGCATATTTACGTCTATTGTAATACTTTAGTATGTCATTATAACACGATTTGCAATACTATAATATGCCAAGTAATTTGATTTTGCCATGCCATAGCATTGCGGAATTACCAAAAGTTTTCGTAATCGGAAACACTCAAACTCATTGATGTGCTGGGAAGGCCGAGCAGAAATCACTAAGTTTCCGAGAGGAGAAATTGCTGTCCAACGGCAATTTCCTTCGCATTGATACCCAACTCCTTGATCGGATAGCCTTTATCGCCCCACCAACGAATATTTCGCATGTAGCCATTTCCAGCAACGTCCACAAACAAGCAGCGGATGTTCTGGTAGTCGCCCCAGACACCCGCTACGGCAATAAGCGGAACCCCTTCTGGAAGGCAAGCCACCTTTTCAAAACCGCGATAGTCGATGCCGTATTCGCGGGCTTGATGATAGCTCATGGTGAAGTGGTCGTGTGCAAAACTCATTGGTTTCCCTTCTTCACTAAAGTTCCAGACCATGGCTGCGGCCTCGTTCGATCTGCAATTCGTTCAGCTCTGCTTCAGCTTCTCTTCGGCGGCCTTCACTAAGCTCAAGCTCTCGTTCAACTTCGTGTCCAGCGCGTTGTAAGTGGCCTCTTCGTTCAGCAAGCCACGCAACGCCCTCATTGACGCGATCTGCGAGCGTATGAGCAACGTCGTGCAGGCCGCGATACCATCCAATTGGGCTTGCAGCCTCTTCGTTGAGCGTGCCTCTAATCCGCTCAATTCTTTGGCTGAGGTTTCGCAGGCCGTCACCAACCGCTCGACGCAGGCGAGCAAGTCGCGTTCCAAGGCTGTCAGGGGCGTTGTCATTCATCTCTCCTCGATCTTGATGCAAATGACCGGCCTCCCAGCCATCGTGCAGGTCTTCAGCTCGGTCTGGTCGGGGTCCAGCGTCAGCCAGGTCTGTTCCCCTTGGTCGATCCGCGTCAGGCCCAGTTCCGCCAGCTCCGAACGTGTCAGCAGAACCATCCAAAACCAGCTCGCGGCCATCATCGAGGCGATCCCCGTCACGATCAGCCCTGAGATCACCCAAGGAGAGATCGTCAGCCAGCGCCTGATCTGCTCGGTCCGTGTCTCGAACAAGCTCCTGCTCTCGTTCAGGAAGTGACGCGTATCGCTCTCGATGGTACGCCGCGCGTCGCTCACAATGGCTGTCAAATCGGTTCTGAAGCTCTCCAGCTGGGATGCCATCGAGGCGGCGTAGTCTTGGCGTATCGTGTCCAGCTCCGCGTTCAGTTTCTCGCTCAGCCGCGTCGGCTTGCCAGTCTTCATGAAAAATCTCTCCTTTAAGGCGCCAGCGTTCGCCGGACGCGGGGTCTTGGGCGGTCAGATAGGATTTGCCCGCACGAGGTAGGTCGAAGCCCGCGTCGGTAAGCGCCTCGATCATGCTTGCACGATCCTCGATCAGACCCATGGAAATCTGATCGAGGATCCACGCATGCAGTTCGTCGCGGCCTTGGGCGCGGTTCGGAGCTTCGATGGTGTCACGCACTTCTTGGGTGCGCTCCAGTTCCATTGGATCGGCCCAGCCGTGGCGCTGGTTCATCAGGTCGCGCAGGCTGTCATAGGCGTCCTGGTAGCCCGGTGGCGCGATGTTAAGGCTGCGCCCGGTGGTCAGCTCCAGACGCGGGGTGCAGAAATGCAGCTCGACGCGGTCTTCGTGGCTGTGACGGACCCAGAGCATGTCATACTGCTCGCCGTCCAGCCCGGCGAAGGCTAGTTGCTCAAAGGCGTCCATTACCTCGGCCTGCCGCGCCTCGCTGGGAGCATCCTCGGCGGCAAAGCTGATCACGCCTGCACGATAGGTCCACTGGTGACGGCTCGCATCGATCAGGGCCTCGGTGCGGCTGGGATCGCCACGCAGCACCTCGGGCAAGGGATCGCGCGTCACCGTCAGCGGCTGGCCGTCTGCATCGCGGATCAGGTCACGGTTGCCATCGTAGGCCAGCACGCGCTCAGCCACGAGGTAGCCGACCGGCCCGGCGCCCGCGCCCTTGCCGTTGGGAAAGAACTTGATCAGCACCGCCGCGCCTCGTCGAGGAGCTGGGCAAGCTGGCGTTCGATCACCAACAGGCGGCGAGCAACCGCCAGGCTGTCGAGGTCGGTGCGACCCACCAGCATCGCCCGGTTCAGCCAACGCGCGATCTGGTTGAGGTTGCCGCCGATACGCCCCACGGCCAGCACCAGCGCCGGATCGACGCGCGGCACGGGCTTGCGACGGCGGGCCTCGGTCAGGCCAAGTGCCTCCCGCAGGAGCGTCGCGGCGGGCAGGCCAGCGGCCTCGGCTCTGGCGCGCAGCTCGGCCTTCTCGGTCGCCGTGCAACGGAAGACGAAGGTCTCTGTCAGCGGCTCCTTCGCGCGGGGCTTGCTCGCGCCGGTGGGGTTCGAAGGGGAGGCTTGCCGCCCCTCGCAAGGTCCCATGTCATCCGCGCCAGCGTATGACATGGGTCGCCTTGCTGTTTGCTCAGACCGCATGGCGGTGCTCCGCGTTTTCTGACGTCTCGCGGATCAAATCTCTGAGCAATTGGAGCTGGTCCTGCCACTCAGCGCTGCCCAACGGGGCCGGTGTTCTCGCTGGAAGCCAGAATCCCAGGTGATGTTTATGCGGGGACAGGGGAAGGCTGCATTCCAGCGTGGTCATACCCTCCCTGGCCAGCCTCTCGTTCCAGTCCCGGACAAAGCAGATGCCCCTCGGGACGAAGACCAGGTGCTGGCCATCCGGGGCTCGTTTTGAGCGTGTTCCGCCGGATTGCCCTTCATCGAGCAAATCCGGCGCGGACGCGTGCCCTCGTTCTATTCTAAGTTCTTGTTCTCTGTTCGGGGGGCGATCCTGTCCCCCTTTCCCGGACAGGTCTGTCCCGCTTTGTGGACAGGATTGTCCCCCTTTGGTGCGGCTAAGCGGGACAACCTTGTCCCGCTCCCGGCGGCGATCCGTGGCTCGTTTCAGAGCCGCGTCGGTCGGGCGATAACGGGACGCGTTCCCCTTGTTGGTCCCGCGCTTGATGGTCATGTAACCCGCCGCCTCGACTTTGTTCAGCGCTCGCTTGACCGACTTGGCGTGCTTGCCGATTGCCGCGCCGATGGTCTCGAAAGACGGGCGGCTCTCGCCGGTCTCATGATTGGCATGTGCCAGTGCCAGATAGAGCGCCACGCGCAGGGCGTTGTCGTCCAGTTCGTGGTCGGTGACCATCTCCAGCAAGTATTGCAGCTTGATCTTGCAGAAGGGCAGAAGCTCAGACATCGGCCCCTCCCGCGATTGCGATCACGCCCGCGATCTGGTATCCATTCTGTGCAAACTTTTCGATTTGGCCGTTGACGCGGGTGCCAGCCCAGTCAGCGGCCTTTCGATTTCTGAGGGGGCTGGACTCACCGAAACCCGCCTCAAAAGCCGCATAATCCGGATCAAATCCGGACCGAGCCTTAACAACGGTAATGACAAAACCGACTAAGTATCTGGATTTATTGGTCGGAGTGAGAGGATTCGAACCTCCGACCCCTGCCTCCCGAAGACAGTGCTCTACCAGGCTGAGCTACACTCCGACCGTGGCGGCGGGTCTATACCCGGCAATTTGGATGTGCAAGAGGGATTTTGCGGTTTCAAACCCCGCGCTCATTGTCGCGATTGGTGTCAGGGCAGGGCGTCCGTGCGGTAGAGGCGGATTTTGGTGCCGCCGTGGTCAACCACCGGTCCGGGCGGCAGCAAAGGCAGGCGAGTTGCGCGGGCAAGCCCCGCATTGCTGGTCACGATCCCCGCGCGCCATCCGCTGAATCGAGAGGCAAGCACCTTGCCCAACGCCCCGTAGAGAGAGCGCAGGCGTTTTTCATCACCGATTCGTGCACCATAGGGCGGGTTGACGATGACAAGACCGGCGTCGCCGGTTGGGGGCTTGATGTCGCTGACGGCGCGGGTTTGGAACTTTGTGACCTCACTCACTCCGGCCTGCGTCGCATTGGCTTGGGCGGCTTCAACCGCGCCCGAATTGCGGTCGGAGCCGGAGAAAACAAGATCGGTTTCGGACATATCCCTGTTGGCGCGTAGATCGCCCCAAGCGGCAGGGTCGAACCCGGCAAGGTCTTCGAAGGCAAAGCTGCGGCCGCGACCGGGGTTCAGCCCCAAGGCGATCTCGGCGGCTTCGATGACGAAGGTGCCGGAGCCACACATCGGGTCCAGGACCGGTTCGGATCCGGTGTATCCGCACTCGCGCAGGAACATGGCGGCCATGGTCTCGCGCATGGGGGCTTTGGCAACTACCGGTTTGTGGCCGCGTTTGTGCAGCGGCTCGCCGGATGTATCGACTGAAAAAGTGCAGATATCCTTTTCAATGCGTAGCAGGACCCGCAGGGTGGCATCGCCCGAGATTGGCGCGCCGAGAGTTTCGGTAATTGCGTGCTCGACCCGCTGCTTTGCGGCGCCTGCATGGTAGATACGGGATTTGCGGCTGGTCGCCTCGACTTTGACCGGCACATCGGGGCGCAGAAAATCTGACCATGGAAACTTGCGGGCACGTTTGTCGAGCTGGGCCAGGTGAACGGCAGGAAAGCTACCGATGCGCAGCAAGACCTTGTTGGCACCCCGCAGACACAGATTGGCGCGCCAGACATCGGTCCATCCGCCGCGCAGGCTGACACCACCGGGTACGATTCTGGCGTTTTCGAATCCGTTTTCGACAGTCTCGGCCAGCAGGGGGGCCTCGAGGCCGGGCGTGGCCACCAGAAATATCTCGAATTTGTCGCTGTGTTCCATTTTGGGTGCTTACACCGGATGCGATCCGGGTGCGACATGCATTTTCCACGCATCGAAACTGCGCAACGTGATAGGAATGTGACAATTACTTGCGGCTTTGAGCGGTAACAGGTTTGCGTTTATGACCATCCCCGCGTAAAGGGTCCATGATCGAAAATATGCCTGCGGATTTTGGACCGTTTTCGGCGCTTTTGCGACGGAGATCCCGAAAAACCGTGCTATTGCAGGATTCCGAAAGGACGTCGGCAGAGTTGGCGCAGACAAAGAGGCTTGGAAGACCGTAGCGACATGCAAACTTTCAAACTGAAAAAAGGGTTCGAGCTGCCGGTGCTGGGTGCGCCGGATCAGACGATTCATCCTGGACCCGAGTTTTCGACCGTCGGGGTTTTGGGCGGCGACTATATTGGCCTGAAACCCAAGATGCTGGTACAAGAGGGTGACGACGTCCAGCGCGGCACGCCGCTGTTTAGTCACAAAGACGCGTCCGATGCGATGATGGTAGCGCCAATGACCGGCAAGGTCGTCGCAGTCAATCGCGGTGCTCGGCGCGTGCTGCAAAGCGTCGTGATCGAGGTGTCAGACCCCAATGACACCGGGGTTGATTTCTCGGGCACCGGGAATGCCGACAGCGCCGAGGGCGTGACGGCCAAGCTGTGTGCTGCGGGTCTTTGGACGGCCTTCCGAACGCGGCCCTATTCCAAAATGCCGACACCCGGCACCACACCTGCAGCGATTTTCGTGACGGCGATGGACAGTGAGCCTCTGGCGGGTGATGCAGCCGTGATCATCGCTGACGCAGGGGAAGCTTTCGCTGCGGGTCTGGCGGCGGTCGCGAACCTGACCGAAGGCAAGACCTATCTGTGCCACAAAGAGGGTGACTCGGTACCGGGCGCCGATGTGCCAGGAATTGAAGCCGCCGCATTCGCAGGGCCGCACCCGTCGGGGCTGGCGGGGACGCATATCCATTTCCTCGAGCCGCTGGCAGGGGACAAGCAGGTCTGGACCATCGGGTATCAGGACGTCATCGCCATTGGTCGCCTGATGCAGACCGGCCATCTGGACCCCAATATCGTGATCGCTCTGACCGGTCCGGGCGCGCGTCAGCCGCGCTTGATCCGCACGGTCATGGGCGCATCGACCGACGATCTGACCCGTGACGAGGTCGATGTGGACGGGACGCCCCGGATTATCTCGGGTTCGATCCTGTCAGGTGCACAGGCTGAAGGCCCGACCGCTTATCTGGGCCGCTTTGCGCGGCAGGTTTCGATCATCCGTGAAGATCACGATCAACACACGATGGGTTGGATTCTTCCGATGCCGTCGAAATTCGCCGTACAGCCCGTGTTGGGCTCGGCCTTTGCGAAAAAGCTGTATGCGTTCACTTCAAACCTGAACGGCGGCCGTCGTGCGATGGTGCCGACGGGCGTGTTCGAAGAGCTGATGCCGCAGGACTATTTGCCAACGCAACTGCTGCGCGCATTGCTTGTCATGGACACGGACACGGCGCAGGCGTTGGGTGCGTTGGAGCTGGATGAAGAGGATTTGGGCCTTGTGGGCTTTGCCTGTCCGGCAAAATATGAATACGGGCTGGCGCTGCGCGACTGCCTGACCAAGATTGAAAAGGAGGGCTGATCCACATGGGTTTGCGCAGCTTCTTCGATCGGATTGAGCCGAACTTTACCAAGGGCGGCAAGTACGAGAAGTATTTCCCCATCTACGAGATGGTCGAAAGCTTTATCTACACTCCGAAAACCGTAACCACCGTGGCCCCGCATGCGCGGTCCTACGTGGATATGAAGCGGATCATGACCTATGTCGTGATCGCCACGATCCCCTGTATCCTGTGGGGGATGTGGAATACGGGCTATCAGGCGAACTCGGCCATTGCGACGCTTGGTCCGGATGCCGCGACCGGTTGGCGTATTGCTTTGCTGCAGATGTTCGGTATCTCGCTGGATCCGTCCAGCCTGTTAGCCAATGTGTTGCACGGGTTGCTTTATTTCCTGCCGATCTACATCACGACGCTGGTTGCGGGTGGTATTTTCGAGGTCATCTTTGCCACCGTGCGTGGGCATGAGGTGAACGAGGGCTTCCTTGTCACATCGATGCTCTACACGCTGATCCTGCCCGCATCGACACCGCTGTGGCAGGTCGCTTTGGGCATCATCTTCGGCGTTGTCATCGGCAAAGAAGTATTTGGCGGCACCGGTAAGAACTTCCTCAACCCGGCATTGGTGGGGCGGGCGTTCTTGTATTTCGCTTATCCCGCGCAAATGTCGGGGGACTCGGTCTGGACTCCTGTGGATGGGTTTTCGGGCGCGACCGGGTTGGGGATCACCGCAGCCGAGGGCGTTCAGGCGCTGGCGGCCGACGGTATCACTTGGGCCAATGCGTTCTTCGGCACCATTCAGGGCAGTTTTGGCGAGACATCGACCCTGGCCTGTATGATCGGCCTGGCCTTCCTGCTGACAACGAAAATTGCCAACTACCGCCTGATCCTGGGCTGTTTGGCGGGGACCATCGGCTTTAGCCTGTTGCTGAACCTGATCGGGTCGGACACCAACCCGATGTTTGCGATGCCTTGGTACTGGCACATCGTTCTGGGCGGCTACGCCTTTGGTCTGGCTTTCATGGTCACCGAGCCGGTTTCCGCCAGCCACACTAACATGGGCCGCTATATCTACGGTGCGCTGATCGGTGTCATGGTTGTGATGATCCGCGTCATTAACCCTGCTTTCCCCGAAGGCATGATGCTGGCTATCCTCTTCGGAAACGTCTTTGCGCCGCTGATCGACTATTTCGTCGTGCAAGCCAACATCAAACGGAGGGCGCGTCGCCATGTCTGATACGCAGTCCCAAGAACCAAAGGGCGCGATTGCAAAATTTCTGGCCGCCTCGCCGGATTCTGTCGGTAAAACGATAGTCGTCGCGGTCGCTGTCTGCCTTGTGGCCTCGATGGTCGTATCCGCCGCAGCGGTCAGCCTGCGCCCGGTGCAAGAAGCCAACGCGCTGAAGGACAAGCAGGTCAACGTTCTGCAAGTCGCCGGTGTCTATGAGCCGGGCGTCGATGTCTCCGAAGCGTTCGCTGCGTTCGAACCGCATGTACTTGAACTGTCGACGGGCGCTTTCGTCGACGATCAGTTCGACGCTGCCACGTTTGATGACATCGCTGCGGCCAGCGATCCCGACCTGAGCGTTGCGCTGGACAATGACCCGGCAGGTATTGGGCGTCAGTCTAAGTACCGCGTGATCTATCTGTTGCGCGACGATGCGGGCGAGTTGGACAAGGTGATCCTGCCGCTGCATGGCTACGGCCTGTGGTCCACGCTCTATGGCTTTATCGCACTGGAGAACAACGGCAACGATATCTTCGGCCTGCAATTCTATCAGCATGGTGAGACGCCGGGCCTTGGGGCCGAGGTGGACAACCCACGCTGGAAGGCACTGTGGAATGGAAAACGTCTGCGTGATGACGCGGGTGAGCTTCAGATCACCGTCGCCAAATCGCAACCCGCCGCTGGCCCTGACTTTTACGTCGACGCGCTGGCCGGGGCGACGCTGACCTCGGTAGGTGTCGATAACCTTGTACGGTTCTGGATGGGAGATGCGGGTTACGCTCCGTTTCTGGCCAAACTGCAAGCAGGAGAATTCTGATGTCTCAGACTAAGAAAGAGATGCTGGTCGACCCGCTTGTCGACAATAACCCGATCACTCTGCAGGTGCTGGGCATCTGTTCGGCGCTGGCGGTGACCTCGTCACTGCAGGTCTCGATGGTGATGGCGCTGGCGGTGATCTTCGTGACCTCGTTCTCGTCCTTCTTTATCTCGTGCCTGCGCAACCAGATACCCGGCTCGATCCGGATCATCGTGCAGATGGTGATCATCGCCTCGCTGGTGATCCTGGTGGACCAGATCCTTAAGGCCTATGCGTTTGAGATCTCGAAAACCCTGTCGGTTTTTGTCGGCCTGATCATCACCAATTGTATCGTGATGGGCCGGGCTGAGGCGTTTGCGATGAAGAACCCGCCCGTCGCGTCGTTCATCGACGGCATGGGCAACGGTATGGGCTACGGCCTGATCCTGCTGCTGGTCGGCTTCATTCGTGAGCTATTCGGTGCCGGGTCGCTGTTTGGCATCACCATTCTGGAGACCGTCAACAACGGTGGCTGGTACGTTCCCAACGGCATGCTGCTGCTGCCTCCGTCGGCGTTCTTCATCATCGGTCTGATCATCTGGGCCTTCCGCACATGGAAGCCGAACCAGGTGGAAGAGCGTGAATATAAAATTCAGCAGGTAGAGGCCCACTGATGGAAGGTCTGATTTCACTGGCCGTAAAGGCCATATTTGTCGAAAACCTTGCGCTCAGCTTCTTTCTGGGGATGTGTACCTTCATCGCCGTGTCCAAGAAGATTTCGACCGCGCTGGGTCTGGGCATCTCGGTCATGGTGGTGCAGGCCATCACCGTGCCGGCCAACAACCTGTTGCTGAACTACCTGCTGAAGCCCGGCGCATTGGCCTGGGCCGGGTTCCCGGATGTGGACCTGACCTTCCTTGGCCTGATCTCGTATATCGGTGTGATCGCGGCGATGGTTCAGATCCTTGAGATGGTTTTGGATAAGTATTTCCCGCCGCTCTACAACGCGCTGGGGATCTTCCTGCCGCTGATCACGGTGAACTGCGCGATCTTGGGTGGTTCGCTGTTCATGGTGGAGCGTGACTATAACTTTGCCGAGGCCGCGACTTATGGTCTGTCTTCCGGTTTTGGCTGGGCACTGGCGATCACTGCGATGGCGGGTGTGCGCGAAAAGCTGAAATATTCGGATATCCCCGACGGCCTGCAAGGGCTTGGGATCACCTTCATCACCGCGGGTCTGATGGCGATGGCCTTCATGTCCTTCTCAGGCGTGAAACTGTAAGGAGGGGCGCATGGAAACTTTTAGCTTAGGCGTCGTTCTTTTTACCCTGATCGTGTTGGGGCTGGTGGCCATCATCATGGCTGCGCGGTCCAAGCTGGTGTCGACCGGGAACGTGAACATCACCATCAACGGTGAGAAAACCATCTCGGTCCCAGCAGGTGGCAAACTGCTGCAAACGCTGGCGGCCGAGAAGCTGTTTGTTCCGTCCGCCTGTGGCGGCGGCGGTACCTGCGCGCAATGCCGGGTGCGGGTGCATTCGGGCGGTGGCTCGATCCTGCCAACTGAGGAAAGCCATATCACCAAGCGTGAGGCTTCGTGCGGTGACCGTCTGTCCTGTCAGGTCGCGGTCAAGCAGGACATGGACATCGAAGTCCCCGAAGAGGTCTTTGGCGTCAAGAAATGGGAATGCACCGTTCGCTCGAATGAAAACGTGGCGACCTTCATCAAGGCCCTGACCCTGGACCTGCCTGAAGGCGAGGACGTGAACTTCCGCGCCGGTGGCTATATCCAGATCGAGGCCCCCGCGCACGCGTTGAAATATACCGATTTCGACGTGGAAGAGGAATATCGCGAAGATTGGGACAAGTTCAATCTGTGGCAATACGAATCCGTCGTGGCCGAACCGATTGAGCGGGCTTATTCCATGGCCAACTATCCGGACGAAAAAGGCATGATCATGCTGAACGTCCGAGTGGCTTCGCCGCCTCCGGGTTCGGATGGTATCCCCCCGGGTCAGATGTCGTCGTATATCTTCAACCTGAAACCGGGTGACAAAGTCACGATTTCGGGTCCGTTTGGTGAGTTTTTTGCCCGCGACACGCAGAAAGAGATGGTCTTTATTGGTGGTGGTGCGGGCATGGCCCCTATGCGCAGCCACATCTTCGATCAGCTCAAGCGTCTGGAAAACCGCGATCGCAAGATCAGCTTCTGGTACGGCGCGCGGTCGAAGAAAGAGATGTTCTTTGTCGAGGATTTCGACCAACTGGCCGAAGAGTTCGACAATTTCGAATGGCATGTCGCCCTGTCGGATGCGCAGCCCGAGGACGATTGGAAAGGCTATACCGGCTTCATCCACAACGTTCTGTTCGAGGAATACCTCAAGAACCACCCCGCGCCCGAGGATTGCGAGTTCTACATGTGTGGACCGCCGATCATGAACCAGTCGGTCATCAACATGCTGCTGGACTTGGGCGTGGACCGCGAAGACATCATGCTGGACGATTTTGGCGGATAAGACAGGATAAACCGGCGCAGCACAGCGCCGGTTTTTTTTACAACCGGAGGTCGCTGGCCTCTGGCGACAGACAGGATTTGACGTCGAACAACACGCTTTGATCCTTGCCAAAGGCGCGTATCTCGGCTGGGGCGAGCGCCAGAAATTCCTGATGGGCAACTGCCAGAACGATACCGTCATAGGCACCGGTTTCAGGCTGCGAAGTCAATGAAATCCCGTATTCCTTCTGCGCGGCAACTGCATCCGCATGGGGGTCGTGGACATCGACCGTGACGCCATAGTCTTGCAACTCGTCAATGATATCGACAACGCGCGTGTTGCGCAGGTCGGGGCAGTTTTCCTTGAAGGTCAGACCCATCACCAGCACACGGGCGGCGGCCACATTGATCCCGTCGCGCATCATCCGCTTGACCAGTTGCGAAACCACATAGCCGCCCATACTGTCATTCAACCGACGCCCGGCGAGAATGATCTGAGGGTGATGGCCCACAGCTTCGGCCTTGTGGGTCAGGTAATAGGGGTCGACGCCGATGCAATGCCCGCCCACCAGACCGGGGCGGAAGGGTAGAAAGTTCCACTTGGTCCCCGCGGCGCGCAGAACTGCATCGGTGTCGATATCCATCCGTCCAAAGATCATCGCCAGCTCGTTCACCAATGCGATATTCAGGTCGCGTTGGGTGTTCTCGATCACCTTTGCGGCCTCGGCCACACGGATGCTTTCCGCCTTGTGGGTGCCTACCGTGATGATCCGCGCGTAAAGCGCATCCACCAGATCGGCCACCTCGGGGGTCGAGCCGGACGTAACCTTGCAGATATCCGCGATCCGATGGGTCTTGTCGCCGGGGTTGATCCGCTCGGGGCTGTAGCCTGCAAAGAAATCGCGGTTGAACACCAGGCCCGAGGCGCGTTCCAACACTGGCACACAGTCTTCCTCGGTCGCGCCGGGGTAGACGGTGGATTCGTAGATAACCAGATCACCGGGTTTCAGCACGCGTCCAACGGTTTCAGACGCGCTGAGCAGCGGTGTTAAGTCAGGCTGCTTGCCTGCCGTGATCGGGGTGGGGACAGTGACGAAATAGGTGTCGCATCCGGCGATTTCTGCCGCATCGGTGGTGAAGGACAGGCCGGTTGCGGCGCGCAGGTCCTCTGGCTCGACCTCATGGGTTGCGTCCTGACCGGCGCGCAGGGCGGTTATCCGGGCTGTGTTGATGTCAAAGCCAATCACAGGGCCTATTTTGCCGAAGGCCACTGCCAGCGGCAGGCCGACATAGCCCAGTCCGATCACGGCGATCTTGCGGGCGTTGGGGTCTGTTTCAAACATCGCCGTCATTTTCCATGATAGTCGCGGAACCACGCGACGAACCGGGCAATGCCCTCTTTGAAATCGGTTTGCGGGCGGTACCCTGTCAGGGATTGCAGCAGATCATTATCGGCCCATGTCGCAGGCACATCGCCCATCTGCATAGGCATGTAGTTTCGGATAGCCTTTTTGCCCAAGGCATCCTCAATGGCCTCGATGAAGTCCATCAGCCGCACCTTGTCTCCATTGCCGATATTCACCACCCGCCACGGCGCTGCCGGAGACAGGCTGTCGCCCTCGGCAATCTGATCCGCGCTGTCCGGGCGCGCGGGCGGCACGTCGATCAGCAGGCGGATACCCCGCACCAGATCCTCGACATAGGTGAAGTCGCGGTACATGTCGCCGTTGTTGTAGATGTCGATCGGTCGGTCATCCAGAATGGCGTCCACAAATTTGTAGAGCGCCAGATCGGGACGCCCCCAACTGCCGTAAACAGTGAAAAAGCGGAACATCGTCGTCGGCAGGTTCCACAGATGAGCGTAGGAATGGCCCATCGCCTCATTTGCTTTCTTCGTGGCTGCGTAGATCGTCAGAGGGGTGTCGGCCTTTTCGACCTCGGTAAACGGCATCTCTTCGTTCGCACCGTAAACGGATGAGGTCGATGCTATCAGCAGATGCGCAACTTCATGTTCTCGGGCAATCTCCATGACATTGAATGTGCCCACGACGTTTGAGTTGATATAGCTGCGCGGGTCTTCCAGGCTGTAACGCACCCCGGCTTGTGCGGCGAGGTGAACGATGACCTCGGGCTTGAAGTCATCGGCGATCTGTTTCAGGCGGTCGTGATTTTCCAGCAAGTCCTCGGTTGCGGAAAAGCCCGGGTTTTGCAGCAACATCTGGTGGCGGCGCTGCTTGAGGGTGACGTCGTAATAGTCGGTCATCCCGTCATAGCCGTGCAAACGAAAGCCTTCGGCCAGCAAAAGCTTGGCCAGATGGAACCCGATGAACCCGGCCGTTCCGGTGACAAGAACCCGTTTCATGCAACCCTCTGTTTCATCGCCGTTTGATGCTGCATCAGGGATACTGTCACCGGCCCGAGGTCAAGCGGTTTTCGCACTTTGGAGCGTCAACCGACGATCATCTGTTTCATGCGAAGGGCTTCGTATTCCAGCTCTTTCAGGCGGAAATGCACGACGTCGCCAATGGTGATCACGCCGCGCAGGGCGCCGTCGGCGAGAACCGGCATATGGCGGAACCGCCCCTCGGTCATGGTTTTCAGAACGTCGTTCAGCGGGTCATCAGGTGCGCAGGTTTTGACCTCACGCGTCATCAGGTCCTCGACCGATTGTGGAAGCGTCTGACCGGGGGTGTCGGCCATGCGGCGCACGATATCGCGTTCCGACAGAATGCCCTGCAGTGCGCCGTTTTGATCTGTCACCAGAACCGCCCCGATTTTCTTTTCCTTCAGCGTGTTCACCACCGAGTGAATCGTGTCGTTTGGACGCACCGAGAACACCGCATTTCCCTTGCCCTCAAGCAGTTTCGCCACGGTCGTCTGCGAGTGTGACAGGTTCGAGTCGACCGACTGGCTGCGCGTGCTGGTCTCGGCCTTGTCGCCGCGGGTCGGTGGCTGGTAAGAGCTTGGGGCCATGGGCAATCTCCTTCTGCTTTGTTATTTACCTTAGCGCAGCCAAACGACCTGTATAGGGTGCAATTGCCCGTTCCGGGGAAAACTGCCGAAAACCAAGGATATCCGAACTTTTGTCCGACCTTTCTCTGACCCCGCCTGTTGCAGCGCTGATCTTTTTCGCCGTGGTTGTATGCGGGCACAATTTTCGCATGGCATGGAAACAACAAGCGCCGGGGTGGCAGAAAAAGGCGTGGCTGTTTGGGGTGCCTGCCGGAATTGGTCTGCTGGTTTTGGGCTTCATGCCGCTGAAACTCTGACGCAGGTTTGACTCTGATCCGGGGCGCTGGCATATGCCGGGCACGTTTTCCTAAGAGGGTGCTGTGATGCGTCTTGTCCCCGTTTTGGCTGTTGCCGCGCTGGTGTCTGGCTGTTTGTTCGACAAAGAACCAGAGGTCGTGCGCCTGTCTGGCGAAACCATGGGGACGACCTTCAACATCACCGCCATCGGCGTGGACCTTGACGAAGAGGCGCTGGCAGGTGCAGTCGATCAGACGCTGGCCGAGGTCAACGCCAAGATGTCCAACTGGGATCCGAATTCCGAGGTGTCCACCTTTTCTGCGTTGGACAGCACCGATGCCGTGGCAGTATCTGACGAATTTGCGTTGGTGATTGATGCGGCAAATGACGTGCACGAGAAAACGGGCGGCACGTTTGACGTCACCCTTGGCCCGCTGATTGAGCTGTGGGGCTTTGGCCCGCGCAAACCCGAAGATCCTGTGCCATCGGATGCCGAAATTCAGGCCGCGCTGGACAGCGTCGGTCAGTCCCGCCTGTTGACGCTGGACCGCGAGGCCGGGACGTTGGCCAAATCGGATGCGGATGTAGGCATCAACTTGTCGGCCATCGCCAAAGGCTATGGCATTGATGCGGTGGCCGAAACGCTGCGCGAAGCTGGGATCGAGAACTACATGGTCGAGATCGGCGGCGATCTGGTCACTATGGGTCAGAATGACAAGGGTGAGGCATGGCGGATCGGGATCGAAAAACCTGAAACTGGCGTGCAGGCCATTCAGTTGATCGTTCAGCTTGACGATCTGGGGATGGCGACCTCGGGCGATTACAAGAACTTCTTCGAACAGGACGGCGTGCGCTATTCGCATATTATCGACCCGGTGACAGGCCGCCCGATCACGCATCGGACCACCTCGGTCACGGTGCTGGCGGAAAACGCGATGATGGCCGATGCCTGGGCCACGGCCATGTTGGCGCTGGGGCAGGAAAAAGGGCTGGAACTGGCCGAAAAGCATAAACTTGCCGTGTATTTCATCTCGCGGGATGTGACAGGGGGCGAAGATGCCTATATCACGGTTCATAGCAGCGCGTTCAAAGACGCCTTGGGCAGCAACTGACGGATACGGATCATGAGCACCTTTATTCTGGCTTTCATACTGCTGGCTCTTGTGATGGTGGGCATGTCGTTGGGCGTGATGCTGATGGGCAAGACCATCAAGGGCAGCTGTGGCGGTCTGAACGCGATCTCGGGTGCGGATAAATGCGTGGTCTGTCAGAAAGATGTCGACCCGAACAGCCCGCTGCGTGATCAGTTGCAGTGCAAGCGCGCCAAGAAGATGCTGGAACAGATGGAACGCGAAGCGCAGGTGTAAATTCCGCTTCGCCGCTGACGCCGAATTGGTTAGCCTAAGCCCCGGACGATCAAAGGGGCGTATCCGTGGCAAAAGCCAAAAACATCCTGTTCATCATGTTCGACCAGCTGCGCTGGGATTACCTGAGCTGCTACGGCCATCCGCATCTGCATACTCCGAATATCGACCGGTTGGCGGCGAGGGGTGTGCGATTTGACAGGGCTTATATCCAATCACCCATTTGCGGCAGCTCTCGCATGTCGACCTATACGGGGCGCTATGTGCATTCGCACGGCGCATCCTGGAACGGCATCCCGCTGAAGGTTGGGGAGATGACGATGGGCGATCACCTGCGCAGGGCCGGAATGGAGTGCTGGCTGGTCGGCAAAACTCATATGCGCGCGGATGCCGAGGGGATGGCCCGACTGGGTCTGGAGCCTGACAGCCTGATTGGGGCCCGTGTGGCCGAATGCGGTTTTGACGTGTTCGAACGCGATGACGGGATGCTGCCCGAGGGACCGGATGGCTATTATGATCCGGACGGCGCGAAAGAGTACAACAAGTACCTCACTGCCAAAGGGTATGAGAGTGACAACCCGTGGCACGACTTTGCCAATTCTGGTCTTGATGCAGATGGCAACGTTTTGTCCGGCTGGTTCCTGAAGCATTCGACCGAGCCCGCAAATATCGCCGAGGAAGACAGCGAAACCCCATACCTGACCGGGCGCGGGATCGAGTTCATGGATACTCATGACGGACCCTGGTGTTGCCATCTGAGCTTCATCAAGCCCCATTGGCCTTATATCGTGCCCGAGCCCTATGCCTCGATGTACGGCCCCGATGACGTGCTGCCGGTAAACCGGTCCGAGGCTGAGCGTGACAACGCGCATCCCGTTCTGCGCGCTTTCATGGACACAAAGATCGGCCAGACATTCTCGCGGCAGGATGTGCGCAAGGCGGTGATCCCCGCCTATATGGGTTTGATCAAACAGGCGGATGACCAGATGGGCCACCTGTTCGACTGGATGGAAAAAACCGGCCGGATGGAGGACACGATGATCGTGCTGACCTCGGATCACGGCGATTTTCTGGGCGATCACTGGATGGGGGAGAAGACGTTCTTCCACGATGCCTCGACCAAAGTGCCGCTGATCATCTATGATCCATCGTCCGCCGCTGACGCCACGCGCGGCACGGCCTGTGATGCGTTGGTGGAATCCATCGATCTTGCCCCGACCTTTCTGAATGTGGCCGGTGGCGCAGATGCCTCGCATATCCTCGAAGGGCATTCCCTGTTGCCGATCCTGTATGGGACACAGGCGGAAACTCCGCGGGATGTGGTGATTTGCGAATATGATTATTCGGCCTCGCCACTGGCGGAGAAACTGAATGCCTCGGTCCGCGACGCGGTGATGTTCATGGTCGCCGACAGGAAGTGGAAGCTGATCCATTGCGAGGGTGGCCATCGTCCTTTGCTGTTTGATCTGGAAAACGATCCACAGGAATTGACCGATCTGGGCGACAGCGCCGACCACGCCGACGTCATCGCGCAGATGTATGAGCATCTGTTTACGTGGACCCGCAGGCAATCTCAGCGCACCACGCGGTCCGAGGCGCAACTGATCGAGATGCGGACCAAAAGCCGGGGCCGGGGGGTTGTTGTCGGCATCTACGACGAAAACGACATGCCGTTGGAGTTGACGGTGAAATACCGAGGCCGCAAAGCGCGCCCGTATCGGGAGATTGTCGGCAAGGATTAAATTCGCCGCGTCTACGCCAAAAGGCGGTTCACCCGGCGTCGGCCAAGGGGTAAAAGGTCAGGCAAGAGCAGCAATCCCGGAGAGTCCGAATGACCGCCCCCAAACCTGTCGTCCTGTGCATTCTTGATGGTTGGGGTTTGTCCGAGGACACCGAGGCCAACGCCCCCTATCTGGCGCAGACCCCGACATTTGACGCGATCATGGCGCGAGGGCCGCACGCGCAACTGATCACACACGGGCCAGACGTGGGTCTTCCCAGCGGCCAGATGGGCAATTCCGAGGTCGGCCATACCAATATTGGCGCAGGCCGCGTGGTTGCTATGGATCTTGGTCAGATTGATCTGGCGATCGAGGATGGGTCATTTTTCGAAAATCAGGCGTTGCAGGCCTTCATCGCCAAGGTGAAGGCGGCGGGCGGCACGGCGCATCTGATGGGTCTGGTCTCGGATGGCGGCGTGCATGGGCACCTGAACCACATCGTGGCGGCGGCCAAGGCGATCAGGGATGCGGGCGTGCCGGTGGCGTTGCACGCGGTGACGGATGGGCGGGACGTGGCCCCGAAATCGGCCGCGCCCTTTGTTGCCGAACTGGAAGAGCGACTACCCGAAGGCGCGCAGATCGTCACCGTCAGCGGGCGCTACTATGCCATGGACCGCGACAATCGGTGGGAAAGGGTCAGTCAGGCCTATGCTGCCATGATCAACGGGCAGGGGCGGGCGGCTAGCACGGCGCATGGGGCCATCGACCACGCTTACAACCAGTCGGAAACCGATGAATTCATCGTGCCCACGGTGCTGGGCGGGTTCGATGGGGTGACGGATGGCGACGGGTTCTTCTGTCTGAACTTCCGCGCCGACCGCGCCCGCGAAATCCTGCGCGCGATTGGCGAGCCGGGTTTTGCCGATTTCGACACCGGGCCGCGTCCGCATCTGTCGGCTTTGCTGGGAATGGTGGAATACTCAGACGGCCACAACGCCTATTTGACCACTGTATTCCCCAAGCGAGACATCGTGAACACCCTCGGTGAATGGGTGGCCAAACAAGGTCTGCGTCAGTTCCGTTTGGCCGAGACCGAGAAATACCCCCATGTCACCTTCTTCCTCAACGGTGGCAAGGAAACCCCCGAGGCGGGCGAAGACCGCTATATGCCCAAATCGCCAAAAGTGGCGACCTATGATTTGCAGCCCGAGATGTCGTCGGCCGAGGTGACGGCCAAATTCGTTGAGGCGATTGAAGAAGGCTATGACCTGATCGTCACCAACTATGCCAACCCCGATATGGTCGGCCATACCGGCGACCTTCAAGCAGCCATCAAGGCATGCGAGGCGGTGGATCAGGGCTTGGCACAGGTCGTTTCTGCGCTGACCAAAGCAGGGGGCGCGATGATCGTGACGGCGGATCACGGCAACTGCGAGGTGATGGTCGACCCTGAAACCGGTGGACCGCATACAGCGCATACGCTGAACCCGGTGCCCGTGGCTTTGGTCGGCGGACCCGAGGGCGCTACGCTGCGCGAGGGGCGGCTGTCGGATCTGGCACCGACACTGTTGGACCTGATGGGACTGGAGCAGCCTCAGGAAATGACCGGGCGCAGCTTGCTGTCATGAGGGCGCTTCCTGTTCTGCTCGCAGCCCTTCTGGCAGCCCCGCTTTACGCGCAGACGGACCCGTCCACTGCGGCGCTGAACGCGGCACGCCAGCTCGAGGCGGCCTCGATCGCGCTGACCGAAGCCGACAGCGCGCGGGATCGGGTGCGGGCGTTGACCACCACGGTGCAGGCTTATGAGGCCGGGTTGACGGCGATGCGCGAAGGCTTGCGCAAGGCCGCTACGCGCGAGGCGCAGCTGACCGCCGAACTGCACGCGCGGGAAAAGGATGTGGCGCAACTGTTGGGTGTGTTGCAAACGATCGAGACCACAGCGCCGCCGGTTTTGATGCTGCACCCGTCGGGCCCGTTGGGGTCCGCGAGGGCGGGCATGATGTTGTCCGAGGTCACGCCGGGCCTGAATGCCCGCGCTCAGGCCCTGGCCAGTGATCTGCGAGAGGTTCAGACGCTGCGCCAATTGCAGCAAAGTGCGACCGAAACCCTGACCGAAGGTCTGGTGGGTGTGCAAACCGCCCGAACCCAACTAAGCGCCGCGATTGCCGACCGTACAGACCTGCCGCGCCGCTTTGTCGAAGACCCTATTCGTACCGCCATCTTGATTTCCTCGACCGAGACTTTGGAAGGCTTCGCAAGCGGTCTGTCCGAGATTTCCGAGGGTGAGATTGCCGCCACCAATGCCGATGTATCCGACCGCAAGGGTCAGATCGACCTGCCGACGCAGGGGATCATCCTGCATCGCGCGGGCGAGACCGATGCCGCAGGCGTGACCCGCCCCGGCATTGTGATGGGCACCCGGCCCCGCGCGATTGTTACATCGCCCACGGCCGCGACGATCCGCTATCGCGGGCCGCTGCTGGATTTGGGCAATCTAGTGATATTGGAGCCGCAACCGGGTCTTTTGTTCGTCTTTTCCGGCTTACAAGAGGTGTATGGAGAGACGGGTCAGGTGATCCCGCAAGGCTCACCCGTTGGGTTGATGCCAGGTGAAACGCCGGAAATCGGCGCTATTTTGTCAACAAGCAGTGATGGCACTGGAACTGACCGCTCAGAAACGCTCTATATAGAGGTAAGACAAGAAAACAGCCCCGTGGACCCGGAATCGTGGTTTCGGACCGACAAGGATGGATAACCGAGTATGAAGAAATTTGTGATGGCCGGTTTGGCCGGAACCGTGGCAGGCATTATCGCAACCACTCAGATTGCAGGCCCCTTGCTGGCGCAAGAGGCCGAGAACAAGGCGAGCGTTTATCAGCAGCTTGACCTTTTTGGGGACATTTTCGAGCGTATCCGTTCGCAATATGTCGAAGAGGTTGAGCCCGAAGATCTGATCGAAGCGGCGATTGACGGAATGCTGACCTCGCTTGATCCCCATTCCAGCTACCTGTCGCCCAGCGATGCAGAGCAGATGCGTGTTCAGACGCGCGGTGAGTTTGGCGGGCTGGGGATCGAGGTTACGCAGGAAGAAGGCTATGTCAAAGTGGTCTCACCCATCGACGACACGCCGGCTGATGAGGCCGGGATCGAAGCGGGCGATTTCATCACCCATGTGGATGGCGAAAGCATTCTGGGCCTGACGCTGGACAAGGCGGTCGATCTGATGCGCGGGCCGGTGGGCTCGGAAATCGTGATCACCGTAGTTCGTGAGGGCGAGCAGGAGCCTTTTGACATCACCATTGTCCGCGACACGATCAAGCTGACTGCCGTGCGCGCCCGGACCGAAGGTACCAGTGTCGTTCTGCGTGTGACGACGTTCAACGACCAAACCTTCCCCAATCTGCAAGAGGGCTTGAACGAGCAGATCGAAGAGATCGGCGGCATCGACAAAGTCAACGGCGTTGTTCTGGACCTGCGCAACAACCCCGGTGGTCTGCTGACGCAGGCGATCAAGGTTTCAGACGCATTCCTGAATGAGGGCGAAATCGTTTCAACCCGTGGTCGTGACCCGGGCGAGGGTGAGCGGTTCAACGCCACCGCCGGCGATCTGGCCGAAGGCAAGCCGATCGTGGTGCTGATCAATGGCGGGTCGGCCTCAGCCTCGGAAATCGTGGCGGGTGCGCTGCAAGACCATCGCCGGGCGATTGTCGTGGGCACGAAGAGTTTTGGCAAAGGCTCGGTCCAGACGGTCATGCCGCTGCGCGGGGATGGTGCGATGCGTCTGACGACGTCACGCTATTACACGCCGTCGGGACGCTCGATCCAGGCGCTTGGGGTCAGCCCGGACATTATTGTGGAACAACCGCGTCGCGCTGCGGATACCGAGGAAGAGGAAACAAACCCCCGCACCCGGTCCGAGGCCGATCTGCGTGGCAGCCTGAACAATGACAGCCTCAGCGAGGATGAGATCCGTCAGATCGAGGAAGACCGCGCCAAGGCTGAAGAAACCGCCGAATTGCGGGAAGAGGATTACCAATTGGCCTATGCCATCGACATCCTCAAAGGTCTGTCGGCCTTCCGGCCCAACGGCCCGTCCCAGTAAATCGAAGGGCCGCTCCAGGGCGGCCCTTTTCTTATGAACTTAGCTTTCGACCTTCCGAAGCTTCTCTTCATCCAGCATCGTCGCGAGGATCATACCGACCGAGACCGAGATGGCGGCGAAGACAAAGGCCATGTTCATGCCGCTGTCAAACGCCGATGCGATAGCGGTTTTCACCTGTTCGGCCTCTGTCGGGGTCAGCTTGGCCATCACGGTTTTGGCGGAATCGGTAGTCAGCGTGCCGCCGTTGATGGCCCTTTGATCCGCATCGGACATTTTGATGCCATCCACCGCAAGCTGTTTGCCAAGGCTGGAGAGGCTGGTGGCATACATGATCGCGGTGGCGAACGCGACTGAGATGGCACCATAGACGAGATGGGTCATGAAGCTTAACCCGCCAACAAGCCCGGCGCGTTCGGGTTTGACCGCACTGACCGCAGCCGTACCCGATGGCCCCACTGTCAGCGTTGCGCCCAGCCCGATCATGGCCATGCCGGGCAGGATCTGGAAATAGCCCAGCCCTGCAGGCATCACCACGATGCTGAGCGCCCCTACGGTGGCAATGAGATAGCCCCAGAACAACAGCCGCTTCGGCCCGAAGTCGTTATAAAGCGTCCCAGAAACGATCGACCCGATCGCCAACAGTAAAGTCAGCGGGGCCAGCCCAAGCGCCGAATGAAAGACCGACCAGCCCAGAACCTTCTGCATATATTGCGGGAAATACAGCAGCCCGACAAAGGCGGCTGAGACGTTGAACATGTTCAGACCCAGCGTGATCAGAAACTCTCGGTTCTGCATCATTTGGGGCAGCAGCAGTGGCTCTTTCACACGCTTTTCGATTATGGGGAAAGACAGGAACAGCACGGCGCTGACGAAGAACACCATCAGCAGTGGCGGCGAGGCCCAACCCCAATCCGCGCCCACATCCAGTCCGTAAAGCAGCAGCAGGACCGCCAAGGACAATAGAACCATTCCGGCGATGTCCAGATGCTCACCCTGTTTGTGCTGTTTTTCACGCTCCATCAGGATCAGTGCCGTAATCATCGAGATGGTCGAGAATATGACATTGGCCAGGAAGAACAGCCTCCAATCACCGAAACTGACCGCTGCGCCGCTGATCAAGGGACCAAACACATTGCCACTGGTGACACCCGCCAAGATCATGCCCATGACCAAGGCCCGCTGTTCAGGCTTGGCGATCTTGGTGGCGCCAAAGGCCAGCGCGCAAGGCCAAACACAACCTGCGCCGATACCTTGCAAGGCGCGCGAGAGGATCAGGAAATCGAGGCTGGGGGACAGAAAACACATGACCGAAGATAACAGAAAGATCGACAGCCCGATCAGCATCATTTTGCGGTGGCCGAACATGTCCCCCATCCGGCCTCCGGCCACCATGGTCATGGCAAAGAACAGGGCGTAGATGTTTAACACCCATTGGGTCGAGGTGATGTCCGCGTCAAAGCTGTTTTCGATCGCGGGGACCAGTATCAAGGCGCCGGTAAAGTCGATCCCGATGCCAAACCCTGTCACCATCAGGGCGATGACCTTGATAATACTCGTCCGGTCCATACCAATACTCCACCAATCGCCTATCGGTTCATGATGCACGGAAAACGCTGGAAAGATAGGGGCTTGGGTCGCAGGCGTCAGGTATCGGACTGTTGCGACCGGCGAAAGGCGCGTTTCAGAAGGTCCAGTTCCGCGCGCAGCAGGTCAATCTCGGCCCGCAGATCGTCCGCCGCAGGAACCCCTGCAATGATGGTGAAATCGCCCAGTTTTTCCGAACTGTCCCGATCTAGGATGACAAAGCTGTGCACCCCGTCCGACAGAGCCGAGTTCGGGACGGGAATAGCCAGCGCCCAGCCATCGGGCGAGGCAGTCAGAGTTACGCCGTCCAACACCTCATCCCGGTAGTGAACTGAGACGTGCGGCTCGGCTGAGGATGTGATCAGCCCTTGCCAGATTCCGTTTTCCAGTCTGAGCGGCGTCAGGATGGGGTGCGTCATGATATGGGCCTCATAAATCGGCGCGATGGTGGCGGCAGAAGGTCAGTTCGCGCACAAAAATGCGGTTCATCGTCGGGGCGTCAAAGATGAGATCTAGCCAGATCTTGTCGATCCGCCGCTCATTCAGGGGTAGGTGGGCCAAATCGAAATCGACCCCGCCTGTTCGGTTTGGGTCTAACTCCCTGAGAACCTGTTCGGTATTGGGGCCGTGCTGGATGTTCAAACGGGCCATTCCGTGTGTATCGCGTTCCGCCTCGATCTGCGCATCGACCCGTATCAGGTGCTGCTTGGTCAGACCCTGCGCGGCATCTGCGGGCAACGCGACGGACAGGGACAGAAAGGAGCCTGCGAATTCGAACACCTCGAGACTGAGCCCAAAGGGTGCCAGATCATTGTCGCGCCGGTTGCGCGTCTGGCGCAGGCTGATTTCCGACAGCGCGCAGTCGTGAAACAAGGTAGTCTGACCGTCCAACGGTGTTCTGCGCGGGGCCGAGGCCAGCCCGCTGCGCGACAGCGGTTCGCGCCAGAGGTCGGGGCGCCAGCTCCAATCTGTGCCAAGGGGTTTGGCGAATTGGTTTGATCCGATCAGGGGCCGCGTCAAACGGCCATCCGCCGCATGGATCAACCGGTCCAGATCGGCGCGCAGCTTGCGCGCTTCGTCTCGCTGGTGGCGCAACTGGGCGGGGGGTGTGTGCCCGGCCATCTGTGCGGCCTGCCGCCAACGGGCCTGCACCTTGCGGAAAATATAGCGATCCAGAAATTTGCCCATGGTCCCCGTCATCTTTTGTTGACCACTGTTTAGTCAATGACGGTGGTTAGGATAAAGCCGAAACCCGGAAATATCGCGTTAATTCCGACGGAACAGTCGGGTTTCGGCTGGGCAGGCGGGTTGCGATCTGATACCCGCAGGGCCGTTCTTGCAATCGCGTGGACCAATGCGTACCGTCCGGCACCTGATTGCTGTAGATCATCCGAAAAAGCGCGTATCAAAAAACTTGAGGCAAGGCCGGGGTATGGAACCCACTCTTTTTTCGTTCATTTGGAAGTATTCGAAGAAGCAACAGATTGTGCTGTTGGTGCTGACGGTTCTGTCCTTCCCGTTTCTCTACGCCTCGTTGGAGTTGCCCAAGCAGATCATCAACGATGCCATCGGTGCGCCCAGCGACACGGTGACGGTGCTGGGGATCTCGTTCACACAGGTCCAGTATCTCTTGATTCTGTGCTGCGCGTTCTTGCTGACGGTGATCATCAGCGGGCTGATGAAGATGCGCATCAACACGATGAAGGGCGTTCTGGCCGAACGGATGCTGCGTCGGCTGCGGTTCACACTGATCCACCGTACCATGCGCTTCCCAAAATCCTATTTCCAGACCACCAGCCAGGGTGAGCTGGTGTCGATGATCACCTCCGAGGCAGAGCCGATGGGAGGGTTGATGGGCGATGCGATTGCCCAGCCGGTCTTCCAGTTCGGGCAGATGATGACCATCGTCACCTTTCTGTTTATGCAAAGCGTTTGGTTCGGATTGGCCAGCATCGCGCTGATCCCGCTGCAAGCGTGGATCATTCCCAAGCTGCAACGGCAGATCAACCTGCTGAACAAGGACCGCATCCAGGAGGTGCGTCATCTGAGTTCGGAAATCGGCGAAAGTGCCGCGGGCATCAGTGATCTACGCACCAATGGGGGCTGGCGATATCGTCTGGCGCTGTTCAGTCATCGGTTGGGCACCTTGTTCGAGATACGGTTCAAGATCTACAACAAGAAATTCTTCATGAAATTTCTCAACAATCTGATCACTCAGATGACGCCGTTCCTGTTCTATTCGGTTGGCGGCTATCTGGCGATCAAAGGAGAGGTTACGGTGGGCGCGCTGGTTGCGGCGCTGGGGGCCTACAAGGATCTGAGCGGCCCGTGGAAGGATTTGCTGACTTATTACAATCAGGTGCAGGATATGTCTCTGCGCTGGGAAATCGTGACCGAGCGGTTCGCGCCGGACAATATGATTCCAGAAAACCTGTTCGTGGGCGAGCCAGAGACGATTCCACACCTTACGGGCGTAATTCAGTTGCGCAACGTGACAGTCCGCGACGATGACGGCAAAACGATCCTTGAAGATATCGACCTGACGATCCCCAAGGGCGCGCGGGTTGCGATCCAATCTTCGAACGCGGCCGAGCGCAGTGCGTTGGCTCAGGTCCTCACGCGCGAGTTGCTTCCGGTGCAAGGCGATGTGACCATTGGCGGGCACGATCTGCAAGGGTTGCATCAGGCGGTGATCGCGGCCCGGATAGGCTATGCCTATTCGCGGCCCTATCTGTTCGACGGGACCTTGGGGGACAATCTGCTGATGCCCCTGCGCACCCGTCCGAAACATGCAGAAGAGGCCCAAAAAGCGCCGACACGTTGGCAGATCGAAGCGGAACGCGCCGGAAACCCGGTAGATTCCCTGTCGGACGAGTGGATCGATCCCGCGCTGGCCGGGTTGGAGGATATCGACGACATCCGGGACTGGTGGTTCCAGCTGGTCGAATCCATGGGCATTGACGAGTTCATGTTCCGTCGGACGTTGCGGTCTCAGTTCGATCCGGTGCAGCACCCGTCGTTGGCGCGTGAAATTGTCGATCTGCGCGGCCGCGTGGCCGAGCGGTTACAGGAAAAGGGGCTGGACCGGTATGTCTACCGCTTCGACCCGGATCTGTTCAACCCGGCGGTTCCATTGGGGGGCAACCTGCTTTACGCCGCGCCGTCGCATGATATTTCGCCCGATATTCTGGCGGGCGACCGGCGGTTCATGTCGATGTTGCGGGCACATGATTTGGATGACGACGCGATGGGGATCTCCAGCGCGGTGCTGAAGACACTGAACCGAACTTTCGGACGGGATGGCACCGATCACCCGCTATTCCTGCGGTTGGGCATGACCAAGGACATGTATTACCGCCTGCTGGATATCGAGGAACGGCGCAAGCTGAAGGGTGAGGCCGGGATCACCGATCAGGAACGCGCGCTGCTGTTGACCGTTCCTTTCCTGTTAACGGCGGAACAGATTGGCCCCGATTTCCCCGACGAATACAAAGAGAAAATTCTGGCCATCCGCAGCGGACAGGCGGACCGTCTGCGCGCGCATCTGAAGGGCATGTTCATCCCCGTTACGCCTGACGCCTATATCGAGCGTATGACGGTCATTGAGAATGCGCTCTTTGGCCGTATCTCGTTGATGGCGGGCGCGCATGCGGATGAGATCGAGGATGTGGTGGCCGATATCTTGAACGAGGCCGGTCTGCGCCGTCGTGCGGCGGCGATCATCTATGACTTGCCCTCGGGGCTGGGCGGAAACAACCTGCCGACGGTGTTTCAAGAGCGCGCCGCCTTTTCGCGCGCTGGAATCAAGCGGCCCGATGTCTTAATCTTGGACAAGGCGCTGGCCAGCCACGATTCCGAAAGCCGACTGCGGACGCGGTTGAAACTGCGAGAGCTGTTGCCCGACTCGATCATGATCTTCATGGAAGATCACTTTGCCCATCCCGAGGCTTACGACCTGTTTGTCGAGATCAAGGATGGCCGTATCGACGGCGTCTCCAAGACGCGAACCCTGGACGAGGTGGACACGACTGAGGATCTCAGCCGCAAGCTCAAGATCATATCCTCGACCGAGCTGTTCGCCGGCATGGATGGCCGCAACCAGCGCCTGCTGGCTTTTTCGGCGCAATGGTACCATGCCACGGCTGGTCAGGTCATCTTTTCATGCGGTCAGGCACCGGATGCGGCCTATCTTTGCATCTCGGGCCGAGCCAGCCTGGAATGGCCCATCGAGGGCGGCACCTCGCGGCAGGTTTCGGTTATTGAACCGGGCCGTCTGATCGGGGATTTGTCCATCATCACTCGGGACCCCCGTCAGTTGGACCTTGTGGCGCTGGAGGAGTGTTCCTTCCTGCGCATTGGTGCCGAAGAGTTCCGCGCCGTGGTCGACAGCGACGCGGGTGTTGCCGTTCAGTTGCTTGAAACTGTTGCCGGGTATCTGACCTCACTGGCCAACCGGGTGAACGAGACCAAGGACCCAACCATCTTCCTGGAAGATCCCGGCCAGCCCGAGAGCGTAAATGAACGTGCCTGAGATCAGCTCGCCCCGCTACGGGTCGCATGAACAGCTTGTGGCCCCGGCTCGGGCGCGCGCTGAGATTTGGCGTCTGTTGGCGGGGTTGGGCATCGTCGCAGCCGTTGTCATTGCCCTGAATCTGGCGCTTCTGATCGTCATTTCAGCTATAGGGTCCTACGAATGGGCCGAGGCGTTTTTGTCCGGTTCCTCACCGTTGTCCATGTTGGTTCTGCTGAGCAGTTTCGCCTTTGTGACATTGGGCGTTCGACTGGCGGTCCGCCGTCTTCACCAAAGGTCGCTCGCGTCTGTTTTGGGCCCACTAGGTCAAAGTGTTGCACAGTTCTGGGTCGTCTTGCGCGCATTGGTGGTGCTTGGTGTCGTCATCACGGTGTTGCCGCCATATGATATGGGGGCCGCTTTCGTTCCGAATCTGGCCTTGTCGACATGGCTGTTGTTTCTGCCCCTGTCTTTAGGTGCAGTTCTGATTCAAACCAGCGCAGAAGAGTTTTTGTTTCGCGGCTATATGCAACAAGCCCTCGCTGCGCGATTCCGGTCGCCTGCGGTGTGGATACTCGTCCCATCTTTGCTGTTCGGAATAGGCCACTACGCCCCCGGTACCGCCGAAGGGAACGCCGGGCTGATTGCGCTTTGGTCTATCATGTTTGGCGTTTTCGCGGCTGATCTCACCGCGCGCTCAGGCACGTTGGGCCCTGCGATAGCACTCCATTTCTTCAACAATACCGTGGCGTTGCTGTTCATCTCGTTGCCTGACAGCCTAAGCGGCCTTGCCCTTTTCCACCTGCCTTACGACATGTCCGATACCGGTATATTGCGGCAATGGCTCTACGTGGATTTCGCCATCATGACCGTCAGTTGGCTGACCGCGCGCCTTGCGCTCAGGCGTTGATTGCATTTCTTTCCGTTGCGTCTTATTTGACGTCAAAGCCGCATTAGCAAGGTTCCGACATGAACTGGATCACAAACTACGTCCGCCCCCGGATCAACTCGATCTTTTCGCGCCGCGAGGTTCCCGAAAACCTTTGGCACAAATGCGATGAATGCGGAACGATGTTGTTTCACCGCGAACTGGCGGCAAACCAGAATGTTTGCACCCAATGCGATCATCACATGGCGATCACCCCACGGGAACGCTTTGCTCACCTGTTCGACGGCGGTATCTTTACCGAGGTAGAGGTCCCTGCGCCCAAAGACGACCCGCTGCAGTTCCGCGATCAGAAGAAATACCCCGACCGGATGAAGGCGGCGCAGAAAAAGACCGGCGAGAAAGAGGCGATGCTGGTGGCTGCCGGTGAGATTGGCCGCACACCGATCATTGCGGCAGCGCAGGACTTTTCCTTCATGGGCGGCTCAATGGGCATGTATGTCGGCAACGCCATCATCGCCGCCGCGCAAGAGGCGGTGAAGCTGAAACGCCCGTTGATCCTGTTTTCTGCCGCTGGGGGTGCGCGGATGCAGGAAGGCATCCTCAGCCTGATGCAAATGCCGCGCACGACTGTGGCGGTCGAGATGCTGAAAGAGGCGGGCCTGCCTTATATCGTCGTGCTGACTCACCCGACCACCGGTGGCGTCACTGCGTCTTATGCGATGCTGGGTGACGTGCACATTTCCGAACCCAATGCGCTGATATGTTTTGCCGGGCCGCGCGTGATCGAACAAACCATCCGTGAAAAACTGCCCGAAGGGTTCCAGCGCGCCGAATACCTGCTTGATCACGGTATGCTGGACCGCGTCACCAAGCGCACCGAAATGCGGGACGAGTTGATCACCATCACCCGGATGCTGCTGAATCAGCCGCCAGCGGTGATGGGCGATCTGCCCGCTCCAACCCCGGAAGAAGCCCAGCCCGAAGCAGCGGCTGAACCTGCGGACGAAAAATGACATCACCGTCTTCTGACGTCGTCCTCGACCGGATGATGGCGCTGCATCCCAAGATCATTGACCTGACCTTGGATCGGGTATGGCGTTTGCTGGCCGCGCTGGATAACCCGCAAGAGATGCTGCCCCCGGCGATCCATATCGCCGGGACCAACGGCAAAGGCTCAACCCAGGCGATGATCCGCGCAGGGCTCGAAGGGGCAGGGCTGTCGGCCCATGCCTATACCTCGCCGCATCTGGCCCGGTTCCACGAACGTATCCGCTTGGCCGGAGAGCTGATCTCGGAACCGGCCCTGACCGAGGTGCTCGACGAATGTTACGCCGCCAATAACGGCGAAAACATCACTTATTTCGAGATCACGACCTGCGCCGCCCTTCTGGCTTTTGCGCGCACACGGGCCCATTACACTCTGCTCGAAGTGGGTCTTGGCGGGCGTCTAGACGCCACCAATGTGATCCACGAACCCGCAGTTACGGTGATCACGCCCGTGTCCATCGACCACGAACAGTTCCTTGGCAATACGCTGGGCAAGATCGCGGCGGAAAAGGCCGGGATCATCAAACCCGGCGTGCCCTGCATCGTCGGACCCCAACCCGATGAAGCGCTCGAGGTCATAGAATACACCGCCGCCCGTCTTGGCGCGCCGCTGCTGGTTTACGGCCAGCACTGGCATGTACACGAGGAAAACGGACGCCTGATCTATCAGGACGAAACGGGTCTGCGCGACCTGCCTCTGCCAAACCTGTTGGGCGCGCACCAGATCCAGAACGCAGGTGCCGCGCTGGCGGTCCTGCGCCACCTGAACCTGGGCGATGACGCCTATGAGGCCGCTGTCACCCGCGCCGAATGGCCAGCCCGGATGCAGCGCCTGAAAACCGGCCCGCTCGTTGATGCCGCTCCCCAAGCAGAGCTATGGCTGGACGGAGGCCACAACGCCGCCGCCGGGATCGCCTTGGCCGATGTGCTGGCGAAACTGCCTAAATGCCCCACCCATATGATCTGCGGGATGCTCAACACCAAGGACGTCACCGGATACCTGGCTCCACTGGCCGCACAGGCCCAAAGCCTGACTGCCGTTTCCATACCGGGAGAAGCCGCCACGCTTAGCGCCGAAGACACCGCATCCGCGGCCGCCAAAGTCAATCTGCCGGCCACTACTGCAAACAGTGTCATGGATGCTTTAACCGCCATCGTCACGGATGACCCGCAAGCCCGCGTCCTGATCTGCGGCTCGCTCTATCTGGCTGGTCACATCTTACGCGAAAACGGCTAACTCCCGATCCGCGCCGCTTCATCTGGCCAAAAATATCCCCGGGGGAGGCGCGCAAAGCGCGTCGGGGGCAGAGCCCCCTATGCTCCCCAATCCTGTGCTTGCATTTCCCGCAGACGTGATGCGGTGCGTTCGAACTCAAACGTCCCTTCGCCCTCGACATACAACATCTCAGGTTCCGCAGCCGCCGAGCAAATCAGTCGCACTTTTGCCTCGTAAAGCGCGTCGATCAGAGTCACAAAGCGTTTTGCCTCGTTAAAATTGTTGCGAGAAAGGCGCGGAATATCCTCTAACACAAGCACTTTGATGGCTTCTGCAATGGCCAGATAATCTGCAGGCCCCAACATCCGCCCGCATAGATCGTAGAAGCTGGCGCGCGCCACCCCATTCCGAAACGCCGGTAGCTCGACAGCGCGACCATTGACCTGCAAAACCAAGGGATCAGCCTGACCCCCGGACAAGTCCTGCCACACAGCCCGAACGCTCTGCCGCGCCTCAGGTCCAATCGGGGTGAAATAGACCGGCGCTCCTTCCAAACGGTTCTGTCGATAGTCGGTGGGCGAGACCAACTCCCACACCTGAAGCTGTTCCTTGATATGCGCGATGAACGGCAGGAACAGCTGCCGGTTCAGGCCATCCTTATACAAATCGTCCGGGTGCCTGTTCGAGGTCGTGATCACCGCCACCCCGCCCGCATGCAGCAGGTCGAACAGACGTCCCACAATCATTGCATCGGTGATATCGGTGATCTGCATCTCATCAAAAGCCAGCAGGCGGACGGATTTCACAACCGCATCGGCCACCGGGGCCAACGCATCCTCGACGCCATCGGCGCGGGCTTTGTGCATCCCGGCATGGATTTCCTGCATGAAGGCATGAAAATGAACGCGTCGTGCGGGAATATCCTCCAGCGCATCAACAAACATGTCCATCAGCATCGACTTGCCGCGCCCAACGCCGCCCCACAGATACAACCCCTGCGGTGAAGGTGGGGCCTTGCGGAAGAATCCGCGTTTAACCGGGGCGGCCAGAGCCTGACGGATACGTTCGAAATGAGGAAGAACAGCCTCTTGCGCATCGTCTCGGGTCAGGCTGCCATCGGCAATGCGTGCCTCGTAAAGCGAAATCAAATCCGTCATATTCCGAGGCATACCCGCCGCGCAGCCCGTTGAAAAGCGGCCATTCCCGCGACGCATCAATTTTGCTGATCCGAAGTCCCAAAACTCCTGAATTGACCACGTCAAGATTTCCTCTACCGTCCTTGGACCGAACCGTCCGAGGGCCCAATGCCGCAATACGAACGCCTGCTGAACCCGATCCTGATCGTTGGCTGCATCATCATCACGGTTAGCTTTGCCGTACGCGCGTCGTTCGGGGTGTTCCAGATTCCGATCGCCGACGAATTCGGCTGGTTGCGCACCGACTTCTCGATGGCGATTGCGATTCAGAACCTGGCCTGGGGGATCGGCCAGCCGATCTTTGGTGCGCTTGCGGAAAAAATTGGTGACAGGCGCGCGATTGTTCTTGGAGCGCTGACTTATGCCGCGGGCATGGTCCTGACCGCGTGGTCGGTGACACCGTTCGAACATCAACTATACGCTTGGCTTGTAGGTTTTGGCATTGCCGGAACCGGGTTTGGTGTAATCCTGGCTGTTGTCGGGCGGGCGTCTTCGGATCAGAACCGCTCGATGTCTCTGGCTATCGTGACGGCAGCGGGCAGTTTTGGACAGGTCCTTGGCGCCCCCGCAGCCGAATGGATGCTGAGCTTTCTGCCCTGGCAGCAGGTTTTCATCATCTTTGCGCTGCTTATTCTGGCCCTTGTCCTGACCTTGCCTTTCATGCGCGCGCCGCAAGCGGCCACCAAGGCCGAGTTGCAGGACAGCATGGGAGAAATCCTGGCGCGCGCTTTCCGAGACCCATCTTACGCGCTCATTTTTCTAGGCTTTTTTAGCTGTGGCTACCAATTGGGTTTCATCACCGCCCATTTCCCCGCCTTCGTGACTGAGATGTGTGGGCCGATCCAACCAGGAGGAGTACTGCACGCCGTCGGGATCACGACAACATCGGCGCTGGGGGCTGTGTCGATTTCTCTGATCGGTCTGGCTAATATAGGCGGCACACTGGTAGCGGGTTGGGCGGGTAGCCGCTTTCCCAAGAAATATCTGTTGGCCGGGGTCTACACGGCGCGGACACTTGCGGCCGCTGTCTTCATCGTCTTTCCGATTACACCGATCTCTGTCATCGTCTTTTCTCTGGTCATGGGGTCGCTATGGCTGGCCACAATCCCGCTGACATCAGGGCTGGTCGCTCATCTTTTTGGGTTGCGGTATATGGGTACGCTCTACGGGATCATCTTTTTCAGTCACCAGATTGGTAGCTTTTTGGGCATTTGGTTGGGGGGCCGCATGTATGACGCTTATGGCGACTACACGATGGTCTGGTGGATCGGCGTTGCCATCGGTGCTTTCAGCGCAATCGTTCACCTGCCCATCTGCGAAAACCGTACCCCTGTTCCAGCGTGACCATGGCCTTAAAAACCGCCGCGCGGCACGCGCTGCCCGGCCCAACCGGAGGTGACGCATCTTTGATGCGGCTTCGACGGGCGGGAGCGTTACGCCCTTTGTGCCGCGCGTAACTCCCGTTCCAAAGCGTCCAGAAACCGGGATCGGTCGGCCCTGTTGAACGGTTTCCCTCCGCCACCAGCGCCCAGCGGATTGGCCGCGCGCAGGTCGGCCATCAGATCGCGCATCGCCAGTTGCTGGCCGATATTGGCGGCGGTGAAGGCCTCGCCATTGGGGCGGAGAACCCGAGCACCGGCTTCGACGCATTTCGCGGCCAGCGGGATGTCGGACGTCACCACCACATCGCCGACACCGCAGCGCTCGGCTATCCACTTGTCCGCCTCGTCCGCGCCCTCAGATACGACCACAACCTGTACCAAAGGATTGGCCGAGGGGCGCAAACCCCCGTTTGACACCAGTGCCATCGGTACCTTGTGCCGGGTCGCCACACGTTCGGCCTCGGCTTTTACCGGGCAAGCATCGGCATCAATATAAAGCGTGGTCACGCCTTTTTCGCCTGTTTCGCTGCGGGTTTTTTCTTGACCTTGAACTCTTCGGGAATGGGCATTCGGTTGAACGCATCCAGCCCGGCGATTTTATAGGCTTCGGCCAGTGTCGGATAGTTGAACGTGTTCTGCACAAAATAGTCCACGGTGCCCTTCAGGTTCAGCACGGCCTGCGCGATGTGGATCAGCTCGGTTGCGCCTTCACCGACGATCTGCACCCCCAGCACCCGGCGGGTCTTCAGCGAGAACAGCATCTTCAGCATCCCGTGCTCCAGTCCCATGATGTGCCCGCGCGAGGTTTCGCGGAACCGCGCCACGCCGACCTCATAGGGGATACCGCGTTCTTGAAGCTCTTCTTCGGACATGCCGCAGGTGGAAATCTCGGGGACGGAGTAGATGCCGTAGGGGTACCACGGGCTTTCCGGCAGGGTTGGGGTCTCCAGCGCATGACAGGCCGCGACGCGACCTTGTTGTAGGGATGTGGATGCCAGAGAGGGATGCCCGATCACGTCGCCTGTCGCATATATATGCGGCACAGCGGTTTGATAAGTCTTGCGATCTACCGTGATCCGGTTGCGGTGATCTGTCTCCAGACCCACCGCCGACAGGTTCAGGGCCGATGTCGCGCCCATGCGCCCGGCGGCGAACAGCAGCATCTCGGCCCGGACATGGCGGCCATTGTCCAGCGTGACTTCCACATGGCCGCCGGCATCCTCGATCTTTTCGACCGCCGAACCCAACCGCAAGTCCACGCCGTTTTCGCGGATCTGATGGGTGAAATCGTGGATCAACCGGCTGTCGATGAAGTCCAGAAAGGTCTCGCGCGGCTCGATCAACGTGACCCGCACATCCAGCGCCGAGAACATGGTGGCATATTCCACCCCGATCACGCCCGCGCCGATCACGCAGAGCGACCGGGGGATCTCGTCCATTTCAAGAAAATCGTCGCCGTCCACCACAGTCTTGCCGTTGAAGGGCACATAATCGGGCCGGTAGGTCTTGGTTCCGGTGGCGATCAGGAACTTGGCGGCTGTCAGCCGGGTCGTCTTGCCCGCATCCGTTGCAACCTCGATCTCATGCGGGCCGACGAATTTCGCCAGACCGTTCAGCGTTTCCACGTGGTTGCGGTTGAACTGGTGTTCCAGAACATCGACCTCGTGATCCAGCGTCATGTGCAACCGGGCCTTGAGGTCCTCGGCCCGGATTTGGTCTTTCACCCGATAGGACCGCCCATAGAAACTGCGCTCGCGCCAGCCCGAGAGGTTCAGCACGGTTTCCCGCAGGGTCTTCGACGGGATCGTACCGGTGTGAACCGAAACGCCGCCCAAGCGGTCTTTGCGGTCGATCACCAGCACCCGGCGTTGCAGTTTGCCTGCCTGAATCGCAGCCGCCCGCCCCGAAGGGCCAGACCCGATGATGATCAGGTCGTAGTCGAAATCGCTCATGCGTTAGTCTCCGTACAGCGCCTCGGCGTGGAAGGTGATATGATCTTCCATGAAGGTCGACACAAAGAAATACGAATGGTCATAGCCCGGCTGCAAGCGATAGGTTGCCTGTTGGCGACGCTCTGCAATCGCCTGCGCCAACGCCTCAGGGCGCAGCAGGTCCATGAATTGATCGCTGGCCCCGGTGTCGATCAGGATGGGGCCGTCAAAGCCTTTTTCCTTCATCATCAGCGAGGCGTCATGTTTGGTCCATGCGGCCTCATCATCACCCAGATAGGCGCTCAACTGCTTGCGACCCCAATCGGCCCCCGTCGGGTTCGAGATCGGCGCAAAAGCCGAGACTGAGCGATAGCGCCCCGGCAGGTTCATTGCCAGCGTCAGCGCGCCATGACCGCCCATCGAATGGCCGGAGATGGCCTGACGCTCCATGTCGATGGCAAAGTTTTCAGCCAGCAGGGCGGGTAGTTCCTCGGCCACGTAATCCCACATGTTGAAATGTGGGGCCCAAGGGGTTTGGGTCGCGTTCACGTAAAAGCCCGCACCTTGGCCCAGATCGTAGTCCTCGTGATCGGCCACGCCCTCACCACGCGGAGAGGTGTCGGGAAACACAACCGCAATCCCTTGTTCTGCCGCCCACGCCTGCGCGCCCGCTTTGGTCATCGCGTTTTCATGGGTGCAGGTCAGGCCCGAAAGATACCACAGGACTGGAACTGGGCCGTCCTTGGCCTCGGCAGGCAGAAACAGGCCAAAGGTCATGTCGCATTGGCAAGCGGTCGAGGCATGGCGGTAGACGCCCTGTACGCCTCCGAAGCAGGTGTTTTCCGAAACGGTTTCCATCTGGCTTGTGTCCTTACATTGGGGTTGCGCCATGGCTAACCGCCCAAAAGCCGCACGTAAAGTGCGGTGGACACTGGGTGCGCGCATTTTTCGGAAAGGTGATGGTCAGGGCGTGCTGACCCACGCGATGACCAGCGGAACGGTCAGGATACTTGCGGCGGTCGACAGAAGGATAGCCGCCGATGCCCGATGAGGGGCGACGTTATAATGCGCGGCCAGCATATAGACATTTCCGGCGACCGGCAGCGCAGCGGCGGCAATGGCCACCGAGGCCGGAAAGGCGGCAATTGGCATGATCCACAGCAAGGCCACCGCCACACAGGCGGGATGAACCACCAGTTTGCAAAAACTCAACCACCCGGCGACCTGAACCCGTTCTGCGGATTTGGAGGCCAGCGACGCCCCGATGGCGAAAAGCGCGCCGGGTGTGGCTGCACCGCCAAGAATGGTCAGAAAGTCATTCAATGGCGCTGGGACAGGAAACTGCATGGCGGACCACAGCATTCCGGCCGAGATGGACACGATCATCGGGTTTTTTACCAGACCCAGTCCGATTAGTTTGAACGTGGCCGGGGCCAACCGCCCGTCGCGACCTGCATTGATCAGGATCACGATCAGCGACGAGAACACCACCAGATCAACGGTCAGCACCAGCATGACGGGGCCGATCGCGGCCTCGGTGAACAGAAGCGCGAGCATCGGAAGGCCCAGAAACCCCACGTTGCCGATAGCCGCGCACTGTGCCTCGACCGCGGCGGTTGGAATGTCGAGCCCGCGCAGCCAAGCGACGCAAGTGGCCAGTCCGTAGACGGCCACCGTGCCTATAAGATAGCCGATGACAAGGCGCGCGTTGAAAATCTCGGCGAAAGGCAGAGTGGCGGCAAACCGAAACAGCATCGCCGACAGGGCGAAATAGAACACGAATTTTGTCAGATAGGCCGTCGCCTCTTCGGTAAAAAAGCGGGTGCGACCGGCCCAGTATCCCAGGCCGATGATCGCGAAAAAAGGCAGGGTGCGCAAAAAGATATCGACCATGGCCGAAGTGTTAGCACGGTTTGGCAGAACGACAAGGCCGCGTATGTATGGTCATGGGGATCAAAGACCACGTTGGATACGTCTAGACAAAATTACAGGTTTTGTAGGGTTTCGGCGGCATCATTTTGTGCGAATCGTTGTGTCTGAACTAAACGGTTTATAAACTTTAACCTCTTCATCAACGGAGTGAGCATGTCAGAACCAGCCGCCATTTTGCGCACCGGACGCAAGTTCGATCAGGTATTGCGCGGTGCGCGCGAGGTGTTCATGGCGGATGGGTTCGAAGGCGCAAGTGTTGACGACATCGCGCGCGCGGCCGGGGTGTCAAAGGCGACGCTTTACAGCTATTTCCCTGATAAACGTCTGTTATTCATGGAAGTTGCGCAGACAGAATGTACCCTCATGGCCGAACACGTCGTGTCGATGGTGGACGATACGCTGCCGGTGCGCGACGTTCTGTTGATCACGGCCAAACAGTTGACCGCATTTCTTGTATCTGATTTTGCGCAACAGGTTTTCCGTATTTGCGTGGCCGAGCGCGACAGGTTCCCGGAACTGGGCCGCGCGTTTTTTGAGGCCGGGCCGAAACGCGGTACCGGCCACATTGCGGAGTATCTGCAACTGGCAGTCAAAAATGGCGAATTGGCGATTGAGGATGTGCAACTCGCGGCCGAGCAGTTCTCGGAGTTGTGTAAGGTGCGGATCTGGGCGCGGGCCGTTTTTGGAATTCAGAACCAGTTTTCGCAGGACGAAATAGATGCGGTCGCCTTGCAGGCGGTCGACATGTTCATGGCAAATTACGGGGTTCGATAGGTCGGGATTTGGTTAAACTTTAGGCATTGGGACGTGGCTCTGCGCGTCGCCTCAAGGCTGGGTTTGACTGCGCCGGAATAATAGCGAACCATCGGGTGTATGAAACCTAAGGCCCGGAACTTTTGACCAGTGTGAATTCCAGTTTCTCGCGCCGGCTGGCTGAGCTTGTCGCGCAGATCTACCCTGACAAGGACGTGCCGGACATTGCGAAGCGCGTGTCCGAGGCGTTCTGGCCAACCGGCACACATCGTCGCAAACAAGGACGCAAGCCGGGCAATGGTCTTTGGTCCGAGAAAGACAGCGTTCTGATCACCTACGGCAATTCGATCGAAGATCAAGTGCACAAGCCGCTTGATCTGCTGCATGATTTTCTGATCCGTCACCTGAACGGGGTGGTCAACGGCGTTCATATCCTGCCGTTCTTTCCATTCACCTCCGATGATGGGTTCGCCGTATCGGATTATTACAGCGTCAGTACGCAGCTGGGAGGTTGGCCGGACATCACTCGGATTGCCAGTGATTTCCACCTGATGTCCGATCTTGTGCTGAACCATGTCTCAAGTCAGGGTATGTGGTTCACAAATTATCTGCAGGGTAAACCGCCACATAACCGGTTCTTTTTCGAAGCTTCACCCGAGGATGATCTGTCTGCGGTTGTCCGTCCTCGCACCACGCCGTTGTTGCGGCAAGTCGATACCAGCGAGGGCGAGAAATACGTTTGGTGCACTTTCAGCCACGATCAGGTCGATCTGGATTTCTCGAACCCCGAGGTTCTGATCGAGATGCTGCGGATCATCCGCCTGCACATCGACAAGGGCGTGCGTATTCTGCGCCTGGATGCGGTGGCGTTCGTGTGGAAAGAGATCAGAACGAATTGCATCCACCTGCCGCAAACGCACGCTATCGTGCAATTGTTGCGGCTGTTGTGCGACTATGCCACCGAAACGCTGGTTCTGCTTACGGAAACCAACGTGCCGCGGACTGAAAACCTCAGCTATTTCGGCAACCGGAACGAGGCGCACGCGGTTTATAACTTCCCTCTGCCGCCTTTGATCCTGCATGCGATGCAATCAGGTACGGCGCAATATCTGCGTGAATGGCAGGCCGCGATGCCACCCGCGCAGCTGGGCTGCGCCTATCTAAACTTCACCGCCAGCCATGACGGCATCGGGATGCGCCCCGCCGAGGGCGTTTTGCCCCCCGAGGAAAAGGACCGAATGATCGACTCGGTGCGCCGGATCGGCGGATTGGTTTCGATGCGCGCGCTGCCCGACGGGCGCGAGGAACCCTATGAGCTCAACTGCGGTTACTTCGACGCTATGTCCGAGACGTTCCACGGGTCCGATCAATATCATCTGGCACGGTTTATCTGTTCGCAGACCATCGTGATGTCTTTGGAAGGGATACCGGCCTTCTACATCCATTCTCTGCTGGCCACGCCCAATGATCACGAGGCGGTCGAACGACGCTGCATGAACCGGGCGATCAACCGGCATCGCTGGCACTATCCCGATTTGTTGGCACGTCTGGCCGATCCGGGGTCAAATCAGGCGCTGGTATTGTCAGAGCTGTCCAAACGTCTGCACCTGCGGTCGCAGCAACCGGCCTTTCACCCCAACGCCACGCAGTTTACCCTGCGGCTGGATGATCGCGTCTTTGGCATCTGGCGGCAGAGTCTGGATCGCAGCCAGTCGATCTTTGCGCTGCACAATGTCTCGGCTGAATTGGTCCATGTCAGCCCCGCCGAGATCAATATGATCGCCGAAGAGGTCTGGACCGACGCATTGACCGGCGAAATCCTAGCCACCAACGGCCCGGATATTGTTCTGGCTCCGTATCAGTGCCGCTGGATCACGAACGCGGGCTGAATTCGTCCAGATCGTCGGATACGGCGGCCTTGAGACCCAGCAGAAACTCGGGGTCGGCCGAATGCACTCGGTTCCATGTAGGGATGAACGGCGTCTCATGCGGGTTGTCCAGAAACACCTGCCCGGCGCGAATGATGTTTTCGGCGAACAGCTCGATGGACTTCTCTTCCTTGTGGCGGTCCAGTTCCAGCCCGTTCATCTTGGCATCGGTATAGTAACCCTCGAGCAGATCCAGCGCCGAGCGATAGTAGGTCGCCTTGAGCGTGCGGAACGTATTGGGCGTAAACACGGTGCCATCGGCGGCCAGTTTGCGGAAGATCGCCTTGCAGATATCGGTGGACATACGCGACAGGCCGCGATTTGCGTCCTCGGGCGAAAGGTCTTGATGTTTGTGGTCGTAATTGTCGGCAATCTCGACCTGACAGACGGATTTCGGGGCCAGATTACGCCACGCTTCAGACAATACGCCGATCTCTAGCCCCCAATCGGATGGAATGCGCAGGTCGGGCAGGGTGGGCGTGCGGATCGCGAACTCTCCCGACAGCGGATAGCGAAAACTGCGCAGGTAATCGAGGTAATCCCGGTCGCCAATGACCTTTTTCAGCGCGATTAGCAGCGGGCTGACCAACAGGCGCGTGACGCGGCCGTTCAGCTTGCCATTGCCAATGCGGGGGTAGAACCCCTTGGCCATCTGGAACGGAAAGGTTGGGTTCACCACCGGATAGACCAGACGATCCAGCATTTGCCGGTCATAGGTCACGATATCGCAATCATGGATCGCCATCACGGAACTGTCGGCGCAAGCCAGCAGATACCCTATGCAGGACCAAACATTCTTGCCCTTGCCCGGCTCTTGCGGCGCCAGTCCCAGTTCTTGCAGATGCGCCTGCAACGCAGTCAGGCGGGGGCTGTCATTCCAGATGACGGCATGGTTTTGCGGCAGATCGGCAAAGAACGCCCGCGCGTGGCGATATTGCGTCTCATCCGCTTGATCCAACCCAATAATGACGCGGTGCAGGTAGGGCACTTGCGCCAGTTCGTGCAAAATCCCGGTCAATGCGGGACCTGCCAACTCTGAATAGAGGCAGGGCAGGATCAGAGTGATCTTGCGCGTCTCGGCAAAGACCGAGATTTCATGGGCCAACTGGCCGGCGGGTCGGCTGCGCAGGTTGTGCAGAGTGGTAATGTTTCCGTTCTGGTGAAAATCGGCCATGTCGTGCGCCTCGTTTTGTCAAAGATCCCGGGTCAGCGCCAAAATCGCGTCCGACCACCCTTGTGGACCTGCCTGTTTTGTTCTGAGAATGTGGGCTTCGGTATCGGACGGAAAGTGCGATATCCCAGCGCTGTGGGGGTTGTGCACGACCACGCCGTGATCGGCCAGCTCCAGCATCTCACGGTCATTCGGAGCATCCCCCAAAGCGATCGTCAGACGAGGGGTAAAGTGGCTGATAACCTCGCGCATCGCGTCCGCTTTGGTCGAGCCAAACGACAAGGTCAGAAATCGCCCACCCTGACGCGCGTGCAATCCGTGTTCCTGCGCGGCAGCAAGGAATGCTTCAAGGCCTGAAGTGGAGCCAGTCCACAGGCCCGGCTCGCTAAACCGACGCTGTCGGGCAAGCGACGCCTGCTGGGGGTCGAGGCCCGTCAAATTGGCGATCTCGCTATCGGACATATCCCCGAAGCCTTCAAATCCCTTGGGCAGTTCTGCGAGACTTGCGCGCAGCTTGGCATAACAGGTTTCGCCGCTATTGGGCTGGTCCGGCCATAGAACGCCCGAGCCGTTTTCAACGATGGCGGGCATCCCGACAAGCCCGAGTTCCTGTTGCAGAGGCAGAATTTCAGCCGCGGTTTTGCTGCTGGCTAAGACCAGACCGGCCTTCAGATAAGACAGGCGCTGAAGCCCGGGTTTGGCGGCTGCCCAGCTATAGTCGTGATGATCCAGCAGCGTCCCGTCGAGATCGGAAAAAACCAATAAATCAGGCGCGCGCGTCATGGCCGGGGAGGGGTCGTGCAGAGTTTCATATCGTGAAATTAGAAAACCATGCCCCAGCGAAGTAAATGTATAGCGGTGATAAATGCGCCAAAAGAACAACCCGCGCCTAAAAAATAGGCGCGGGGGTACCCAGGTCACTCGATAAACGTTTTGGCCAACCGGTCGCTGATAGGTTGCGACAGGTAGGTAAAGACTGCCCGTTCGCCGGTATTCACAAACAGATCGGCGGGCATTCCCGGCACCAGATCCAGTGCCGCGATCGCCTGCGGCTGATCGGCGTCCAATTTGACGCGGGCTTTGTAGTAAGCCTCGCCTGTGCGGTCGTCTTCCAGCGCGTCGGCTGAAATGTCGAAGATCTGACCATTGGCTTCGGGGACATCGGCCTGCGCGAAAGCGGACAGGCGGATACGCGTGGTTTGCCCGATATGCAGCTTGTCGATGTCACCGGTCTTGACGTGAGCTTCGACGATCAGGGCCTGATCGGCGGGCACGATGTCCATGATCGGCTCACCGGGTCGGATCACACCACCGGTCGTTGATACCGCCAGGTTCACCACACGGCCGCTGGTCGGGGCCAGAACCTGCGTGCGGTTCAGACGGGCCAGCGTTCCTGCAAATTGCGGACGGACCAGATCAAGCTGGGCTTCGACTACGGCCAGTTCTCCGGCGATGACCTCATCACGCAGTTTCTGCTGGCTGATCAGCGACAATTCCAGTTCCTGCACCTGGTTTTCGGCTTGCGCGATTTGCGCGCGCAGCGAGGCATCGACACCATTAAGACGCTCCAACTCGATCCGGCGGGCGCTGACGCGAGTGATGGCAACCAGACCTTTGGCCAACAAAGATTCCAGGTTGGTCAGCTCACCTTTGGTGATATCGATCTGGTTTTGAGTGCTTTGGCGTTGCTCTTTCAAACCCGCGATCTGGGCACGCAGACCCGACACGCGCTGCGCGTTGATTTGGGCTTCGGTGTTGCGGGCGCGGGCCTCGGCATCGAAGAGTTGTTTCTGCGTCAGATAGGGCGAGACCCAATGCAGGCGCTCCATGCCTTCCTGAAAACCCGCAAATGCGGCAGCTTCGTCGAAGTGACCTTGGCCGCTCATCTGTGCCATCAGACGGGCGCGGCGTACTGAAAGCTCGCCCAACTGGCTGCCCTGCACGCTAAGATCGACGTCGATCTCGGTGCTGTCGAGCCGCACGAGGGGTTGCCCGGCCTGCACAAACTCGCCATCCGTGACGAGGATTGCGTGAATGATGCCGCCATCCAGATGCTCGACCGTTTTGCGGTCGCCTTCGACCACGAACGAGGCAGGGGCAACTACTGCGCCGTCCAGTTTCGAGGCCAGGGCCCAATAGGCGCTGCCGCCGACAAAGGCCATCAGGGTGAAGACGCCGAACAGGATATAGCGTCCGATATTTGATGTGGTGTCGTTGATTTCCTTCAGCTGCGCCTCGTGAAAGGCAACTGCACCGTAGGATTGGGAGTGGGGAACCAAGTTTGTCATTGGGCTGCTCCGCTGATCTGAATTTCATTTGCAGGGCGTGGCGACGGGGTCGCAGCGCCGGGTTGATTGGGGGTATCAAGAACGTTGCGCCGGTTAACCTTCAGCACGTCGTCTTTGTCGCCGAATTGGGTCTGGTTACCGTCGCGCAGCACCATGACCTTGTTGGCCGCTTGCAGGGTGGCCGGACGGTGCGTCATCACGATCGAGATCGCTCGGCGGGCTTGCGCGGCCAGAATAGCGTCACGCAGAGCCTGTTCGCCTTCGGCATCCAAGTCCGAGTTCGGTTCGTCCAGAACCAGAACGAACGGATCACCATAGAGCGCGCGGGCCAGGGCCAGACGCTGGCGTTGACCACCCGACAGGAAAAAGCCTTTGCCGATGCGCGTTTCATAGCCGTCGGGCAGCGAGCTTATCAGCTCGTGCACACCGGCCTCGCGGGCGGCACGCAGAACTTCGGCGTCGTCGATGGCGATCGAGAAGCGGCCGATGTTTTCGCGGATCGTTCCGTCGAACAGCTCGACATCCTGCGGCAGATAGCCGATCTGTTTGCCGAGGTCTTCGTTGTTCCATTTCGATAACGGGCTTCCATCCAGCAGAACCTCGCCGCGCTGCGGGAACCAGATCCCGGCCAGCATCTTGCCCAGCGTGGTCTTCCCTGATCCGCTATGTCCGATCACAGCCAGCACGTCACCCGGTTGCAGGCTGAAATCGATACCGCGGACCGTGGCGTTCATCGCACGCGGCGGACCAGCCTGCGCGATTTTGACGTCCAGAGATTTGAATGCGCGTGGCAGGTTCAGATTGGTCGGCGCTTCCGCATAATCCTCGGTCAGTTTCTTGATCTTGGCATAGGAACCGCGCGCGGCCAGGAAGGTGCGCCACTGGCCGATCAACTGGTCGATAGGCGACAAAGCGCGGGCCAGAACGATGGTTGCAGCGATCATCACACCGGCGGTGGATTCCCCGGTGATGGCCAGTGCGGCACCCAGACCCAGTATGGCTGATTGCAGGCCCATACGGATTGTTTTGGACAGTACCGAGAAGCTGGCCACACGGTCCGAGGCGCGCGTCTTGTACTGGTGCGCATCGGCTTGCAAGGCAGTCCAACGGCGCATCAGGTCTGACTTCATTCCCAGCGCATGCACAAGTTCGGCGTTCTTGTCGCTGGTGTTGAACAGCGCGTCAGAACGTCCACGCGCCTGCGAGGCTTGCTCCATCGGGCCGCGGGCGCGCGAGTTGTTGATCAATGCCATGATGGTCAAGGTCAGCGCGCCGACCAGACCCAGCAGGCCCAGCAGTGGGTGCAGAACATACAGCACCATCAAATAGATCGGGATCCAAGGGGCGTCGAAAAAGGCGATCAGGGTCGTGCCCGAGATGAACTCGCGGAAGCCGTTGACATCCTCGACCAGATGCTCGCCGGCGTCGCTTTCGCCCTGCACCCGGCGGCGCATCGCAGCGCTGAGGACGGGGGCACCCACGGTCAGCTCGAACCGGGCGGCCAGACGGCCCAGGATGCGCATCCGCATCAGGTCAAGGCAGGCGATTACAATGAAAACACCAACCAGAAGAACGGACAGAGCGATCAGTGTGTCGACGTTCTGGCTGGTCAGAACACGGTCATAGACCTGTAGCATGTAAAGCGGCCCGGCCAGCATAAGCAGGTTCAGAAACAGGCTGAAGAAGGCGACCGCAACAAAACCCCTGCGCAGTGACCCCCAGGCAATTTTGACGGGATTGGCTTGCTTGAACATTTCTTTGACCCTTTCCGGTTTGAAGAACGGGGCGACCCAAGGCCGCCCCGCAGTTGGTCAGTTACGCGACAAAGTCGTCGTCGTTCAGGTCGGTGCTGTTGACACCGGCGAGGCGGACGGACCCTTCACTGCCGAAGGTGATGACCGCGTCGTCGCCATCTTGTGCAACGCTGACACTGCCGTCGAAGTCGGGTCCGAATTCGCCGAACTGGAGCTGGTCCAGACCGACTTCGAAGTCCTGAATGACGTCATTGCCGAAGTTGCCTTCGAAGACGAAGGTGTCGTTGCCTGCGCCACCGATCAGGATGTCATCGCCACCCTCACCGTTCAGCACATCGTCACCGGCCTGACCGTTCAGGGTGTTGGACCCCGAGTTGCCCGACAGGATGTCGTTGCCACCATTCGGGCTGCCAGCGTTGTTCGAGCCGTTGATGTTTTCGAACCCAAACACCTGATCCAGGATTGCTCCATCGGGTGCATTGACCTGTGCAACGCCGTTGCCTTCTTCATCCAGATCCAGAACAACGCCCGGCCCTGCAGTGAACAGCGCGGTGTCGATCCCTTCGCCACCGATGATCACGTCGGCACCTCCGAAGGAATGGATCGCGTCATTGCCGGCACCACCGTCGAGGATGTTGAACTCGTTGTTGCCAAGGATCAGGTCATCCCCGTCCGAGCCTACAACGTTTTCGAAGTCATCAACTTCGGCGACGATCTGGCCATTCTGGATGATGGCACCGTCCTGCGGACCTTCATCACCGCTGCCAGCAGGGTTCGGCGAAGGACCGCTGAGGTCCAGATCAACGGTTACACCGTCAAAGCTGGAGACGTCGATCGTGTCGCTGTCATCCGAGCCGACAACCCGCTCGATCGAGCGCAGGATGTCCACTTCGATCTGGTTGTCGATGACGTCCTCGCCGATGACACCTGTGCCACCAGTGGCTTCGGTATCCAGCGTTGCACCAGCATCTACCAGCGTGTCCTGCACGACCGGGCCGTTCTGACCAGCAGGTGCATTGTGCAAGTGCACAGCCGAGACAACACCCGGGATCGGCGTCAACAGATCAGCTTCGTTCAGGCCCGTCACGCTCAACTCGCTGGAATAGGTGACTTCACCGGTTTCCAAGTTTTGAGTGACGACGAGGGTAGCCTGACCGGTCGCTTCGCTGTCGGATGTAGGACCAGGCTCCTGCGAGGCGTCCAGACCACCGCTCAGCGTGACAGTACGGATGCCATTCTCGGTCACGTCGCTGTCAACCAGCAGTTGCCCGCGAATTTCACCAGCCGGGAAGTCCGATGTGTGGATGTTGTAGTACAGGTTGCCCTGGACTGCCTGCTCCACGAACTCGGCGCCGTTGGTGATGGACGATCCGAACTGATCCGGTGCTGCAACAACCGCGTCGGTGATGGTGACGTTAAAGCCTGTGTCACGTGTGGCAGTGCCATTGCCGTTTGCATCCAGGCTGACTTCGACCGCGACATCCAGATCCGAGAAATCGGCTGTGTCGATGCCTTCGCCACCGTCGATGAAGTCATTGCCAAGACCGCCGGTGATGACGTTGTCTGCGTCGCCTGCGATCAGAACGTCATCTCCTGCGCCGCCCGAGATATCACCGTTGGTGGTGCCCAGGTCGACAAAGATGTCGTCGCCGTCGCTCAGCAGAACGTTGCCGTTGATCACGCCTTCGTCGTCGTTGACGATGGTCACGAAGCCTGCATCCGATGCGTCGATCGCATTGACCGTGCCGCGGATTTCGCCTTCGTTCAGGATCGCGCCAACCAGGTTCAGGCCGCCATCAACGCGGATACCTGCTGCGGCGTCCGAGTCCTCGGAACCGGCGATCAGGCCTTCGTTGACCACAACACCCGCGAAAGAGGCGTCGTCCTGGCTGGTGAACAGGCGCAGACCGTCACCGACCTGGTTGCCTTCCAGCGCATCTCCACGACCTTGCAGCGTACCTTCGTTGATGACTGCTGCGGACACGATGTCCCCCGACTCGTCGCCGGTTTGCAGCGAAACGGCGGAACCGTTATTGCCTTCGCCTGCATCGACCAGACCCGAGTTGGTGAAGCTGTAGTTGTCAGCAGTGCCATCGGCATAGACTGTGCCGTTGCGCTGATCGCCAGTGCCAAGGATTTCGCCTTCGTTGACAACATCCAGACCGATCCCGTCGATGTTCACCGCACGGCTGTCCGATGTCACAGTGCCGCGGTTGACGAACGAGCCGCCTGTGTGATCACCGGTGCCAAAGTACACACCGTTCTGGCCGCCTTCGAACAGACCGCCTTCTTCGTTGATCAGCTGACCTTGGAAGTTGACGTTGTTCACCGCACGGAACGCACCGACGGTGCCGTTTGCACCTTCGGATGCAACGGTGCCCGAGTTGGTGATGGTGCCCGAGAACGTGCCCGTGTTGCCGACATTGCCAATACGGATGCCGTCTCCGGCGCCGTTGGTGCCTGCCGCCGCGTTGCCGCGACCCTGGATGGTGCCTTCGTTGTTCAGCTCAAAGCTGTTCTCGCCTGCAATCTCAGCGCCAAAGCCCGAACCTTCATTGCCTTCGCCCGCATCGACCACACCGGTCGAGAGGTTGTTGAAGGTAAAGTCCTGCGCGGTGCCATCGGCATAGACTGTTCCGTTGCGCTGATTGTCGGTGCCAAGGATGTCACCGGTGTTGTTCACTTCCAGACCGATGCCATCAATGTTGAACGCGCGGCTGTCGGACGAGATGGTCCCGCCTTCCAGGTTGTTGAACACACCACCGGTGTGATCTGCGCCCTCACCGTTGACCGGGTTGCCGAAATAGACACCGTTCTGCACGCCCGAGATATCGCCCGAGTTGTTGAACTCACCCTGGAACGAAACGCCGTTTACGAAGCGTACGCCAGCAACGGTACCGTTTGCGCCTTCCGAGTCGATGGTGCCGGTGTTGTTGATGACCGCATCGGTGGTGCCGATGTTGCCGACATTGCCGATCCGCACGCCGTCACCGGCTGCGTTTGTGCCCGCTGCGGCGTTGCCGCGGCCCTGGATCGTACCGGCGTTGTCCAGCGTGAACGAGGTCACGCCGTCTGGAGCGTCACCGATTTCAACACCAAAGCCCGAGCCTTCGTTGTGCTCGCCCGCGTCGATGGTCCCGGTTGCAAGGTTGTTGACCGAGAAATCATCGGCGGTGCCATCGGCATAGACAGTGCCGTTGCGCTGATCGTCGGTGCCCAGAATGTCGCCACCGTTGATCAAGTTAACGCCTGTGCCGTCGATGTTTACGGCGCGGCTGTCGGATTGGATGGTGCCAAAGTTCAGAACGTCAAGATCATGTTCACCCTGGCCGATATACAGACCGTTCGCGGCACCTTCGATCACCCCGGTCGAGGTGTTCAGGATTTCGCCTTCGGTGTTGGCGCCGTCGGCGATGCGGATACCACCGGCAGTGCCCTGGGTGCTTTCCGACGTAATCAGGCCGCTGTTGACGATTTCGGTTTCCAGGATGGTGCCCTCGGCGCCGTTGTCGACACGGATGCCGTCACCGGCCAGCGATGTGTTCGATGCCGCCTGACCGCGACCCTGGATGGTTGCGCCAAAGCCGTTGAAGATGTCGGTTTCGACACGATCGCCGACCTCGTCACCCACTTGCAGCGAAACGCCTGCGCCCCGGTTGCCGTCGCCCGCGTCAATGGTGCCACCGGTGAAGTTCGAGATCGAGACGTCCTCGGCGGTCGAGTTGGTGTAGATGGTGCCGTTGCGCTGATCGCCGGTGCCGATGATGTCACCAAAGTTGCGAACGTCGATTCCCTGGCCCTGAATGTCCACAGCCCGGCTGTCCGAGCTGATCACGCCGCCTGTAAAGTTGTCGAGGCTGCCCGAGCTTTCGGCGCCAGCAAATTGCACGCCGTTGAATTCGCCCACGATCTCGCCAAAGTTGCGGATCGAGGCGCTGCCTGTGACCTGAACACCGGTTGCCAGCGCGTCAGGGCCGTTGTTGGCTTCGATACGGCCGGTGGCGAAGTTGAAGATGTCGACGTCCTGGCCTTGGGCTTGAACAGCGGCAACTGCGTTGTTGGTGATGATTTCACCAAAGTTCAGCAGACGCGAAAAGTCGTTTGCCAGTACAAAAGCCGGGGTGTCATCAACCACGGTGCTTTGCGCGAAGTTGTTAATTAGAGTCTGACCATCACGAGAGGTCTCTTGCGCCAGCGTGGACGTCGTCAAGAGACGTGCGCGAAGGCTGCTTAGAAGTTGGGACAGCATTGGATACTCCGTCAAAAATTGTTTCGTTTTGCAGATCGCTCGCTGCGATGGGCGTTCCGCGTATCAAAGGGGTAGCCAGCCGTGCCGGTCAGCTAAAATTCATCCTTCGAATTGGGGGTATAACCAACGCAAATACTCACGTTATTCGTGAAGATTTTGAGCGTCGCTTGGTGTAAAAACAATGACTTAGCCGAAATCAGATCACTTCGGTAAACTATTCGGTTGCGACAGTTGACACTTATGTGACCAGACGTGATCGTGTTTTCATACACGAGGGGTAGCATTGGGGTAAGAATTGGTCGGCCCGCAGGGGTGCGACTCGGTTTTTATAGTTTGCGAAAATGAATTTCAGAGATTTGGAATATGTCTTGGCCATCGCCAAACATGGCCAGTTCAGTCAGGCCGCCGCGGCCTGCAATGTCTCGCAACCCGCATTGTCCAATCAGGTCAAGAAACTTGAGCAAGAGTTGGGAGCTGAACTGTTTCTGCGCCTCAATAACGAAGTGCGTCCGACAGCCTGTGGTCTACAAGTTCTGCGCATTGCCGAACGTGTTCTGAACGATGCGCAAAAGATCCGCGATACGGCGACTCAGTTCCGCGACCCCGAGGCGGTTCCCTACACTATAGGGATGACGCCGACGCTGGCCCCTTATCTGACGCAGTATTTCTCGGACCTGTTCAGCGCCCTGTTCCCGAACATGCGCGTGACGATGATCGAGGATCTGCCGCATAACATGTTGCGCATGGTAGAAGATCACACATTGGATCTTGCACTGGTCGCCAAGGTCAACAACACCGAGACGCTGGAGTTCACCTCGATCTGGTCCGAGCCGTTGTTTCTTGCGGTGCGCGAGGGGCATCCGCTTTGCACCCTTCCATCAATTGCCCCCGAAGACGTGCCGCGTCACGATTTCATCCGCCTGCCGCATAGTTTCGGCTATGAGCTGGAAAACAGGCTGCCCAAGATCGACCCGGTAAATCGCGCCAGCAAACGGTTCGATCTGACCGCCCTGCGGTTCGAGACGATCTGTCGGCATATTTGTCATTCCGATGATTGCACAATCGTGTCGGCCTTGGCAGCCGAGCAATTCAAACGCGACCGCTGGCCTTTGTGCTTTATCCCCTTTGACGCGCCGGGCAACCTGCGCGATCTAGGCGCGGCGACCCGTCCGGGTTGTCCAAGACGGCCGCTTTTGGATCGGATCGGGGCGTTCGTTCTGGAACAGCCTCCGGTCGGTGTGGCCCCAACATTCCAGATGTGATCGCGGAAATCCGAAAACTTGCGCTGTATCAAAGTCGGCGCGACTGATTCCCCTCAAAGCTAGGAACATAACCGGGCCGTCCCACGCCGGATGGCTGTCTTTGCGTATGCACGCGCTCGCGGACTCGTTAACTTTGTTGACAATGGATTTTGTATTTTGGATACATTGGGCAGTGATTTCGCGACGGCAAGCGTTGCCAAAGAGTGTTCTGACAAAAAAGCGCTAAGCGAAAACCAAGCAATATTTACTGGGAGAAACTCATGAAACTTAAGTTTTTGGCCGCAACCGCAGCGATTGCGTTGTCCAGCGCCGCGGCACAGGCAAATACGTTGGTCTATTGCTCGGAAGGCTCGCCCGAAGGTTTTGACCCGGCGCTGTTCACCGCTGGCACCACCTTTGATGCGTCCTCGCACCCGATCTACAACCGCTTGCTGGAATTTGAGACCGGCACCACCAATGTGATCCCAGGCTTGGCCGAAAGCGTCGAGGCCAGCGATGACGGTCTGGAATATACGTTCAAGCTGCGTCAGGGCGTCAAATTCCACTCGAATGACGAATTCACCCCAAGCCGCGACTTCAACGCCGATGACGTGATTTTCTCGTTCATGCGCCAGAAGGATGAAGGCCACCCATATAATCAGGTGTCTGGCGGTACGTGGGAATATTTCCAGGGCATGGGTATGCCCGATCTGGTCGAGTCCATAGAAAAGATCGACGACTACACGGTGAAATTCACGCTGTCCAAACCCGAGGCGCCTTTTGTCGCAAACATGGCAATGGACTTTGCCTCGATCCTGTCGGCTGAATATGCCGATGCGATGATGGAAGCGGGCACACCTGAAAAGCTGAACACCGCGCCTATCGGCACCGGCCCGTTCTCATTCGTGGCCTATCAGAAAGACGCCGTGATCCGCTATGCGCAGAACGCTGATTACTGGAAAGCACCGGCGGATGTGAGCAATCTGATCTTTGCGATTACGCCTGATGCGTCGGTCCGTTATCAAAAGCTGAAGGCGGGTGAATGCCACATCATGCCTTATCCGAACCCCGCCGACATTCAGGCGATGCAGGATGACGCTGACATCAACATGATGGAGCAAGAAGGCCTGAACGTGGGTTATCTGGCTTACAACACCACGATGGAGCCGTTCGACAACCCGAAGGTCCGTAAGGCGCTGAACATGGCGATCGACAAGCAGGCGATCATCGATGTGGTCTTCCAGGGCTCGGGGCAAGCGGCCAAGAACCCTATCCCGCCGACCATGTGGGGTTATAACGAGGCCATCACCGACGATGCCTATGATCCCGAAGCGGCCAAGGCGATGCTGGAAGCTGAAGGCGTCAGCGATCTGTCGATGAAAGTCTGGGCGATGCCGGTTCAACGCCCCTATAACCCGAACGCCCGCCGCATGGCCGAGCTGATCCAGGCAGATTTCGCCAAGGTCGGTGTGGATGTCGAGATCGTCTCCTATGAATGGGGCGAGTACCTGTCACGCTCTAAAGAACTGAACCGCGACGGTGCTGTTCTGCTGGGTTGGACCGGTGACAATGGCGATCCAGATAACTTCCTGGCCGTGCTGCTGGGCTGTGACGGCCGCGAAGCCTCGAACCGTGCACAATGGTGCCACGAGCCTTTCGAAGATCTGATCCTGAAGGCCAAGCAGACCACCGATCAGGCCGAGCGCACCAAGCTGTATGAAGAGGCGCAGGTCATCTTCAAAGAGCAAGCCCCATGGGCCACCATCGCACACTCGGTCGTTTACATGCCGATGCGCAACGAAGTGCAGGGCTACAAGGTCCACCCGCTGGGCGGCCACATCTTCTACGGCGTCAGCGTCGAATAAATCATCACTCACGGATCGGAGCCGCCCGCGTGGCGGCTCCGGTTTTCTTTTTTGGAGGTCGGCCCTCATGCCGGATTTGTCCGAGTACCGTCAACTGGCAAAGGACATGTCAGTCGATGCCGTGGCCCTCGTGCCCGGTCCCAATTTCACCCGCGCTTTGGGGAAACCCTTCATGAGCCACGAGCGACCCTTTGTGGTCGTGATCCCGGCCCAGGGCGCCCCTGCCGCGATTGTCCCCAATCTTGAACTTGGCACCTGGGCTTTGGTCGGCTTTGACGGCGTCGTTTTCGATTGGCTGGACCAGACGGGCTATGACAGCGCTTTTGCTGCTTTGGCTGCGCATATGCCGCTGACATCGCTGGCTGTCGAAGGGCAGGTGATGCGGGTCTTTGTGTCGAAGGCTTTCACCAACGCGCTACCTGATCTGCGCATTGTGGATGCCGAACGCGAAATCTCGGGCTTGCGGATCATAAAGACCGATGACGATATCGCGGCACTGCAAGCTGCCATTGATATCTCGGAACGCGCGCTGGAGCGTGTGATAGCCGATGTGCGCGTCGGACAGACGGAAAAACAGATCGAACAGGCGCTGATTCAGGCACTGTTCGCCGAGGGTGCGGCCTCGTTGGCGTTCGCACCAATTGTGGCGGCTGGTGACAATTCGGCCCAACCGCATGGCAAGGCGCGAGCGGATTATCAGATCAAACCCGGCGACGCGTTGTTGTTCGATTTTGGCGCGCGCAAACACGGCTTTGCCGCTGATATCACCCGTACGTTCTTTGTGGCCGAGGTTTCGGACGAGGGCAGGGATGTCTACGACACCGTCCTGCGTGCCAACCTCGAAGGGTTCAACGCCTGTCGCCCAGGCATGACGGCGCATGACATCGACGATGCTGTCACCCGAGTACTTGAGGCATCGCCCTATGCTGACCGTATCCGTACCAAGACCGGGCACGGGCTGGGCCGCGACGTACATGAAGCGCCCTATATCATGCGTGGAAACCATCAGGCCATCCTGCCGGGCATGGTCTGGACCAATGAGCCGGGGCTTTATGACCTTGGAAATTTTGGTGTTCGGATCGAAGATGATGTTCTGGTGACGCAGGATGGCTGCCGGTCACTGACCCGCTTTCCCAAAGATCTCACAATCATAGGTCGCTGATGTTTGGCTACTTCCTTTCGCGCCTTGGAATGTTCGTTCCGACATTTCTGGGCGTGACGCTGATTTCCTTCATGTTCATCCGGGTGCTGCCCGGCGATCCCATCATCGTCATGGCCGGAGAACGCGGTATGACTGAAGAACGCTATCAAGAGATGGTGGTCAAGCTGGGCTTTGACAAACCGGTGCTGCAGCAATACTGGGACTATCTGGTCGGCGTTATGCATGGCGACTTAGGCGAAAGCTTTGTCACTAAGAAACCGGTCTGGGATGAGTTCTTTGCCCTGTTTCCCGCCACGCTGGAACTGTCGATCTGCGCAATGATCTTTGCGGTGGCTCTGGGCTTACCTGCGGGTGTGATTGCAGCCGTGAACCGAGGCAGGTTCTTTGACCGCGCGTTGATGTCCTCGGCTTTGGTTGGCTATTCGATGCCGATCTTCTGGTGGGCCCTGCTGCTGATCATCGTGTTCTCGGGCAATCTGGGTTGGACGCCGGTATCGGGGCGGATCGACCTGCTGTATTACTTCCCCAGCGTGACCGGGTTCATGCTGATCGACAGCCTGCTGTCAGGGCAGGAGGGGGCGTTTACGTCAGCCGTGCGTCACTTGATCCTGCCGACCATCGTACTGGGCACCATCCCGCTGGCGGTGATCGCGCGCCAGACTCGCTCGGCCATGTTGGAAGTTTTGGGCGAGGATTACATTCGCACCGCCCGCGCCAAGGGCCTTTCACCCACGCGGATCAACGGGCTGCATGCGCTGCGCAACGCTCTGATCCCGGTGATAACAGTGATCGGCCTGTCGGTCGGCACGCTGCTGGCCGGTGCGATCCTGACCGAGACAATCTTTAGCTGGCCGGGAATCGGCAAGTGGATGGTCGACAGTATTTTCCGCCGCGACTACCCGGTGGTGCAGGGCGGGCTGCTGATGATCGCTGTGATCGTGATGCTGGTGAACCTGCTGGTCGATGTCCTTTACGGCATCATCAACCCCAAAATCCGGAGGCGGTGATGGCCGAGCTTTCCGCAACCACCCCCAAGACCGAGGACCGCCCAAGCGCCCTGCGCGAATTCTGGTTCTATTTCAGCGAAAACCGCGGCGCGGTGATCGGGTTGTATGTGTTCATGGCCTTCGTAATCTGCGCGGCCTTTGCGCCTTTGCTGGCGCCCTACGACCCGACTGAGCAGTTCCGCGACCACATCCTGCAACCCCCCGCGTGGCAAGAGGGCGGCAGCTGGGCCTTTCCGCTGGGCACCGATCCGTTGGGGCGGGATATGCTGTCGCGGCTGATCATGGGATCACGCTATTCCTTCTTTGTGGGCATCGTTGTTGTCTGTGTGGCCGTGACGGGCGGCGTGATCATCGGGCTTTTGTCCGGCTTTGCGCCGAAATGGGTCGATACGCTGATCATGCGGGTGATGGATATCATCCTGTCCTTCCCCTCGCTGCTGTTGGCGCTGGTGCTGGTGGCTATTCTTGGGCCGTCGCTGACCAATGCGATGATCGCTATCGCCATCGTTTTTCAGCCGCATTACGTGCGCCTGACCCGAGCCTCGGTTCTGTCTGAGCGACAGAAAGACTATGTGACCTCGGCCCGTGTGGCGGGCGCGGGCAAGGCGCGGCTGATGTTCAAGACTGTGCTGCCCAACTGTCTGGCCCCGATCATCGTGCAGGCGGCGCTGTCCTTCTCGACCGCCATTCTGGACGCCGCCGCGCTTGGATTTCTGGGGATGGGCGCGCAGCCACCCACGCCGGAATGGGGCACCATGCTGGCCGAGGCGCGTGAGTTCATTCTGCGCGCTTGGTGGGTCGTCACCTTCCCCGGCCTTGCCATTCTGGTCACGGTGCTGGCGATCAACCTGATGGGCGACGGCCTGCGCGACGCACTGGACCCGAAACTGAAGCGGAGCTGACGATATGAGTTTGTTGGATATCCGAAACCTCACTGTCGAATTCGCCACCGCCTCGGGCAAATTCCGCGCCGTGGACGGGGTGGACTTGACCGTCGATAGGGGCGAACTGATGGCCATCGTCGGCGAAAGCGGCTCGGGCAAATCCGTGTCGATGCTGGCGTTGATGGGCCTGTTGCCGTGGACCGCTACGATCACTGCCGACCAGCTGAGTTTCGAGGGCATAGACCTGACCAAAATTTCGGCCCGCGACCGGCGTAAGATCATCGGCAAGGACATCGCCATGATCTTTCAGGAGCCGATGTCGTCGCTGAACCCCTGTTTCACCGTGGGCTTCCAGATCAAAGAAGCGCTGCGCATCCATCTGGGCCTGAACCGCAAAGACCGCCACCAACGTGCGATCGAGTTGTTTGATCAGGTCGGCATTCCCGCGCCGGAAAGCCGGTTGAACACTTTTCCGCACCAGATGTCAGGGGGGATGAACCAGCGGGTCATGATCGCCATGGCGATTGCCTGCAACCCCAAGCTGCTGATCGCTGATGAGCCGACAACAGCGCTGGACGTCACCATTCAGGCGCAAATTCTCGATCTGCTGGTGCGGCTGCGCGATGAACAGGGGATGGGTCTGGTTTTGATCACCCACGATATGGGCGTTGTGGCCGAAACCGCCGAACGGGTGCAGGTACAATATGCCGGTCAGAAGGTCGAGGAACAACCGGTCAAAGACCTGTTCCGCACCCCGCGCCACCCCTATACCTCGGCGCTGCTCAGCGCGCTGCCGGAACGGGCGACCTCTAAAATGTTGCCGACGATTCCGGGTGTGGTGCCGGGGCAGTTCGACCGCCCCAAAGGCTGTCTGTTCAGCCCACGCTGTCAGTTCGCCGATGTCACCTGTCAGGCCATCCCGCCCACACCGCATAGCGATTTGTTCGGCAAGGCGCGGTGTCACCATGTCGAAAGAATTGCAGCCGGAGAAATGGCATGACAGCTCCTATCGTTCAGGCAAACGCGCTGGCGCGACACTATGAGGTCAAGGGCGGGCTGTTGTCTAAATCGGCCACGGTCAAGGCCTTGTCCGGCGTCGATTTCGCGATGCAACCGGGCAAGACACTGGCGATTGTCGGCGAGTCGGGCTGCGGTAAGTCCACGCTAGCGCGCGTCGTCACAATGATCGAAGAGCCGACCTCGGGCACGTTGTCCATTGACGGGGTCGATATCACCCCGTCGAAATGGGCGCAGATGCGCGATACGGTGCAGATCGTGTTTCAAGACCCCTATGGCTCATTGAACCCACGCCATCGGATTGGGCAAATTCTGCAGGAGCCGCTGATCATCAACCGCCCTGACATGTCTGCCGCCGACCGCGAAGCACGGGCGCGCGAGATGATTGATCTGGTCGGGCTGCGGTCGGAACACTATGACCGCTATCCGCACATGTTCTCGGGCGGTCAACGTCAGCGGATCGCAATTGCACGCGCGCTGATGCTGAACCCCAAAGTGCTGGTGCTGGACGAGCCGGTCTCGGCCTTGGACGTGTCGATCCAGTCGCAAATCCTGAACCTTCTGGTCGAATTGCAAGAGCGCCTGAACCTTGCCTATCTGTTCATCTCGCATGACCTGTCGGTAGTTAAACACTTCGCCGATGATGTGATCGTTATGTATCTGGGCCGCGCGGTCGAGCACGCCACGAAAGGCCAACTGTTCGCCGCCCCCCGTCATCCCTATTCTAAGGCGCTGTTATCGACCACGCCGCGCGCGGACCCTGAGGCGCGCAAGGAACGGATCAAGCTGGAGGGCGAGTTGCCCTCACCCATGAACATCCCCAAAGGCTGCGCTTTTGCGCAAAGATGTTGGCTCGCAACAGATGAATGCCGCGCAGCCCCGCCCGAGCTGTCGGGCGAAGCCCATCGCGTGGCCTGTCTGCATCCGCTGGACTGACACTAGTCTTCGGGGTTTCGCGTTGCCGTGACCATGGCCAGCAACTGGTCTTTGGTGCGTTGGATGTGCCGGGTTAGCAGATCGCACCCAGCTTCCACATCGCGCGCGCGGGCAAGGGCCAGCAACTCGCCATGATCACGCTTGGCGGGTTCGCGCTGTTCCATGACGCTTAGATGCATACGGACATAGCGATCCGATTGCACATTGACCCGTTGCAGAATGTCATTGGTAAGCCCGCGCCCTGCCGCTGCATAAAGCGCCTTATGATACTCATAGTTCAGACCGCCCCAGCGCCCGACATCGTAGGCTTCGTAGGATTTCTCCATCTCATCCAGCAACCTTTCGCATATGGCGAAATCGGCTTCGGTCATAAGTGGGATCGCGCGGCGGAACAGGTCAACTTCGAGCAACACGCGTAGGTCGAATATCTCGGCGATTTCGTCCAGCGAGTGCGTGGTCACGGCAGCGCCGCGATTGTTGGTCAATTGTACCAGCCCTTCGGCATCCAACCGCTTGAGCGCCTCGCGGATCGGCATACGCGAGACATCATAGTCCTCGGCCAGCGCTTCTTGGCGGATGGTCTCACCCTCGGCCATCTCGCCGCTAAGGATTCGCTCGCGCAAGTCATTGGTAATGACATCTGGCAGGCTTTGCCGTGGGATCGCGCGGGTGCTTGGCATTGTGTTCATCTCGGGCAGTGCATTTTGTATCCAAAGTACAAACTGGAGGCGAGATTTCCAAGGCCTTAGCGAATGGGTATTTTGCGCACCCAAGCTGACCTGACATTCGGTTGATGCAGCCATTAAAATAAAACCCCAGACTGCTGACGCGATCTGGGGTCCATTGGTAAGTGATTTGGTGCCAGGGTTAGCCCTGAACAACATCCTGCCGTTGCACGCCCAGTCCTTCGATCCCCAACTCCATCTTGTCGCCGG